>JAJYHY010000494.1 GCA_021784555.1 bacterium
TCGGCGACACCCTCCGCTATGTACGGTATTTCGAGGACTTCGCGTATCAACCCCTCGTGGACTTATGGTTCGATACGGGCACGGCCGGATTCACTTCCGACAAGATGTTCGTCGTGCAAACGAATCCAAAAGTTGTTGAACGCTGCCTCCTACTGGCATCCGACCCAGGGGATCTCGTTCTTGACCCCACGTGCGGAAGCGGGACTACGGCATTCTGTGCCGAGAAGTGGGGGCGGCGTTGGATTTCGTGTGATACATCTCGCATCGCTCTCGCGTTGACACGACAGAGGCTAATGTCCTCGGTTTACGATTACTATGAGCTCGCCCACCCCGAGGAAGGGGTTTCCAGCGGCTTCGTTTACGAAACCGCACCGCACATTCAGCTAAGGTCGATAGCAAACAACGAGCCACCGATCCTCGAGACGCTCTATGACAGACCCAACGTTGACAAGTCACGTGTCAGGGTAACTGGACCGTTTACGGTCGAAGCCGTCCCTGCACCAACCGCCCGATCTCTGACAGTCCAAGAAAGTGCGAGACTCGAGGAGGCAGACTCCTCGGTTTCCAGAGGAGGTGAGACGCTCCGCCAAAGTGATTGGCGAGGGGAACTCCTAAAGGCTGGGATACGGGGAAGGAAAGGGGATCGTCTCGAGTTCGCAAGGGTCGAGCCGCTTCCTGCTCACCGCTGGCTCCAGGCAGAAGGACAGACAAGGGGTCCAGGCACCGAGAGAGTCGTCTTCTCGTTCGGTCCGGACTACGCGCCCCTCGAGCCGCGACAGGTTGCCGCGGCTCTGCAGGAGGCACAACACATCGTCCCGAAGCCGACGATTGTTGTCTTCGCCGCCTTCCAATTCGACCCTCAGGCCGCAAAGGACATCGACGAGACCGATTGGCCCGGCGTTTCTATCCTGAAGGCTCAGATGAACCCGGACCTCTTCACGGAGGACCTGAAAAAGCGCCGATCTTCGAACGAGAGTTTCTGGCTTGTCGGCCAGCCAGACGCTGTGCTCTCCAAGGTAAAGGAGGGAAAGGAAAAGGGAAAGTGGGTCGTGGAAGTTCGTGGATTCGACTACTACGACGTGGTGAACGGTGTTACGGAGTCCGGTGGATCCGACCGAATTTCGATGTGGTTCCTCGACACGGACTATGACGGGCGCAGCATTTTCCCCCGCCAGGCTTTCTTCCCCATGGCGAACGATAAGCAGGGATGGTCTAAGCTCTCGGCGAACTTGCATGCAGAGATCGACGAGGTAAAGGCCGAGGCGTTGAGAGGTACGATGTCACTTCCCTTCGAACCGGGACCGAACAGAACTGTTGCAATCAAGATCATTGATGACCGCGGCGTCGAGAGCCTTCGTGTGCTCGAGGTCCGCTGATGGCAGAGGGGAAAATCGACCACCTCATTATCAACTCGCCGTACCGAGAACCCGAGTCCTATTGGAAGTACGACCGCGAGAGCAGGTCGTTCGTTCGAACGGCTGGCCGTAGACCCGCAGGCTACGTCAAGGCAACCGAAGGCTCCCGGGCCTTCGATGACCCGGGAGTCTTTGTTGAAATCGCGTTAGTGAACCAGATTCGTCCACGAGTGAAGCGCTGGCGGGAAGAGGGCTATCCGGGTGTCACAGGAACGACCAAGCGACTTCTAGAGCATTGGAAGGATCCCGAAGCCCGACAAGGGCGGCAGTTCTTCTTCTGCCAGCTAGAAGCGATAGAGACGTTCGTCTGGCTCGCGGAGGCACCTGATTCCGAGCGAGTTGGAATCGTGATTCCTTCGGACGGGAGCCAGTTTAGACGAATTTGCAGCATGATGGCGACCGGCAGCGGAAAGACTGTTGTCATGGCGATGTTGATCGCATGGCAAGTCCTGAACAAAGTCGCAGCTCCACAGGACACTCGATTCTCAAAGAACGTCCTCGTTGTGGCACCAGGTCACACTGTTCGAAGGCGCCTGCGGGTACTTGTTCCAGACGGTCCGGGAAATTTCTACGAGGAATTCGACATCGTTCCGATGGCGCTTCAAGAGTCACTCCATCAGGGCAAAGTTCGAATCACGAATTGGCACACCCTTCAATGGGACTCTGCGGAGGAGCTCGCGAAGCGTCACTCCGTGGATAAACGAGGTCCAAAGAGCGACGAGGCGTACGCTCGTGAGACTCTCGCAGAGATGGCAAGTGCTCGAAACCTCATAGTCATTAACGACGAGGCTCACCACGCGTGGAGACTGACTCCGACTGACGAGGGCAAAGAGATCGACAAGGCTGAGGTCGAGGAAGCGAAGGTCTGGCTTGCAGGTCTCGATCGAATTGCAACGTCGAGGGGCGTCCTCTGTAGCTACGATTTCTCCGCCACCCCCTTCGTTCCGAGCGGTAAGAAGAGCACAGAGGAATCACTCTTCGGTTGGATCGTCAGCTGCTTCGGCTTAAACGACGCCATCGAGTCGGGGCTAGTCAAGACACCTCGTGTGGTCGTGCGTGATGACGGAAGGTACGGGAAAGACTTCAAGTCGCGGCTGTACCACATTTACAATGATTCTGATGTCAGAGATGATTTGAACAGGAGGGCTGAGGAGAACACTCCGTTACCTGACCTTGTGACAAACGGGTACTATCTCTTGGGCCAGGACTGGCTGGAGACACTGAGAGCGTGGAAGAAGGCAAGCCAGCCTACGCCTCCCGTAATGATCACGGTTGCCAACAGGACGGAAACAGCGGCTCGTGTAAAGTACGCCTTCGATCACCGCAAGATCCGGATTGATGAGCTCTACGCCCCCGACAAGACCATCCATATCGACTCGCGTGTGCTAGAGCGGATCGACTCAGAAGTTGAAGCAGAGACTCTTACCACGGATTCGACCGAAGCCCCTTCTGACGACGAAGAGGCGGGTCGAAAACTCTCGAAGAAGGATGAAGAGGAACGGTTGCGAAGGATTGTGGATACTGTCGGGCGAATTGGAGAGCCGGGGGAACAGGTCCAGAACGTAATCTCCGTAGGGATGCTCTCGGAGGGTTGGGACGCTCGGACTGTCACTCATATAATGGGCTTGAGGGCCTTCAGCAGCCAACTCCTGTGTGAACAGGTTATCGGCCGAGGCTTGCGGCGGCTTTCCTACGAGCTTAGTGACGGTTCTGAGCTCCTCGACCCAGAGTACGTCAACATCTTCGGAGTTCCGTTCACGTTCCTTCCTCATGAATCGCACGATGGGCCGCCGCCCCCGCCGCCGTCACCTAAAACCAAGATCGAACCGCTTCCCGAACGGGTCGAGTTCGAGATCAGGTGGCCTAATGTCCTTCGTTTCGAACGAACCTACCACCCGAAGTTGACTTTGGACCTGGCCAAGGTCAAGACGCTCCCGTTGAATGCTGCTAACAACGCAACTCTGGCCGAGCTCGCGCCCATAGTCGATGGAAAGCCCGACGTAAGCAAGCTCTCTGAGATCGATCTAGTCGAACTTGAGAAGAAGTTCAGAATGCAGAGGCTGGTATTCGCAGCTGCAGGTGAAGTCTTTGAGCAGATGAAGACCGAGTGGACTGGCCCTAGGGACCAACTACTCGCCCAACTCATTCAGCTGGTCGAGTCTTTCCTAACGTCGGATCGCATTCGCATCACCCCAAAGGTCTACGCCGAAGACGACGCCCGGCGGCGGATCCTGCTGACACTGAACATGAACCGGGTCGTTCAGCACGTACAAGAAGCGATAGTGTTCGAGAACACCGAGTCGCTCGAGCCCGTTTTTGACAGAGACCGACCGGTTCGTTCGACTGCCGACATGCAGTCCTGGTACACGGGCAAGGCCTGCGAAAGAACGAAGAAGTCCCATGTGAACTTTTGTGTCTACGATAGTCGCTGGGAGGCGACCGAGGCCTTCCATCTAGACCGCAACCCCCACGTGAAAGCTTGGGTGAAGAACGATCACCTCGGTTTCGAGATTTTCTATGTCTGGGAGGGTGTCGTTCACCGATACTGGCCTGATTTCATCGTCAAGCTTGAGGACGACACGTTCCTCGTTCTGGAGGTGAAAGGGATCGACTCTCAACAGAATCAGACCAAGCGAAGATTCCTCGATGAGTGGGTCTCTGCCGTTAACGCTCATGGCGGCTTCGGTTTTTGGCAATGGGCTATCTCCCGGAACCCGTCAAACGTTGCCGATGTTATTGCTAGGGCTGTAGCAAAGTCGGACTCCCGGTCCAAAGGCACACGCGAAATCCAGACTGGAGGGCGACCCGAGACTGTTCATGGGCGAAGACTCGGCGGCCAAACCATGATTGGCACCAGGGGTCTGAAGGGGACTGCCAAGCTGCGGAACTGGGTCAAGGTCGACAAGGGAGCGGAAGAGAACTAGAGTCGCGCGCCTCCCTCAAGTCAGTTCTGGCAGGTCAGGCCTGGTGCGGCGACGCGCAGCGTGCTGGATTGGCGCGTTAAAGCATTGTCATGGTAGTTGTAGTACGATGGCATCGCCGCCCCGCGGGTTGGCGCTGAGAGGGAAGCTCCAGTTCACTTCTTCGCGGACGGACCGCCGAGCGGGTGGTCCTTCTTCCATCGGTCGATCTTCTCGAAGACCGCCTCACGGACGAAGTCCCCGAGCCGATTGAAGTGGTCGTCGGCGTCGATGATCCGGACCATGTCCTCGTAGTAACCCCGCTCGATCCGGGCGGCGACCGAGACCTTCGGCAGGATCTTCTTCCTCGGTTTGGGGAGGGGAGGGGTCGTCACAGTCGTAAACATTAGTGCTCGATACAGTATTAAGTCTGCGCGTCTCTGTACCGTTCGTACACGAACGCATGCGCGCAAAGGGAGTCGGACAATACGCGAAGGGAAGCCCGTCGGAAAGCGA
>JAJYHY010000109.1 GCA_021784555.1 bacterium
CGCCTCGCCTGTTCACCGGGCTAAAGCCGCGGTGCTAATGGGAACGGACCCGTGGAGCGTGAACTATCCGGGTTAGGATTCAGCCGGCTCTCAGCGGGCCAGGCCCTTCCTGGGTGAAGCAGAGTGTGCCTTTGCCTTCTCGGCGGCCCTGGCATCTCTGACGTAGAAGAATTCGCCTTCGACAGGCGCCACCATGACGCGGAACGAGAACGCCGAGTCATAGTCCCCTGTTTTTGCTTTCAGACCCCACCTTTATACCTGAATTTTGCTTCGAAAGCGGTGAAAAGATCCAGGTGCTGCTCCAAGTACCGCGACATGAGAAAGCGCTCGCGAACGGTTTCCTTGGCGCGGGCGCCCAGTTCGTCACGCTCTTTGGGGTTCTTGAGCAGTTGCACGATGCGGCCGGCGGTCTCTTCCACACTGGAGACCAGAAAGCCGTTGACGCCGTCCTGGATCTGGTAACGGATGCCGCCGACATTGCCGCCAATGACGGGCGTGGCTTTCCACATCGCCTCGGTGACGGTCAGACCGAAGCCCTCGCGCAACGACTTCTGGACCACCACGGCGGCCTTGCGCTGGAGGGTGTTGACCAGGGCAGTATCGTCCCCGTTGGGCAGGATGAGCACACGCTCATCACGGCTCTCCAGCAGGCTCTCGTAGATCTGCGCGCCCTCCGGATCATCCGAGGCGAAATTGCCCAGGAGCACGAGGGTTGCGGGCGTCTCCCGGCGCGCGATTTGGAAGGCCTGGATGACCCCCTTGGGGTCCTTCCAGGGGTCGAAGCGCGAGATTTGCGCCACCAGGGGCAGGTCGGTTGGGATGTTGTAATGGGCGAGCCGTCCGGTCATTTCCTCTTCGGTCAGTTCGCAGTTCTTACTGCTGAACGGGTCGATGGCGGGCAGTATGATGATCTGCGGAATGGCCAGGCTCTGGGTGTACTCTTTGATGCTGAAGATGGCGGCGTCGTATTGCTCGACAAACTGAGACAGGTAACGCCACAAGTCCCGGTGCGGGTTGGAGAGGTCGATGTGGCAGCGCCAGATCCAGGGACACATCTTCTTGTAATGGACGATGAGGGGCAGGGGCTGCGGGTCGTGGATCATGACCATGTCATGGTCGAGGTGATTGCGCACCGAGTTTTCATAAACGATGTTCTCGTAGATGCGCTGCTTGAGCGGGGTGAACTCGAAGGGCCGGCCCTGGAGGGCGTTGTGCATGTTCTTGGTAATGCCAAAAAAGTCGGGCGCGCCCTGCAAGACGCGCCATCCTGCCCGTATCCCCAGCCCGTTGAGCAACAGGGTTAGCGAGGAGAGCAATTCGGCAACCCCGCCCCCGTAATAAGTGGAATTGAAATGAGTGACATGAAAGCCGTAAAGCTTGCGGGCTTTGTCCAGCAACCGGTCAACGGTCTCCGGGCCGATCAGCGGCTCGTAGTCTTCAACCCGGGTTAGCTTATGCTCTACTTTTTCGTCGGATGGATTTGTCTCGTACATCACTTGCGGCATCGATCATACATCACTTTGCCGCGTTGAGAAACCTCTCATGCGCGGTAGTTGCGTGTGCTCTCTTGAGGGAGGCGCTCAGCGCAATCCGAGGCTGAACCGGACGGCCGAACCGACGCGGCGCGCGTGGACCCAAGAACGGTTGCCTGTACCCTCGCAAAGCCAGCCCGGATGTCCTGACGGAATCGGGGGCATCTCCACCTCGAACACGTCATTGCACACAAACACCAGGGGAAACGGGTCAGGCCAAACCGCCATTCAGGCGGCGGCCTCCAGCCGTTGGACGTACTGGTCAATCTGCGTTTGCAATTGCCGGAGCTGTTCGAGCGGACCCTCGGCGAGCATGGCAAAATTGCGGGGGTTTCTTGCCAAGATCTCGTTCCGGTAGGACTCAAGCAGGCGCTGCATCCGCCCCATCTGTTCGATGGCTTGGTAAAGCTGTTCGGTTGTCTCGATCATAGTTTTATCCTCAGCAGGCCTTTCTTCATTCCCGGCTGCTGTCGGACCTGGGCGAAGAACGCGATGGCCTGGGTCAACTCGTCCGTGCCGTTTCTCACCACTACAATATCAGATCCGAAGCGCCGGCGCACGCGTCGAGCGGACAGGAGGTTGTATTGGTGCGGTGGCAGATCGGAGCTGAAATCGTGACTGGGTGCCAGCACGACAATGATGTCAATGTCGTTCGGAGCCGGTCTTGCCGTGACAAAGCTGCCGTCCAGCAAAATCTCCTCCAGCACTCTTTGGGGCGCATTGGTGTTGGGCTAGATCAACGCGCGCGACGACCGCTCCTTCCGGAGCCGCTCTTCTTTTGCCCCCACCTCCAATCATGGATCTCCGGCATGTCCTGTCCATGTTTGCAGACGTATGCCTTGTGATCGATGAGCTTGTTGCGTAGCGCCTGTTTGACGTGAGCGGCGCTGGGACCGAGCTTGGGCACGCGGTCGATGACATCACCAACGAGATGGAAGCGGTCGAGTTCGTTGAGCACCACCATATCAAAGGGCGTGGTGGTAGTGCCTTCCTCTTTGTAACCACGGACATGCAGGTTTCGATGGTTGGCACGCCGATAGGTCAGCCGGTGGATCAGCCAGGGGTATCCGTGAAAAGCAAAGATGATGGGCTTGTCTTTGGTGAAGAAGGCGTCGAAATCAGCGTCGCTCAGCCCATGCGGATGCTCTGTCTTGGGTTGAAGCGTCATGAGGTCCACGACATTGATGACCCGGATCTTGAGGTCGGGAAATTCTTCGCGGAGCATTTGCACCGCCGCCAGGGTTTCCAGGGTGGGCACGTCGCCCGCGCAGGCCATGACCACGTCCGGCTCGCAGCCTCTATCGTTACTGGCCCACTCCCAGATGCCCAGCCCCGCGGTGCAGTGCTTGATGGCGGCATCCATGTCCAGCCATTGGAGTTCCGGCTGCTTGCCACTGACGATGACATTGACATAGTTGCGGCTGCGCAGGCAGTGGTCGGTCACTGAAAGGAGCGTGTTGACATCCGGCGGCAAATAAATGCGAATGATCTCCGCCTTTTTGTTGACGACATGATCGATGAAACCGGGGTCCTGGTGGCTGAAGCCGTTGTGGTCCTGGCGCCATACCAGCGAGCTGAGCAGGTAATTCAACGAGGCTATCGGGCGCCGCCAGGGGATGTGACGCGTGACTTTCAACCACTTGGCGTGCTGGTTGAACATCGAGTCGATGATGTGAATGAAGGCCTCGTAGCAGGAAAAGAAGCCGTGCCGGCCGGTCAGCAAGTATCCCTCCAGCCAGCCCTCGCACTGGTGCTCGCTGAGCATCTCCATCACGCGCCCGCCCGGGGAGACGTGGTCATCGGTCGGCAGGACTTCCGCGGTCGAGCACCGATCCGTGATGTCAAAGAGGGCGCTCCAGCGGTTTGAGGCGGTCTCGTCCGGGCTGAACACGCGGAAATTGTTCGGGTTTAGTTTCATCACGTCCCGGATGAAAGCCCCTTGCACACGCGTAGCCTCTCCGACGACCGAGCCGGGCGCTGGCACCGCGACGGCGTAGTCGCGGAAATCGGGCATGCGCAGGTCGCTCAGCAGCAAGCCGCCGTTGGCGTGTGGGTTGGCCCCCATCCGCCGGTCGCCCTTGGGGGCGAGCTCGGCCAATTCAGGCCGCAACTTGCCGGTCTCATCAAAGAGCTCGCCCGGCTTGTAGCTCTTCATCCAGGTTTCCAGGATGCGGACGTGCTCCGGCTTGTCCATCTCGCCCATGGGCACCTGGTGAGCGCGGAAGGTGCCTTCGACGGTTTTGCCATCGACCTTCTTCGGCCCCGTCCAGCCTTTGGGAGTGCGCAGGATGATCATCGGCCAGTGAGGCCGCGTCTTGAATCCATTCGCCCGCGCATCGGACTGGATCGACCTTATCTCGCCCAGGACGGAATCGAGCGTGCCGGCCAGGAGTTGGTGAACTTTTTCCGGCTCATCACCCTCGACAAAGAACGGCTTGTAGCCATAGCCGCGGAAGAGCCATTCGAGTTCCTCGTGCGGTAGCCGGCCCAGCACGGTCGGGCCGGCAATCTTGTAGCCATTGAGATGCAGGATGGGCAATACCGCGCCGTCTCGCGCCGGGTTGAGGAATTTATTCGAGTGCCAGCTCGTGGCCATGGGGCCGGTCTCCGCCTCGCCGTCGCCGACCACGCATACGGCCAGCAGATCGGGGTTGTCGAAGACGGCGCCGTAGGCGTGAGACAAGGCGTAGCCCAACTCGCCGCCTTCATGAATGGAGCCGGGGGTTTCGGGCGCGACGTGACTCGGGATGCCGCCGGGGAATGAGAACTGCGTGAACAGGCGTTTCATTCCATCCTCGTCGGAGGAAATGTTCGGGTAGATCTCGCTGTAGGTTCCTTCGAGATAGGTGTTGGCCACCAGGCCGGGACCGCCGTGCCCTGGGCCGGCGATGAAGATGGCGTTGAGGTCGTGTTCCTTGATGAGGCGGTTGAGATGAACGTAAATGAGGTTCAAGCCCGGCGTCGTGCCCCAGTGCCCAAGGAGGCGTGGCTTGATGTGCTCGCGCTTGAGGGGTCTCTTGAGCAGCGGGTTGTCGTAGAGGTAAATCTGGCCTGCGGACAAGTAGTTCGCCGCGCGCCAGTAGGCGTCCATCTTCCACAGCAATTCGGGTGTTAGCGGTTGTTTTGTTGCTTCGACGTCAATCGGTTTCATCGTTTCTTTTCCTGTCGGGTCTTCGTACCAGCGCGGAGGCCCCCGTCCGCGCGTCAGCGTGGGTGCGACCATGCCGGCGAAGGCGCCCGCATTCGCGTGCGACTCCTGGTCGTGTTCCGAGGTTGGCTCGATTCAGATGTTGGCCAGGAAACATACCTTCAAGCCGCGGACCCGGTACAAGGGTTTGTTGGGACGTTCCGCCGTGATGAACTCGTCGGCGTGCAGGCGTTTCGCGGCGGCTACATGGATTGCATCGATAGCCGCCAAGGGCAGCGCACCGGCTTCGGCGAGCGCCGCCGACAACAGATCCTCCGATGCGTCACACCACTCCACCACCTGCCCGAAAAAGTCTCGCAAGAAGGCCAACTCCGCTTCGCGCTTGTGGAACGTCGGCTGAGGCAGCACTTCGAGCTTTAAAAAAGTGGCCGCCACGAACTCCCGGTCCGGGTCCTCCAGGAGGGCCGTGGTTCGGTCGCCGTCCACCCCTCGAACAGCCTGGATGAGGACGGAACTGTCCAAATAGGTCCGTTTCACCGTTCACCCCGCCGCCGCGCGACCTCCTGTCTGACCTCGTCGAGGGACAACCCGCGCCCACCCAGCCGGGCATACTCAGCACGGGCGGCCAGCAATTTGCGCCCGAGAGCAGTTCGCGGGCGAGTGTTGGGGGCCGCTTCCCGCTCCAGCTTCTCGCGGATGGCGTTTCGTACCCAGGCGCTCCGGTTCGATTTCGCGCACACGGCCCAATGGTCCTCAGCGGGCAGCTTCACGGTCATTGAAACAAGCTCTGTCTTACTCATGCGATAAGACTATTCCAGGGCCGCCACCTTGGCAAGCCGCCACCCAATGGGCGCGCGACACAGTTGTTCACCCGCTTTGGATTTCGGCCCACGCGCACAGCGGTCGTGAAACCGGCTTTGCCATGCTTGCGCGATTGTTCTACATTGTTGTTAGATTGTGACTCATAGGCTTAGAGCCTGTTTTAGAATTCGCGGGAAGGCTTGCGGCGAGGGATTTTGGCCGTGGCCGAGGCGGCGCGCTCCGAGCATCCCCGCAGCGGGCTGTAAGGAGCGAGCCAACGAAGGCCACGGGCAAAAGAGCCGCTGCAAGCCCCGGCCAATTTTAAAACAGGCTCTAAGCCAGACCAGAGCGCCTCGTAGCGCCTGGAGAGAATCTGTCGGCAGGTTATGAAAGTGATTCAACCCAACTGCCGGGTACAGTTCCAGGCGCAAGACATTGACTTCATTATCCAGGTGCTCGGACCCCGGATTGGCAGCGCCGAATGCCTGGTGAAACTGTTGGCTGACGAAGAGTGCCGCGACCTCATCCTGGATGATGAGGCCCTTCTCCACGCGCTGCTGGAGCGTGGCGGCTGCCTGAAAGTCTCAACTCGCTTCTATTTCTATGTTCTGGTGCGGCAGGCCTTTCGTCGCGCCAACGTGCGGGAGCGCGCCGTGGCCGATTATGTGGCGGAAGTGCTTTCGGAATTTGCGCGCGCGGAGCGGGCCCGTTGCGTAATTCCAGGCACGGCCAACCCGCTCGATTACTTTTTCGAGATGCTGGCGGCCCTCAGGGATGCCGACGATCGGACAGCCTTTTCCATCCGCGTACACATCGGCAATTATTCCCTCTTTCTCTCCGGGGTTTTTCCGGAGCGCATCCGGTTCCGAGCCGAGGCGCGTGGCTTTCCCGGGCTGAGCTATTACGAGGGGCTGGGCCGAACTCATTACCGCATGGCAAGCGATCACCGCCTGGCGCAGCGCTATGAATTGGCCTCCATCCTCAACACCCTGGCCGAGCGGTTTGAAACGACCCGCTTGGCCCTCAACGACATTTCCGAGCGCCTGTTTGTGATTGGCGACGCGAATCTCTCGCTGGACTCCCTGGCCGGCTCCAAGCCAGGAGGAACGGCTTAAGGAAAGGCAACGGAGATAATTGAGTGGCATGAAACGTAAACTGTGAAACGTGAGACGCTCTTGGCGCGACGAAGCTTGAGAGATCGGGATCACGTTTCACGATTTCCTTGCTATTGCGCTGAGGGCCGTGTCGGGGTCTATACGCGCGTGAGGCGGGAGGAGCCGAAACTCTATGTCGGCAGAAAGCTCTGTCGCGTGCCGATTTCAGCCACTTGATCTCACCCTGCATTGACGAAGGGCCGCAACGATTCTATGTTCGTGTTGTTGACCCATTAGAGCTCGGTTCAAAAGCATTGCCCCGCGAGCGGAATTTGAGATCTCAGATTTCAAATCCCGGAAGGCGGACGGTTGTCGGTTTAGCGTGAGAACCGAGGTCTAAAAAGTGCAAGTACCTAATTCCTATGAACACGATTGTGCCTCTTATCAGTTCTGGCGTCGCCGGTCCGCTCGGTGTAATTCACCTGCCGCGGCTCTGGCTCAAGCTCTCGCTCGAATCCGCCGGCAGATTGGCCCCGGGTTATCCTGGCGCCGGAACCGGCTTCGACCGGATGGTTATTGACGGACTGGGGCTGAACCGCGATGCGGTCATAAGCTTCCTCAAGCAGGACCGGCCCACTTATCCGCAGTTTGAGGCCTGGGTAAAGAAGACGGGAACAAAACTGGACCGCGCCTCTATCGACAAGCTAAATGCGGCCATTCGCGGATATAATCACCAGGACGCCACCCGCAAATCGATTCTGGAAGCGAACGGGTTACCGGACGATGCCAGCGCGCCCAAGGATGCCATCAATTTAAACAACCTGGACGATTGGAAGGAGTTCTACGACGCCGTTCTGAAGTAGGCGCCTCGCTCGTCCTCAAGAGCTGTCAGTCGTTATAGGCGCTCTCGCCGTGCTGGCTGAGGTCGAGGCCCATGGTCTCTTCTTCCTCGGTGACCCGCAGGCCAACCAGGGCATCGACGAGTTTCATCAGGATGTATGTCCCCGCGGCGGTGTAGAGCACGGTGAAGCCAACGCCTTTGAGTTGGTTGACGAATTGCGCGGCCCCGCCCGCCAGCGAAATGATGTGCCCCTTGAGCTTCCAGGTCGAGGCTATTTGGTCGTTAATCGTGGCGCTGGCCAGGAAGCCGAGCATGAGCATGCCGACCGTGCTGCCCAGACCATGGACGCCGAACACGTCCAGCGAATCATCGTAACCGAAGCGGGACTTGAGATGCGTGACCGCGAAATAGCAACCCGCCCCGGCGACCAAACCGATGAGCAGGGCCGAAGGAATGGAAACGAAGCCCGAAGCCGGAGTTATCGTGGCCAGCCCCGCGACCATGCCCGAAGCGGCGCCCAGGACGCTGGGTTTGCCTTTGTGGAGCCATTCGCAGAAGGCCCAACTCAGCGCGGCGGACGAAGCCGAGAAGTGAGTTGCCGCAAAGGCGCTCGTGGCCAGCGTACCGGCGCTCACGGCGCTGCCGGCGTTGAAACCGAACCAGCCGACCCACAGCAGGCCGGCGCCAATGAGGCTCAAGACGACGTTATGAGGGGGCATCGGCTCCTTCGGGTAACCCAGACGTCTGCCCAGCAGCAAGGCACAAACCAGGGCCGAGACGCCCGAACTGATATGCACCACCGTCCCGCCGGCAAAATCCAGGACGGGCACAGTTCCGCCGGAGGCCCAGTTGAAGAGGCCGCCCTTGCCCCAAACCATGTGGGCCAGCGGACAATAAATGAGCGTGAGCCAGAGCGCGGTGAAGAGCAAATAGGCGCTGAACCTTATCCGCTCGGCCATCGCCCCGCTAATGAGCGCCGGCGTGATGATGGCGAACATCATCTGGAAGAGCATGAAACTCTCGGCGGGGACGGTCGGAGCATAAGAGGGGTTGGGGGCCGAGCCGACGCCTCGAAGGAGAAAGTGCCGGAGAGGATTCCCGCAAAAGGCATTGCCAGCACCGAAGGCCATGCTGTAGCCGTAGAGCACCCAGATGACCGACACCAGGCCCATCAAAATCATGCTGTGCATCATCGTGCCCAGCACGTTCTTCCGGCGTACCAGGCCCCCATAAAACAGGATGAGCCCCGGCGCCGTCATCATCAGCACCAGCGCCGAGCTAATCAGCACCCACGCATTGTCTCCCGAATTAATGGCCGGGGCGGAATTGACCTTGGCTTCGAGTTGAGCCAGCCGAGCCTCGACCGAGCCGGGAACTGGTGCTGCCCTGGACGCAGTCAAAGACCCCAGCCACAGAAACGCGACGGCTAACAGGGCGAGTATAGGGTGCCTGCCAAACAGAGTTCTCATCGGGGGCGTATGTCAGCGCAATGCGGATGCGAAGTCAAGCCTCTAGACTCAGCCGGGTGCGATTGGCTTCGGGGTCAGTCCTCACTTTTTCCGCGGGGATGGAATGCGAATCGGCGGAAAAAATGCAGGACTGACCCCGAAGCTGCATCCGAGCCAGCCTCCGAGTGCCGGGGAAAAACGCCTGGCTTTGGCAGCCGGGTGAGTTAAGCTCGGCACAACTATGAACCGACGATCATTCTTAGCCAAGATGAGCCGGGGCGCGGTGGGCGTATGCGCCGCAACGTGGCTGGCGAGCGAGCGAACGACGCGGGGGGCGTCCGAAAGCCGCGCAACAAACTGGATCTGGACCGACGGTGGCAAAAACCTGACGGCGGATAAGCAGCGGCACCGCTTCGAGCAGATCAAGCAGGCCGGTGTCGATGCGGTGCTGTTGAGCACCTACAACGCCGAGGTCCTCTCCCACGCCAAAGAACAGGGCCTCCAAACCCACGCCTGGATTATGACGCTATGCCGCGGCGACAAGCAACTCCTCCAAAACCATGCGGACTGGTATGATGTCAGCCGCCTGGGCGTCTCGGCGGCCACCAAGCCACCTTACGTGGGCTACTACCATTTCCTCTGCCCATCTCACGAGCAGGTGCGCGATCACCTGGTGAGAATCGTCTCGGGCCTCGCCGACACTCCTAACCTCGACGGAATCCACTTGGACTACATCCGTTACCCGGACGTCATCCTCCCGGTCGGTTTGTGGAAGAAATACAACCTGGTGCAAAACACCGAGCTGCCACAGTTCGACTTCTGTTATTGCGAGGTCTGCCGCAACGCCTTCAAAAAACAAACCGGCGAAGACCCGCTCAAACTTCCCGATCCCCCCGCCAACGCGGCGTGGCGTCAATACCGCTACGACAGCATCACCCGGCTGGTCAATCTCCTGGCCGAGACCGTCCACGCCAAGCGCAAGATGCTCACCGCCGCCGTCTTCCCCACGCCGAGCCTGGCCAAGAAGCTCGTTCGGCAGGATTGGGCCAAATGGGACCTCGATGCCGTCCTGCCCATGACCTACAACCGCTTTTACAACCAGCCGCCGGCGTGGATTGAGCGCGCGGTCAGAGAAGGAGTGGCCGCCCTGCCTTCAAACCGGCCCCTCTACGCCGGTCTCTATCTGCCCGATTTAAGGCGCGCCGAGTTCAACCACGCCGTGGGATTCGCCATGGAGGGCGGCGCCAAGGGCGTCTCGCTCTTCGGCGGTTTGCGCCAAATTCAGCCGGGCTGAGGAAACCTATGATTACCGTCCAAGGCCTCTCGAAAAACTTCGGCCAACTCCGGGCCGTGGACCGCGTCTCGTTTGAGGTCTCGGAGGGGCAACTCTTTGGGTTCCTCGGGCCGAACGGCGCGGGCAAGACCACGACCATCTCGATGGTTTGCGGTTTGCTCAAGCCGGACGAGGGCACCGTCCGGATTGGTGATTATGACCTGTGGCAAGACCCGCGGCGGACCAAGCGGCTGCTGGGACTGGTGCCCCAGGAACTGGCGCTTTACGAAGAGCTGAGCGCGCGGGAGAACCTGGTGTTTTGGGGCGGCCTTTACGGCCTCGGACACGCCGAGTTGAGCCAAAGGAGCGGCGAATTGCTCGACCGGGTCGGGCTGGCCGATCGGTCAAGAGAGCCGGTCTCGCGCTATTCTGGCGGGATGAAACGCCGGCTGAACCTGGCCATCGGCCTTGTGCATCGGCCCAAGGCGCTCCTCTTGGACGAGCCAACGGTAGGCATCGATCCACAGGCGCGCAACAATATCCTCGATATCATCCGCGACATCGCCCGCCAGGGAACCACCATCATCTTTACCACGCACCACCTCGAGGAAGCTGAGAAACTTTGCGACCGCATTGCCATCATGGACCACGGCAAGGTGCTGCAAACCGGGTCGGTGGCCGAATTGGCGAAGGTGGCCGGGGGCCGCGACGTGATTACGATTCGCGGTTCGTTTACCGGTCGGCAGGTCCAGCAGGCGCTGGAGGGCGACCCGGTGGCGTTTCTTAACGCGGCGGATGGCCAGGCCACGCTGCATCTGGAGAAGCCGGACTATAATTTGGCGACGCTGATCAACCGGCTGGGCCGTGGCGGGGTCGAGGTCGCCGATCTCTCCGTTCAGAAGCCGACGCTGGAGAGCGTGTTTCTCAAGCTCACCGGAAGGGAACTGCGCGATTGAAAACCAGCAGTTCTCATTTTTCTGGCCGGAAACCGAAAGCGGCGGTCCGCGCCGCACTCCAAACGCTGCGCGAGATACCGGTGCGCTGGAGGAAGCCCACGGCTTGGAATCTGGCGGAGCCCTTGGAGTGCGGCGCGGACCGCCGCTTTCGGTTTCTCTCCCTCCGCAAACCAAAAGCGAGAATTGCTGATTGAAAACCGTCCTTCTTCTTGTGCTTAACGATTTGAAGCGGGATTGGAGGCGTCCCTGGACAGTGGTTCTTTACGCCACGCTGCCGTTGGTGATGGCCGGGTTGATAGCAACCGTCTTTGGCGGCCACGGTCCGGCCTCAATGCCAGTGATTCACGTCGCCCTCCTCGATCAAGACAACGATATGATCGGGGATTTTCTTCGCTCGCTTTCCGGCCAGGGTGAGGCGGCCAAACAATTGCGTTTGCACCTGGTCGATTCTCGCCAGGAGGGCATTCGGATGCTGGAAGAGCGAAGGGCCTCCGCCTTCATCATCCTGCCCGCCGATATGACGGAGTATCTGCTGGAGGGAAAGACCAACGCCATCGAGATGTACGAAAATCCAGCGGAGCAGGTTCTGCCCAAGGTGGTGCGGCAGGGCGCCTCGTTGCTGGTGGCGGGCCTTTCCGGAGCCGGGGAGGTCCTGCGCGAACCATTGGTGAGCCTCCGGGAGTTGTTCCGCCGGAATGATTTCCCGACCAAGGCCCTGGTGGCTGCCGCCGTTTCGGAATCGTGGGAGAAGCTGCGGGGGCTGCGCGGCTACGTTTTCCCGCCCTTAATAGAGTTCGAGACTGTCGATGCCTCCGCCTACGTGATCCAGCCCGCCAATCCACCTTCAACCGCCGCAAAGCCATGAGCGAAGCGCTGGCCTTTGTTCTGCCGGGTCTGATGTATTTCTGGGTGATGTTCCTCGGGCAAGGCCCGCTGCAAGAGGTGCTCCATGAAAAGGAGACGCACATCCTGCCCCGTATCCTGGCCTCGCCTGTCACCGTGCCGGAGTTCATCCTGGCAAAGCTCCTTCGCTGCTTCGCGCTTTGCGCCTTGGTTTTCCTGGCCCTTGCGCTGGTTACCGCCCTGTTGCTCCGGCTTCCCTGGGGCAATCCTTTCAAGCTGGCCGGAGTCGTTGGCGCCTGCGCGGTTTCGATCACCGGGACGCTGGCGCTGATTTATTCGCTGGCCCGGACGCGGGAACAGGCCAACGTGATGTCCTCCGTCCTGGTAATGATCCTGGGCATGCTGGGCGGCAACATGTTTCCATTCCAAAACCTCCCGGCGGGCATGCAACACATAGGAAGCTTCCTCCCCAACCGCTGGGCCGTGATCGCCCTGGAGGGCCTGTTGCGCGCCAGGCCGCTATCGGCCCTGGCGCCCGCCATCGCCGGCCTGCTGGCGGTGGGGGTGGCCGGCAGCCTGATTGCCTTCTTTTTTTTCCACCGCCAACTCGTCTCGGGAGGAAAGCAATGATTTTCCTCCGCCTGATCCTGAACGATTTGCGGCGCTTCCTTAAAGACTGGCAGGCGGCCCTCTGGCTGGTGGCGCTGCCGCTGGTCTTCACCTATATCTTCGGCAGCGCGATGCGCGCCGGTGGGCCGCAGGCGACCTGGATTCCGGTCATTGACCTGGATCACACGGACCTGTCGGGATTGTTCGTCGAGCAGCTTCGGCAGGAGGGTTATTGGATTGAGATGAAAGGGCCTGAGAGCCAGAACGATCTCAAGAACAAATGGCCCTACGGAGTTGTCATCCCCGCCGGCTTTGGCGATTCCATCCTCCAGGGCAAACCGGTCGAGGCCACCCTCGTCAAAGGCGGCACTTCACCCGACCGGCTGCTTGAAGTCCAATCCTGCTTGCTTCATGCGGTGGTTCGCTTCACGGAGGGGCTGGTGCTGGCGGATGTGAGCCACCATCCATGGAACAGCGCGCGCAAAGACGCGCTTGAAAAGGCCCTCAAACGGCCCCAACTCCTCACCCTGTCTTTGCGCTCCGACCACTCGCTGCGGCCGCCGCCCACGGGCTTCTACCAGAGCTTGCCGGGAATGCTCGTGATGTTTGTCATTCAGATGGTCGTCATTTACGGCGCCTCAAATCTCGTCCACGACCGCAATGAGGGCCAATTGCGGCGGCTCTTGGCGTCGCCTCTGCCGGCCTTCGAGGTCTATGCGGGAAAGGCGCTCTCCCGGGTCTTTTTGGGCTTGCTCCAGGCCGGGATGCTGCTGGGCTGCGGGGCGCTGCTGTTCCGGTTGCCGCTGGGCGAGCATCCGCTTTTCCTGGGGCCGGTGGTGCTGGCCCTGGCGCTCTTTGCGGGGGCCTTGAGCATTCTGGTCGGACTGATCTGCCAGACCGAGAAGCAGGTTGTCCTGGCCGGCATCTTCGTCACGATGGTGCTTGCGGCCCTGGGCGGCTGCTGGTGGCCAATTGAAATCGTCCCGGACCTCTTCAAGACAATCGCCGAAGCGACCCCCAGTTATTGGGCGATGCATGGCTTGCAGAGCGTGCTTTACTTCGGCAAGGCCGGCCACGTGCTGGTGCTGGAGTGTCCCGCTCTCTTGGCGTTTACGGCACTGGCCGGGGGACTGGCAGTCCTCCTGTCCAGGCTGCAAGCCAACCGCTAATCACAGTTGTAGCGGCAACAAACCGCCTTCATTATCCTCCCGTCCTTCCGCTGAGAAATGCGCAATAGAATCTGCCTCTATCTCCAGCGTGGCTTCGCCTCAGACCGCTCATCCCGTCTCATTGAGCATTTCTCATTAGGCATTGTACATTGGGCATTGCCAATGAATAATGGGAAATGCCCAATGGCTAATGGGAAATGCCGCTGGACGACCCTCAGGTGCAAGCCGCTTCGCCCCCGCCGCACACACAGCAAAACTCGATTCAAAGATCGCCGCGACGGCTCAGGACCCTGGCCGCTCTCACCTCGTCGGCGGGGATTTTCGGCGCGTCAATCTCTCGCGGTTTCCTTATCATTTTCTGTTCCGCATCCTGCCTGGGAGAATACGGCTTACAGTGGTCAGACATCATAAGCGGCATCCTGCCTACGGGCGAAAGCGAAGCTGAGTTTCGGCCCGAGCGCGCTGCCATAGACCTGTAAGGATCTGAACCGCCTTCCCGGCACACCAACGATGCTCCACTATCTCCTGCGCTCGGCGGCTCAGCAAAGCTGCTGGCGCGAACGCCGGAAGAAGCTCCTGGCCCAGTACCCAGAAATCCCGCTGGCGCTATGGGCTTGCCGCCCAACTGGGAGACTCGCCCCTGTGGAGACGGCCACGGTGAGCTTGGGCGCCTGACAGTCCAGTTGAACGAATCATCGCGAGACATTCGGCTGCCCTTTTTGTAAGCGGCAGCCGACTGTTGCGAGGTGCGGATCGAAGGCGATATCTTTGACCGGCCTTGCTTGCAAACCCGGCTGCAACCGAAGACGCGCCCAAACCCGCCAGGATTCCGCTGTTGTCCCGGCGTCAAGCCTCCACTACCATCGGCCGAGTCAATTACTGAGCCAAATGCCCGAGTTCACTAGCACCCTCCGCCAATTCGCGCAGGACCTGAAGCGCAACTTCCACTCTCATATCCCGGCCCAGCCTGAGGACCAGCTCAAGCCCGGAGTTCAGCAGGTCCTTAGAGCCACCGCCCGCCAGGTCGAGACCAGGACCGAAGCCCACGCCGACCTTCACGCCCGCCCTGACATCGGCGTCGCTCTGAGGGGGGCGCTGTCGGGCTTCGTCGAACTCAAAGCTCCCGGCAAAGGCGCCCGCCCAAGCCGCTTCACCGGCGCCGACAAAAAGCAATGGGAGAAATTCAAGGCCCTTCCTAACCTCGTCTATACCGACGGCAACGAATGGGCCATCTACCGCAGCGGCAAACCCTGGCCCGAAGATAATCCGGCCATTGTCCGCTTCTCCGGCGACATCACCACGGACGGCGCCGACGCCATCACCGAAACCGAAGCTCAGTCCCTGCACGAACTCCTCTTGGTGTTCTGCAACTGGCAACCCATCGTCCCGGCGAATGCCTCCGAACTGGCCAAAATGCTCGCCCCGCTCTGCCATCTCGCCCGCGAAGACGTTCTCCTGGCCGTCGCCCGGCCGGATTCCAATCTCTCCCAACTCTTCAAAGAGTTCCGCCAATACCTTTTCCCCGACGCGACCCCGTTCAAGTTTGCCGACGCCTACGCCCAGACTCTTGCTTATGCCCTGCTTCTCGCTCGGCTCAACGGCCAGACCCGTCTCACCACCGAAACCGCCGCTCGCGCCCTCGACAGCGGGCACGGCTTGCTCGCTCAAACCCTCCGCATCCTCGCCCAGCCCGAAGCTCGCCGCGAGATCGAGGTCGCCGTGGACCTCCTCGAGCGCGTCATCGCCGCCGTTAACCCCACACAACTGACGGAACGCGGCGACCCCTGGCTCTATTTTTACGAAGACTTTCTCGCCGCTTACGACCCCAAGCTGCGCAAGGACCAAGGTGTCTATTACACCCCTCCACCGGTGATCAATGCCCAAGTCCGCCTCGCCGCCGAGCTCCTGGAAACCCGCTTCAATAAACGGCGCTCCTACGCCGACGAGGGCGTCGTTTTCCTCGACCCTGCCGCCGGCACCGCGGCCTACCCGGTCGCCGCCGCCCAGTATGCCCTCCAGCAGGCCGCCGACCGCTTTGGCCCCGGCATCGTTCCCGGCGCCGCCACTCAGTGCGCCCTCAACATCCACGCCTTCGAGAACATGGTCGGCCCTTACGCGGTCGCCCACCTCCGCCTCACCCAGCTCATTACCAGCCACGGGGGCACACCGCCGCCCGAAGGCATCCATGTCTATCTGACCGACACCCTCGAATCTCCCAACATCGAGCCGGCCGTCCTCAACATTTTCGCACGCCGCCTCACCGACGAGCACCGCCGCGCCCAACGCGTCAAAAAACACACCCGCGTCCTGGTCTGCATGGGCAACCCGCCCTACGACCGCGAGCAGGCCGAAGGCGGCGAGCGTCCTGAGTACCTCCGCAAGGGCGGTTGGGTCCGCCATGGCGATCCCGACCCTGCCCACGCCGGTCAGCGCACCCGCCCCATCCTCCAGGATTTCATCGAGCCCGCCTCCGAAGCCGGCGCCGGTGTCCACGTCAAGAATCTCTACAACGATTACGTCTATTTTTGGCGCTGGGCACTCTGGAAGCTCTTCGAGAACCCCGAAGCCACCGGCCCCGGGATCATCACCTTCATCACCGCCGCCTCCTACCTCCGCGGCCCCGGGTTTGTCGGCATGCGCCGCAAAATGCGCGAGGCCTTCGACGACCTCTGGATCATCGACCTCGAGGGCGACAACCTCGGCGCCCGCAAAACCGAAAACGTCTTCAACATCCAGACGCCTGTCGCCGTCGCCGTCGGCGTCCGCTACGCCGAGCCTCACCCTGAAACCCCGGCCCACGTCCGCTACGCCCGCATCACCGGCGCCCGCGAGCAAAAATACGCCAACCTCAGCGAAATTCGCTCGTTCGCCGACCTCCGATGGCAGGACTGCTACGACGGCTGGCTTGAACCGCTCCTGCCTCGCGGCCGGGGCGACTACTTTAGCTGGCCTCTGCTCACCGACCTCTTTCCATGGCAGGAAAACGGCGTGCAGTTCAAGCGCACCTGGCCGATCGCCGAAACGCGAGAGGTGTTGCTGCGCAGGTGGAGCAGCCTCTTGGCTCAACCAGGCCCCGAGCGAGGCAAGTGGATGCGAGAGACGGATGCCATCAAAGCAAGCCACCAATACGCCTCGGTGCTGCCTCCAAGGCAGACGTTGCCTGCGATCTCGACCCTGCCCCAAGATGAGCCACCGCTGGAACCGGTCCGCTACGCATTCCGAAGCCTTGACCGCCAGTGGGCGCTCCCAGACGCCAGGTTCTGTGACCGACCCCGCCCCGCCATTTGGCGCGCTCAGGGCGTGCGGCAGATCTACCTCAGCAGCTTCCTAACGGAGGTCCTTGGGCCCGGGCCGGCCGCGGTCTGCTGCAGCCCGGTGCCCGACCTCCACCACTTTCGGGGTTCATTCGGCGGCAAACACATCATCCCCCTCTGGCGCGACGCGGGGGCCACGCAGCCCAACCTCACACCCGGATTCATTGAGGCCATAGCCCCGGCCCTCGGGAACATCACTCCCGAAGATTTCCTCGCCTACTGCTACACGCTCCTCGCCTCCCCGGCCTACGTCGAAACTTACTCCGAAGAGTTGACCGTACCGGGCCCGCGAGTGCCCATCACCAAGGACCGAGACCTCTTCGGGAAAGCCGTCCGCCTCGGCCGCAAGCTGCTCTGGCTTCACACCTACGGCGAACGGTTCGTTCCCGCCGGGAAACCTTCTGGAGAAGTTCCGCAGGGCCGCGCCCGCTGCCGAAAGGCGGTCCCCGACGCCCCCGACCGCTACCCGGGGGAGTTCAGCCACTTCGACACCATCGAGCTCCTCCGTGTCGGGGAGGGCGAGTTTATCGCGGTCTCCAAGGCCGTCTGGAATTTCAGCGTTTCCGGCCTCCAGATCGTTCGCTCCTGGCTGAGCTACCGCATGAAAGACGGCGCCGGCCGCTCCTCCTCGCCCCTCGACGACATTCGCCCCGAGCGCTGGACCGCCGCCATGACCCAGGAACTCCTCGAACTTCTCTGGGTATTGGAAGCCACCGTCGCCATGCTCCCCGAAATGGAGCAAACCCTGGCTGCCATCATCTCGCACCCGACCTTCCCCGCCGCCGAACTCCCTCAACCTACCCCCGCCTCCCGCCGCCCTCCCAGCGAGCCATCGGCGACCGAGCAGCAGCACCTCATCCCCTAGCCATCACTCCACCGAGGTGACCTGTCCGGGCAGTCCCGAAGAGCGTCTGCACCAACTGCCCGTCTGCCCCAGCCCGAAAACGGCCTTGACCAAGACCGAAGCCGATCCCATCTTCACAGGTGCGAATGCATGGCGAGATGAAGGGCCGCTGTATCGAACGCGGGCGAAGGCCATCCACGTCCAACATGATGAACGTGAGAAACTTATGACAACAACAGCCGGATGGGTCGCCAGTTTGCAATAGGGCGAACCATAGAGGACGGCAGCAAACTCTGATGCTGACACTGTTTAACGAGAAGGGCTATAACGAGATCGTGGGTGGCCTGCGGAGCATCGGTTACAACGGGGCCTTGCTCGCGGAAAACTATAGATTTGCCGATTATTTCACAACCCGGAGACAAGAGCGAGAGATCGCCGCGGCCGCCTTTGGCCAAACGCCGACATCCTACGAGTCCGCATGTATCGGGGTCGCGCTGGCCAATGG
This sequence comes from bacterium, assembly GCA_021784555.1. Lineage (GTDB taxonomy): Bacteria > Verrucomicrobiota > Verrucomicrobiia > Limisphaerales > UBA8199 > JAJYHY01. Next base: position 18,378 of record JAJYHY010000109.1, read on the forward strand.
ACTGCGAGAGCGACCCCTTGTGAACCAGTTTCGAGCTCTCGGGGCGCCAATACTTCTGGAGCTAGACAGCAACGAAGTCCGTGAGTGGGCGGTCTCACGCAATAAGGACGACCATGGCCTCGTTCAGCGCTACCCCACCGGCAGAATCGGGGAGATGTTCGCCAGCAGAGCGCCCGACTGGAAACCGCAGCCCCTCCTACGAGCTAAGAAGATCGGCTCTTTCCAGTGGGCGCAACAGCTTGGCCTGTTCGCTGGACTCCTGCCCGAACTGGAAGAACACATCCAAGATCAGCTAGAGCCACTTCTTCGCGGAGCACTGGCTGCGGCCAAAGCCTCTTACGCGGAGGCCACCGGACGGCAACCGGACCCGGATCGCCTATTTAAGCTGATCTTTTGGCTGCTCACAGGAAAGGTGTTTCACGACCGGCGCGTCAACGGGTTCGATTCGCTCGGCCCGAGTTCCGACGAGATAATCGCCGCGGTCGCAAGGCAGTACAGAGAAGAAGTCCCACATCTCCTGAATCGCGAGGCCAGGGAAACCGCGGCAAGCCGCATCTGGCGGGAACTCGACTTCCGGAACCTGTCGGTAGAGGTCCTGTCGCTCATGTGGTCCAGGATGCTCTTGGACGAGCGTACGAAAAGGCGTCTCGGTATTCACCGGACCTCCCGAACACTCGTCCGATACATAGTTGACCGCATCCCTTTCGAGCAGGTTGGCGACGATAAGCGCATTGTGCTGGAGCCCTGCTCCGGCAGCTCCGTCTTCCTAATCGGCGCCATGAACGTGCTGCGTCACAAGTTGTTCGGAGCGACGCCCGCCGAACGGCATAGATACTTCATCCACCATCTAGCCGGGATTGAGAAGGACCCATTCGGAGTCGAAATCAGTCGCCTCGCGCTTACATTGGCTGACTTTCCAAATCCAGGCGGTTGGGATATCGTCCAAGGCGATGTCTTCGGACCAGGCACGCTAACGGGACGCCTCCGTCGTGCGGGAGTCGTGTTATGTAATCCCCCCTTCTCGGACTTCGAGAAGGACGAGAGGCTAGAATACAAACCTTCCTCCACTCACAAACCTGTGGAACTACTCAACCGGATACTCGACGATCTCCACCCGGGCGGGGTTCTCGGTTTTGTGCTTCCCAGAAACATCGTGGATGGCCGTGGATATGCCGCAATCCGCAGGCGTTTAGCCCAGCGTTTCGCCACTCTGCAGCTAACCCTCCTGCCTGACCGCGCCTTTGAGGCTGACCCTGAGGTCGGGATCCTTATCGCAAGTGACCCCATCCCCCACCACGCCTGCCGCGTTCTGAGCCGCAGGGTTGCCGACACCGCAGGAGCATGGAGACAGTTTGAGCTGACGCACGAAGTCACAAGCGAGCACGCGGCGGAATTCGGCCCGGAGGAGGCACAGAAAGCTTTCGCCGTTCCGCCACTTCCAGACCTATGGGACTTCCTGGTCAACTACCCAACATTAAGCGAAGTCGCGGAACTCCATCGGGGTATCGAATGGAACACCCCGCTCACAAAGAAAGGCGCCGAGACCGGAAACAGGGCAAACCTTGTGAAAAAGCATCCCTCGGAAGGATTCATTCTTGGAGTTGCCCCACAAACCGCCTTCAACATATTTGAGCAGCCCCCCACGCGCTACTTGAGCGTGAGGCCGCAAGACCAGAGAGGAAACGCATACAAGCACCCCTGGAACAGACCCAAGGCCATCCTGAATAAATCCGCGAGGTCGCGCGGCCCATGGAGGCTCGCAGCCTTTCCTGACCACAGCGGTGTCACCTGCTACCAAACATACATCGGCGTCTGGGCCAAATCAGCAGCTTACGACGAGTGGCTCTTGGCGGCCGTTCTCAACTCTCCACTCGCGAACGCATTCGTCGCCACGCGAGAGGGTAAGACCGACGTCACGATGGAGGTCCTCGGTCTCATTCCAACTCCGCACTTCACCGAGTCGCAACGGGAAAAACTCAGGCTGCTTATCCGGCGGTACCAGGCTACGGCGCTCTCCTCGATTATCGCAAGTGCCACCGAGAACCCGGGACGTATTCTCACGGAGATCGACGCACTCGTTCTTGACGCTTACCGGCTGCCGCCGAGGCTAGAGCACAACCTCCTCGAGTTTTTCCGCGGCAGAGGGCACGATCGGCCAACGCCGCACGACTTCCCAGACTACCTGCCACCGGACCGCGAGTTCCACTTCTCTCTGTCCGAGCAACTCACGCCGGAGTTCGCGGCTGCCGCTTCGGACCAGCTCCTGAACCGTATGAAGGCCAGTCAGGAGGAAAGGTGAAGGGCTATCTCCTCGATACGAACCACGTCGCGGCTCTTTTTCAAAAGAAGCCTAGCGTCATGAAGGAGGTCGCCGCTCTACCCGCAGGTACACAGCTCCGCGCCTGTACGGTCACACCCGGCGAAATCGCAGCAGGCCACCAGATGACGAAGACCACGAACCAGGCACGGCGGGACAGCTACACCGCATTCATCAACAAAGAATTCCTGCCCAACGCTCTGCCCATTTCAACGTCGACAGGTCTCTACTATGCCCAGATTGTTTCTAGCATTTGGCGGCAGCACCCACCCGCCAACCCCAGGACAAAGACCGAGGTCCACTTAGTCCGTTTAGGGGTTGATATCAATGACGTGTGGGCGGTTGCGGTCGCGATGGAGCACGGACTGGTGTTCGTTACCGAAGACAGAATGACCTGCATTAAGCAAGCGGTCCCTGGACTCCTGACGGTGTCGTGGATGTGAGAGTGTGGTACGAAGCCCCGGGACCGGTCGCCGCGATCGAGAGAACGTCTCTCCACTGATCCGCGCACACTTCGTCATCCCCGTGCGGTGTCAGGCCCGTCTGCGGCAGGGCTGACGGCCAGCCCACTGCAACAAACCGGCCTCCGCGTTCCCTGCGTTGCCAAGCACCCCTTCCCGATAATGCTCAACCCCAGTGCATCAGAAACTTCAACCAGCCTCCGGAGGCTCGCCGACGAATAGTTCTCCGCCTCGTAGCGCCGGATCTGCTGCTCCTTGAGTCCCATTCTCTCGGCCAATTGGCGCTGGGACAGGCCCAGAGCAATCCGCGCCTTGATGAGCAGGGCAGGCAATTCGCTGGGGCTGGCCCCCCTCCAGGTTTCGGATGCTCCCGCTCTTGAGAGTTTCGTACTCTCGCAACTGCTCAGAAAGGACCTCGCTCTCGCTCTGGAGCGCCTCCAGTTGGGCTTGGGCCAGGGCCCGGTCCCCGTTCAAAGAACTGGCGGCCTCGGCCGCATCGAACCGCTTGATCGCCGCCCGCAGTCTCTCCAACTCGGCTTTGCTGATCCTGTACTGCCTCTCGTTCGTAATCATAAGTCTCGCCTCGCGCCGTGCAGCCTCAGTATCAACTCGGCATCAATGCACCCGGATAATCCCCTTCCGCTTGCCCGTGCCAGATCAGGTATCACCACACAACAATAACGTTGTGTTGGCTGAATGTCCACGCGATTCTGCAGATTTTTTTCGGTGGGCCGCTCAAACCCCCGCTCGCTCAAGCACCAAATGGGGATCAAGCCAGCGTAACCTACCGGCTCCTGCAATGCGGTTCAGCGGGCCGGCGGCGAGGGCGGAACGGAGCGGTCTTGAGGAAGGGTCCTGGTAGCCACGGCAGGCACTTTCCCATCTCGGGCTGCACCTGAATCTGCCGACGGAGATAGAGGACGGTGCGCTGAACGGCAATGTCACCCAAAGTGTAACGATCGCGTAACGGTTACATTCTCTGTAACCACCTCCCTCTCAACCGCTTCCAAAACCTGAAATCCGGCCCCGCGTAACGCCTCCCCCTCATTAGAGGCCCGCTCTCTGAAGCCGCGGGCCACCAAACAAAATATCATGAATATGAACTCCGAACCTGGCATCGACACCGGCGCCCTTTGGCCGCCACGAGGGCAAGTAAGGTGGCGCTTCCGGCAGGCCCCACCACCCTCCAACCGCAGATCGCTAATCGCAAATCCGGCGGTCACCTATAGTAACCCATAGACAGCTATGGACACCTATAGACACCAGGAATGACACCCGCTGTATGAAACCACCGCACCACTCCAACGCCACCTCCGCCATCCGCAAATCGCAAATCCCAGGACTTTCTAGTAGTTCTTAGCAGTTATTAGCAGTCACTAGCACCTGTTCTCATGAATCGCCGTCCCCAGACTCCCCATCCACCGCCAACACGCCGCGGTTCGGACCCGCTTCCATGGCACGGCGGAAACTTACGGAAGGCTGCAGAAACCTGCGGAAGGCCCGGGAAGCCTGCGGAAGGCTGCGGAAGGTTCAAATTTCCCCAAAAACCTTGGCCAGAAAGTCAAAATCAGGCCCTGCATACAAACCGCCAAACACACCAATACACACCAGTACAAACCAAAAACCGCCCACGCCCCCGTCACCCCCACCATCCATCCTCCATCACCCCCCATCCATGAATCCATCAATCCACCGCTTTACCACCTGCCCCCAACAGCCGAATACTCTCCATAACATTGATTTGCCGGGCCTCCTGCCCTATGCATAGATCCATGACTAAACGTGGGCCAGTTGTGGCGCTACGCTCGCCATCAATCACAGCCTGATCTCAGACATGTCCGCCAATCGCAAACGAGATTCAGAACAGCCTGAACTGCCCATTCCAGAGGCACCCGAGACCCCGCCCGGGGCGTCCATGCCGCTCCGGTTACAGGCAATGGAGACGGTTCCGGGGCGGACTCCACACCGAAGGCAAGCGGCAACGTGTTTTCGTTTGTGCTCGGACAAGAGGCCAGCGAGGCGGGCCATTCCGAGTTGCGGGGCAGGCAGGCGGCTTTCACCGAGGCGACGGTGAACTAGAGCAGGGACTTGGGATCCCTAGGCCGGAAATTTACCACGAACAAAACGCCAACCGCTTGTAGGCAGGGCGCGCAGTCCTCTGCGCGCCGGCGTCCGGGCAATCGGCGGCATTCTTCGGTGTTGCGGCGCGCGGAGGACTGCGCAGTGGGTAAGGGAGTGGCATTGCCGCCACTCCCTGCCCGTTGTCGCTATAGAGTTCATTCTCTATATTTACCGGCGTGTCGGTTTCCGACTCCGGGCGACCCCCGCGAGCCAGGTGCCGCCTGAACTCGCTCCGGTTTGGACAGAGTGAACACCCCCCGTGGGGAATCCGTCCGTCGTTCTTTGACATGGCTTGGCGTGAGCCCGCTCTCATGAGCAGATGAAGCTCTCTAGAGTCCTTGAACTTGAAAATACGTTGTAAACAAGTCAAATTCACTCAAGCTTATACAAAAGAGAATTGGTCTGAGGCTCACCTCGCTAGACTCAACAGCCCGAGTTTGGCGAACTGTTTGAGGCGCATCCGGTGGTTGTGGTGATAGCTGAAACGCTTGAATTTCATGCAGCGCAGCGCCGCCGAATCCAAGAGTCCAGCCTGCGAAAAAGCCACTGGTTGGTGGACCAGCGCGTGGCGAAGTAGTTCGTGGCGCCTTGGATGACTCGGTTGAGTTCCACGATAAGTTCCGCGTCCAGGTTGCGCTTACGGACAGTCAGTTCTCGCACCT
>JAJYHY010000495.1 GCA_021784555.1 bacterium
TCAGCAGTGTCGGTGAGCAGAATCAGGGCGTGCTCGATGGGGCTGTGGCTCTTGTCGTCCAGCACCTTGCCCCAAAGTCTTCCCTCGGAAGCGGGCTGCGTTCGCAAACAAAAAATCAGGGGCACCAGGGCTACGAAGATAACTCTTGGAACCCGCGTCACGAGTCACCTCCTAACAACTGGCATTCGTGATGGTAACGAACAGCAAAGTAGATCGAAACCACGAGACCTAAAATCAAAAGAACCAGCGCTATTGGGATGATCAGCTCAGCGGAACTGTGTTGGCCCGCCTCTTGCGCTACGACGCGCGGATCCGCGGACTGAATGGTGAGGATAAGCGGATTGGCAGGTTGAGGGCTTTGCGAAAGATATTCCAGGTGATAATAAAGCACCTCATTCTCCCGGAAATTGGCCACCGTGAATCCGCGAACGAGGCTCTCGGCACCGGGACTGCCCACCATCGTGACCTTCGGCTTCAAGCCGCTATCTTGCGAGTAGCGGATCGAGTCACCAGTAATCTTGATATTTGTGTTCGAATGAATACGCACGTCCATCTGTGGAATTGCCTCGCCGCCTGCCATCCTCAGCGTGAACAGGCAAGAGCCGTTCCGGCACTCCCTCGACCAACGAACGGCCTTTTGGTCGGCCCAGATCTGGTACCGCTGCCAACTCAGCTTTAAGAGGAAGTTCGCGAGGAATCCGAAGATTGCAGTAGCAGCTAGCACGACAAGCTTCAGGCCCAGTGATCGTTGCCATTTCCCTCCACCCATAAGGTTGTTCCCGTTTTCCTTCTGCCCTACTTGCGAGAGTAGAGTAGGCGCCCGATGTTCATGGTCGCTCGTGAAATACGGAATCGAACTTCAAATTCCTGCAGGAGAGGGCCGCAGAGCCGCCGTCGCGGACGTCGGTGGCGTGGCCTGTGGCCAGGCAATTCACCATCGCCTTGTTGAAGTCGATAATGGGCTCGCCGTCCAGGTCGGAGAGCGACTCCGCCTTGCGGAGTGAGGATGGGTTGGGCCATGCGAATTTTGCGCGCCGGGCCAATAGCAGTCGCCGATATGAGACGCATCGACCATCCGGTCCATGACGAACGTAAGGCCATAGGCGATATCTGTCGCGGTGGGCACCACGATGGCGCTCAAGACGGCGGTACTGGTGTGATATTCCTTAACGGCGGGAAGGGGCACGCCGGCGAGGGTTCCGATATACGGCAGCTCGACGAATGGAGGAATGACGGGGAAGCGGGGACGACTCCGCTGGAGGGCAGCGGAGAACGAGGAAATGTCGAAGAGCTTGAGCGAGTCGACACGCACGGTGGTGGTCGTATCGTGGGTAGCCACTCGAGAAACATCCGCATTGGCGGCACTGCTCTGGCTGGGCGCGTAATAAGTTGGGCTGGCCACGTCGTCCGCATTCAGCGTGACATTGATTTCGGCCGCCGAGGCTCCGTTTAAGCTGCGCGGAGTCACGGAGACATCCAACGACTTTCCGATCTGCACCTCCGACGACTGCATTGCGTTCAAGGCTCCCACCAGGACCTGGGCTTGAATCGGCGAAATATTTTGCAGCAGGTCGGTCATGTGACCGGTGGTGGAGGCGGCCGGGTGAGAAGCGTTCTCGATCGAGGAAAGCAGGGCGGCCACAGTTGGCTGCTGGGTGGCGTCGAGAAAATTCTGCGTCGTTGTGTTCACCGTCGCAGTCGCCGTGCTAAGGGTACGCACAGTGATGATGCCGTCGTTGACGAAGGTCTGCTTGTCGATCCCGAACCAGCGCTTGAAGAAGACGCGGGAACTCTTGTATTTTGCCTCGGCCTTCTGCTGGACTTCACGACGGAGGAAACCCTGGTAGGCAGAAATATCCCGATTGAACGCGTCGACGAACGGGTTGAAGACGGAATTCAGCTTCTGCGCGCTCAGGCCGAGCTCGTAAGGCTCGAGTTGATGAGGATATTGTTGAGCCAACTTATAGTTGAACAAGAAATCGGCGATGGCAGCGCGGGCCTGTCTTGCGAAAGCCGTGTCCGGGGCATCCCGCTGGCAGGTCGACTTGCCATCCGAGGCAGGATTGCAAAGCAGCTCTTGGGTCGTTTGGCGAAAACATTCTAGAAAGAGCGGCGGCGCGGCCATCAATTGATCGGTTAGGCGGCGGTGGTAGTTGCGCTCTTCGTTTTGATTGTCTACCGCCTGGCAGCCGCTGGCGGGAGGGAGATCGTCGAGGGATCGGGAGCGAGGGGAAGACCCAGCCGACGCCGCCGGTGATGGCGTAGTGCCGGAACGGTTCTTGCCCATCGATCCTGAAGCTGGGGACGGGCCGCGTAGACAGGTCGCATCGGCGGAGAGCCCGCATTCAGCGGCATCGATCGCATGTCCTGCTTCGAAACCAGGACTCTCCGCCGCGAGGATGGCCAGGAACAGGTGTGTCAGCGTGGGCTGCAAGGGCTGGAATATGGTTCTGTATCCCAAGCAGTAGCTGTCGGCGCCGCACAAGCCAGGGGAGTTTGGAAGAGGTGGAGCTGGATGATTCGCACTGAGGCGCATCTCTAACACGTCACTGGCCACCTTACTTGGGGACTCCGTGCTCCAATTGGTCGGCTCCTGCGGCGCCGCCACGTAGCGCCTCACGACATAGTCGTAGAAGCCCTGATTAAAGTATCCAGTGCTGTGCGTTATCTGATCATTTAGGTAGGTCCACCCGCGCAAGATGGCTTCCTGCAAGCCGTCGTTAAAGCTCGTGACAGTCTCGTTCAGCATTCCGCTAAATTGGCCTACGGCCTCGCGGTCGGTCGTCGACTCTTGCACGCTCCAGACGTTGATAATCACGTCGGGCCTGGGGAGATCCAGCAGGGCGAGAATTCGCTTCTGCTGTTCAATCCCCGCGTCACCGCCAGGACCATTGTTGGAGAACAGGAGAAGGTCTGGGCTGATCGAGGAAACCTGGGCGGAGGAAGTCCCAGCCGGAGCGGCGGACGTGGTGGCTGGGCTTCCGGGGGATGCCGTTGCTTGACCGGATGCTCCAGCGGCCGCAGTGGAAGAGCTCGACGTGGGAGAGGCGGCTGAAGGGGTAGGCGTGGAGCCGGATGACGCGCCCGCTCCCGCTTGTCCTCCAGTGCCGTTGAGAGCGCCAGCGACATCAGACGCGGAGAGGTGAAACACCTGCCCGACCGGAGATACTTGACGTGGTTGCCAAGCGAGATTGCGGATGTCGTATAGAAACCGGGTGATGGCGTGACAGGTGGGCAGCGACGAGCTAGTGATCACAACCTTGCCGGGGCCGGCGTCCTGAACTTTGAAGAGACTTGAATTCAAGGCCGAAACGGCACTTGCCAGATCGCCGAGCGCGGCAGCGTGAGGAACGCGCACTTCTAGGGAGTAGGCTGGGGCAGGTACCTGCGCGGAAGTAGCATTGGGCACCGGCGATTCCGGCGCGTTCGTAGCCGGGCTGTAAAGGTCGGGGATCGCCAACAGCTTGGAAATGGAAGCTTTGATTTGAACCAGTTTGCGTTTGTCGGTCGCTGTGAGCGGGTAACGGGAAGAATAGACCAGGATTTCGTCGTCGCCGAGCGGAGCGAAAGAAAAGGGGGCCGGACTGCCCAGCAGAGAAATCACCCTGGAGGCAATCGAATGCTTGTCTGGCTGAGACGGTCGATTCCGCCAGATGGCCAGGGGAAACAGGCCAGGAACACAATTGTTGTAGTTCTGACTGTCTTTGACAGCGAATTTTATTGTTTGTGGCTTGGCTGGGCTGTATTCAAAGTTGCCGGCTTGCGTCGCTTCCAGTCTGACCTTGCCGATACCCAACACTGTCACGTGCGAGCCGGAGAGGATTGCCGGCCCATCTTTCACCGACAAGGAGATGGGCAAGTGGGAGTCGGATTCCGCGTGAACAGCGAAGGGCGGGCCCCCAACGAAGTGGTCCCCAATCGGGTCGATCTTGATGGTCTGCGTTTTCCGAGGGGCCTTCGGCGTCAGTGAATACACATCGATCAAATAGGACGCCGGCGCAGAGGGAGACGGTGTTGGAAGCGAGGCAGAAAATGAAACACCAAAGCCGCTCTTGTTCTCCGGTTGCGCCGGCCTGCCTGATTGCGGGGAAAAAACCGACGCCCACAGAAGAAACAAGACAAGCAGACAGGGCGGGAGAAATCTCCTTACCCCCGATCCCCAACCTGTCCACACCTCCAACCCTCCCCGGCCACTACAAGCGCAATTCTCCAGTACACTACTGACTGGTATATTAGGTTGTCAAGAAAAAATACCCTAGATGTCTAGTTGGGAGTTTGTGTATAGTCACCCAGGACCGTTGCATATGGTCGGTCGAAATAGAAGCGGAGGAGTATGGTGGAGATAGGAAACGTGATTGCGCAGTTGCGGCAGGAACGGAGCCGCACGCAGAAGGAGCTTGACCAGTTGGACGCGGCCATTGTGGCCCTCCGGGCGTTGACTGCCGATCATTCCGCGACGGCCCAGGCGTCCAGGCCGAGAGCCCGCCGGAAACTCTCTGCCGCCGCGCGGAAGAGGATTTCGGAAGCGCAGAAGGCTCGGTGGGCCAAGATCAAGAAACGGAAAGCGGCAGCTTAGCCGGGCGGCACCTTCACTCGGCTCGGGCCGTTGCCGGTTGGCCACCTGCATGGATGGCCTGGAGACGTGTCCCAGGCGAGATCACGAACATTCCTGCCCTTGACGCGCGAACGTCCCTGTCACCCGCTCCACAATCGGCACGGTGTCGTTGCCCACTCGATTCAGCGCATCCATTTACACGACGCCTTTTTGCGCTGACTGCCTACCAAACCCTGTCTACGCGACAGCCGATTTGCGGTAGGGGGTCAGTTTC
>JAJYHY010000496.1 GCA_021784555.1 bacterium
CCATCCGATGCCTTCGGGCCCTTCTACGCTCAATTGGAGCGTTTATTTTCAGGGCCAGTTGGTGCAGAGTGATGCCATGAACGCACGCACTGACCAAGTGCTCATCGAGAAGCTGAACTCGCTCGCTCCCCAGCAGCGCGCCGAGGTTGAGGACTTCGTGGATTTCCTCAAGGCCCGCCGTGAACGCGACCGCGACGATGCCGCTCGACGGCTCGGGGAGGCCTTCGCAAAGCTCGATGCGCTGAACTCACCACCGTTCTCCCCACAGGACGTACAAGCCGAGATTGAAGCCGCGCGCGCCGCACGCCTTGCTCGCGATGCGGATCGTCGCTGACACGAATACGGTCCTCTCCGGTCTTCTCTGGCAGGGAGCGCCGCGTCGCCTGCTCGACTTGGCCCGCGAGCGCAAGGTCACCCTCTGCACGAGCTTGGTGCTGCTTGCCGAGCTTGCCGAAGTCATGACCCGCGACAAGTTCGCCGAGCGCCTGCGTACCGCCGGGGTTTCAGCTATCGACCTTGTGCAAGACTACGCGCGCTTGACGGAGACCGTCACACCCGATGCACTTCCGGAACCGGTGATCGAGCGCGATCCCGATGACGATCACGTCCTCGCCTGCGCCGTCTCCGCCAAAGCCCAACTCATCGTCTCCGGCGACTCCCATCTCCTGGACCTCAAGGCCTATCAGGGCATCCCTATCCACGCCGCATCTGTCGCTCTCGGCGAGATCGTCGCAGCACCGCGATAGTCAGCCTACTGCGCTCAACCCTCGAGCCACCCGAGAGCGGGCCGGGCACGGGCAGGTTGGGTCAGAAGCTTTTGACTTTACGCCAATGCTGTATCCGCCCGCCTCTTCAGCGACCGGCCTTCGGACTCCATCGTCTCAAGAATTTGAGACTCCGGGAAACTCGGTGCAGTTCACTAAGAATTTTCTTCTATTCGCTATCCAATCCAGATTCCTTGAGCGCCTTCTCAAGAATTCCATCTTTGAACAGAATCTCGCCCCACTCGCGCAGCTTCACATAGACCGCTTGTAATTGGTCCAGTCTCTCATGCTTTTCTTCAATAACACGGCTTAAGCAGCTTCTTACTAGAAGTATAGTGTGGCCATTTCTATTCTCAGTATCGCCATGCAATAACACTCTGTCTGCGCATTTACATAACTCATCCTTCCTATTTTTGAGTTCACGCAACACGCCCTGTAGGCGCTTCTGATTCTTCGGATTCGTTTCAATTCGCAAAAATAAGTCGATTCCTCGTTCTCGGCCAACGAACTCCACCTTAAGGTCGCCGCCTTCTTTGTGCAGAAACCCAAGAATAAGCCCCGGTTTCCAATCCGGCGTAGCGAATTTTACGGCCACCCTATCCATTTCATTTTTTACATGTACGTCAGAACGATATCGTTGAGGGATAAACTCCCAATCAAATTCATTGCTCAGCGCACCCGCGAATTCCATGAGGTTGGGCACGAATCGTTGCGATTGAATGTACTCCCTCATCGCGTCTAGCGTGATGGGATTGCCAGGACTCAAGCCTTGATTTTTCATAAATTCCAGGAACTCCACAAGGACTGCTGGTTTTTTGTCTTCATGCCTGCTAAGCACATTATAGACGTCGGCCCACAGGAATGCGTTTCCGTTCATACGAGGGTCGCAACGCGCCGCGCGGTCGACCTGATCCTTTGACACACTGATGAATATTACTCGCGAGATCTCTGCGTCATCAGTTTCAATGCTTCTGAGATATTTTTTTTAGTTGGCTTGGATCACATTTCGAGTTCCATTTATGTTCGTTGTAGAGAACAAATCTGCCCTCACCGGACAAGCTTCCAGAGATCTTCATGTCTGGTATGACGAGCTGGCCAATATCATCGCGCTCGACGCTACGGGTGCGAAGTTCGTCGACTTCAGACACCTCTTTTCCGAGTACGTGAGATAGCCATTGATTTCTCGCGTTCTCGCAATGACTCAATACGTATGCGAAAGCCTCGGTGAGAAAATTCTCTTTTGGAGTGCGCCCATCACGCGGACGAAATTCGAATAGTGCGTTGAAGATATTTGGTTTTTCGTTTGTCATGATTAGTTTGTTTGTTATATTAAAATGATGAAATACAGAAACGCATCAGGTGCGGCGATTTGGCGCTTATGCAGATGAAGCTGTTCGACATGCGGCAGTTCATTGAGCGGTACGATTTGAGGCAGCGCGAGAGCTGGCGGAGTTTTCCGGAGTGGCTCGCAACATGAGTTTTCCGGAAAATAATTCCCACAGTCGCACCATTGCATGTGTATCAAGCCTGCAGTAAGCAGTGAGTTGACGCTCGATTTCCGCCTTTTGGGCCAATGACGTTTGTGGATCCAATGCTTCCAGGAACGCCTGCTGGGCCATACCGCCATCTCGGACGCCGTCGAGCATTTCATAGCTCAAGTCCGGGCATGCAGCCGGCAGAACGCATTTTATGCTCCAGCTTCCCTGCTGGCTCGGATGGTAGAAATGATCGCGCGCGACAGGGTATAGGTCCACGATCCGCTCCGAGATGGCGGTGAGCGCTCGCCTCAGGCGCAGGAACCGTTGCGCCAAGTCGGCGAGGCGGCTCTTCTCGAACGCGGCGTTGTAGACGAAGATCGGTCCCCGCTCCCCGCAGGTGCGAGTAAGCGCCTCGGCGAAGGGCTTTGACGGATCTTCGCCTGACAGATCGAGAAATTGCTCGTGAGACAGCGCGCCTCGTGCTCCCACGCGGTGCACACTGAACTGGAAGGGAATCTGCTGGTAGGGTCGCGTTCCCTTCCAGATAGGTACTGCGAACTGGATCGTCTCGAAGTCCATGAAGTACGCTGGTAATCTGTGCGGCCGCAGTGCGCGGGCGGCTCCAGCGCGATCGAGAAACGGCTGGCCGGACAGGGTCACGGCCTTCACCCGCTTCTGCAAATCATTCAGCAGCTCGTCGGGTACGTCCCGCAGCTCTCCGGCAGGGTGAGCCTCGAGATAGGCCCTCAGAGCTTTGGTGCGTACGGATGGCAGCCATTCCAAGGGTTGCTCGGCCTGGGGTTCCTGGTCCCGGCAATACGTGTGAAATGGGCACGCAAACGGCTCTGTGCAATGCGGACCGGTTCCAATGTCGGGCTCCTTTCGGCGCCGTGCGACTGATTGGGCATCGTCGATCCAGCCGCGGACTTCGCGTTGCCGGGCCCCAACTTCGTCGGTCAGGTCGTGCTCGACCAGCAGCCCGTGGTAATTGCCGTCTCCGGGATAGGTCCATTGACTGTCGATGTGCGCCACGGCAATGCGGGCCAATGCCAGGCCGCAGGAGCGGACAATGAACGATTGAATCGCCGCGTCGTCGCGCTGGTAGTCCTTCACGCTAACTGAGGACTTCACTTCCACCATTCGCCAGGAACGCCGTGTCCGCGCCTTCATGGGCAGCAGGACGTCGGCGAACGCCAGGGCACCCTCGGCCCGGAAGCCTCCCTCAAAGATGGGGCGCTCGCCCTGTAGGAGGGCCTGAGTCCGCTCAAAGGCAGCATCGTATCCCTCGTTCTGGGCGTCGAGGACCACCCCGCTGCCCTCCGGGTCATAGAGTCGCCGAGCGACGTCCCCCACCTCGAATCCCACCCTGAAGCGGGCCTGTGCGGCTGTGGATTCCTCGCCAACCTCGGGCCGGTGGATGCTCAGCCACAGCCGCTTGGGACACTGCCGAAAGGCCATCAGCTTCGACTTCGACAGAAGGCGCATCTAGACTCTCCTGGCTCGCTGCCGGTAGCGTGCCGCGGCACGCGTCAGCGTGGCCTTCATGCGGTTCCTCAGCGTTTTGGGGGCTATCACCTCGGCGGCATCCCCGAATGCCCGCAGCCACCATTCCAATTGCTGCGTGTCCTGAACGGTCGCGGTAACCAGGACTTCTTCGTCGTTCAGCCTCTTGATGGCCTGATCCGTGCTGAGGGGTGTTTCGCCGAGATGCGCCGCAACGTCTTTGTCGAAGATCACCTTGAGCGCAATGGCCTCACCGGAGGCGCTCCCGTTCGGATACTGAAACGCCCCGCTACGGATGTATCCATCCAGATCGAATCCCTTGGGGCGGGATACGTCCTTCTCCAGCACCTCCGCGTGCCGGATCCGATGGATCGGGATCTGGCGCACGTCTTCATAGTTCCAGTACGTGCAGACCAGGTAGACCACGTTGCCGCGTACCACGAGGCCTAGGGGATTGATCTCGACATCGCTCGGTTCCTTCCCAACGGCACTGCGGCTCGCGTAGCGGGCGGTGAGCCGCTTGCCCCCGAGCAAGGCGTCGTACACTGTCCGGGCAGCAGCCCCGTCGAGTTTCGGGGCGAGAAGGGGCATTTCCCTCGGCACGACGCGCACGCAATCGCTCCAACGGGCGAGTCCCCCGTCCTTGCCACGCTTCAACGTCTCCTCGGCCCGCCGGAAATACGGCCGCAGTTCGTCACTCACGGTCGGCGGCAGAAGCTGTGGCGTGAACTGCTGGATGAGTTTCAGCATCAGCGCCGTTCTCGGATCCATGGCCGGCAGGGCCAGGATTTCAGCGCCGCGGTCCCAGGACCAGCCACGTGCGTAGCCGCGCTTTTCCACATCCGGCCGAATCGCGAACGAGCCTGACAGGCGCTCCAGATCCCGCTGGACCTGCCGGCGCGTGATCCTGTAGCCAGCGTTCTCGAGGGCACGGTGCAGGCTTGCGACATCGCCCTTGGCCGGATGGTGGGGGATGGCTTGCAGCAGCTTCAGATTGCGAAGGATCGCATCAGCCATGGGCGCTCTCGAGGAAGCATGACGCGAATCATTGTATCAGTGTATCAGTGTACCAG
>JAJYHY010000497.1 GCA_021784555.1 bacterium
CTCCGTTGGCTTTCCGGGAACAATTTGCCAGCCATAATAGGCTACCAAATCTTTAGTCAACTCCCACTCGTCCGCCAAAAACTGGGGACCTGGTCGGCCAAATTCCATACGTGCCATCGTCTGTGACCCGGTCTCCATATAAACCCGCACCTCTTGCACCGCCTGCGCCCGCATCACTGTACCCGTAACCAATAATCCCGCCGCGAAAATCAACGCATGAAAATGTGTTTTCATGATTTATTAACGCCTCTATTCATATCGGCACCCTGACTGCCGAGGCATGCCTACTCCCAACTTCGCTCGACCCCGCCCTTTTCCTTTATGAGTTGCCTGACGCGGCGGCCGAATGCGGCATCATCGGTCGCCTCGTCTCGGGCTGCTTTGACCACACGCTCGAACGCTGTAATCAGGTTTTGACGAGAGACCAGAGTAACGAAACCAGAAATTCGGAACCAGTTCGCAGGGAGGTCGTCAGGCGAACTGCGCACCTCATATTCCTGCTTCTCCCACCTGTTTTCCGCGATGTCGTCTTTTAGCGCAGCACCGTCTATGCCCCCGCGTCTGCCCATCGCCTGGAACTTCGTGTCGCGACTTTGGTAGCAGCGCAAAATCTCGGCACCTGTAAGTTTCCCCTCCGCATGTGCTCCAAAGGTGGCCTCTGGGCTTTTGAGAATGGGATAGCCCTCAAGGGCAATTCTGAGAATCTCACAAAAGTATTGAGCGCTCTCCACGTCCTCGTAAGTGCGCAGGACCTCGTCCCACGTAATCACAAGCATTGGCCCTTGGTCTCCAAATTCCCTTTTCATTGGGTCAGGCAGAAGAGCTGCATGATGGATCCGAAGTTCTGGCCAGTGCTTCCGCAAATGCTCCAGCACCTGCGTTTTCTGTCTTTCCATTTCCTCCTTCAGGGCGGAGGGTTGCGCGCTGGTATATAGCTTCGCTTCGATCGCAATGAGCAGCGGCGCTGAACCCTCGATAAAAATCATGACGTCAGGTCTGTCCCGGTCGGGCCGAGGGTTTGGGAATCTCGCATTGGCCCGCTCACCATAGATGGACTCCGCGAGGCCGTACTCGGTAAAGAACTGAATATTCGCGCTATCTTTCCGAACATCTATCGGTATGTCTCTTAGACCCAGTAGGTCCAAGAAGCGGTGGAAGTGCGCAAATCCATCGGCGCAAATGATTGCCGGCAGCACCGTCGCAGTGAAGAAGACCTCTTTTCGGTTGAGCGGAAGGCGATTCTCGAACAACCGCCTGAGGCCTGCGCCCGGCGGTGAAGCTCCGGTCGGCGTTAACACGGTTTCGGATGTCATGGGTGTTCCTTTCGATATCCCCCCGCGCCGCGATTTCGCTGCTGTTTGAAATCGGTCAAGTGGGACTGCCTAGGTGCGAGTGGTCCCCGAGCCCGATCGTCAGGGCGACGACCTCCGACGTCATGAGGAATTTCCATTACCGGCATCACTTTTCGGCGAGCCTAATTGTAGTCCTGACCGCAACCGAACACAATTGGCTTTCTGCCAGTTGGTCTTGCAGTGCCGGATGCTACCATGGCTCCCGCGAGGACTCGCTTGCGCGTCTCCTGAGAACCCCAAAGAGAGAGCGACCCTCGTAGGCCATGTAGGGAAAGCCACAGTCCTTGCAGGAATTCGCAACACTGATTGCGTGGTTGAAGACCATTAGCGCCTCTTCGTACCGCCGCCGGACCTCGAATCCGTTTCCCAGTAACTCGAGATAGCGAATCTCCGCCCCGACATCGCCACTCTTGATTGCTGACAACAATGCTCCGCCCACAAGGCGCCCAGCTTTCAAGCTGTCGCCCTGGAGGAAAGCGATCAAGCCGAGTTCGCCCCTGGCGCGTGCCTCCCATGGTTTCTCCTTCAGTTCGCGAGCGAGAACCTCGGCTTCCTGCCAATCTTTCTTGGCTGCGGGAAAGTTGACTTCGATATCAGTCATGCCCTTTGCGGTAAGACACCAAAGTTTAAGCTCTGGATCGTTCTGGACCATTGGTTTTGCCAGTTGAGAACCGATGAAATCGGACAGCTTCACGAACGACATTGTCTCGGCTTTGGCGCGCATAAGCCCGATCTTGGCGTAAAGCTCGTCCCGCTTGTCGCCGCGCTCCCGGAAGATTTGCTCAGCCTTGGCATAGAGAGGCGCGGCGCGAAAGGAGTTGGAAAGGAAAGCAAAGCGATTTGCTTCGGCAAGAATGGCCTTCGGGTCGTTAGAGGTGAAATTTTGATTTGAACTCGGCCTTTTTTGCCGCCATCGCAAAATCACCCAAACTCCGGCGATGCCCGCTGCGACACATAGCATCGTCGCGAGTACGGAGGCCCGAAACCGCTGATGTCCTTCGCCGAACATGGCACTACCCTGCGAATGCCATTATCTCTCCGGTTGCCGCAGTGTTGACAGCTTTCGTGTTGAGTTCATCCCCTGCGAACTTGAGGATTCGTTTCTAACTGGGGTGGCCCTTGCCGGGTGTAGCCCAATACGATCAGGTAAAGCTCATGCGGCCAAGCTCACTCGGGGCGCATGAATAACATCAGTGAGCAACTTGTTTCCGTCTAACCCCTTGCAAAATAAGGAGATCGTTTAAATGCTTGCTCGTGAATCCAGCCTGCGCACGGAAATTTGACAGGAATCAGGTTCCGCCGGAGCATAACATCTGACGCGGCTCTCCCGATGCCGACGCTGAAGAGCTCGCGCGGGTGGAAATGAATGTCGCACCTTATAGATTGGTCCGAGCAGCGCCCATGGCAATTGAGAGGGCAACAAATGAGCGGATCCATTGACAACGCTAGCATTCGCTTGGCTGCAGAACAAGAAAAGCAAGCAAACCCAAGAGTCGGTCGGAGAGACTTAAAACTACTGCCCATTTTGCCTGACGACCCGTTCGATCCGTGGAATTCCTCGCTTGACCATAGAAACAGACCGAGTGATTACCACATGAGCCAGCTTCTGACGGTAGATGAAGTGGCGATGCTGCTGAATGTACCAAGGAAATGGGTATATAGGCGTGTCGGATTGAAACCCCCTGACGGCATACCCCACGTGAAAGTAGGAAAATACTTGCGGTTCCGAGAAGCTGACGTTCGGGATTTCGTAGAACGATTGCGCAGGAACTGGGAGAGCGGTATAGTGCAAGTCCAGCAGCCAGCTGAGGGCCGAATCAACACCGCAATTTCATTGATTGCGGAGGAGAAAATGATTCGGCGCTATCAGAACGGAAGTGTAAGGAAGAAAAATGGCAACTATGTCTTGCGCTACAGGGAAGATTTCATCAAACCGGACGGGACCCGGGGGAGGCAGCAGAAAAGCGCGATCCTTGGTCCCATCTCTGCCTTCCGGGGCAAAAAAGATGCCCGGCGGGCAGCCGACGAGATCATGTGCGAGCTCAACCGGAACGCCCCCAAGCCGCAGGCCAGCATTACGCTGGGGGAATTCTGGGATCTGCATTTCAAGCCGAACATCGTCGAGAAAATGAAGCATAACACGCAGGCAATGTACGAAGACCGATGGCGTAAGCAAATCGCTCCAGCCTTATCCAGAGAGCGAATGCGCGACATTACAGCCCTCGATCTGGACCGATTCATGGCCCAGCTTCAACGGCAAGGGTATTCGTGGCAGACCCGCGTTCACAACCGTAACGTCATTTCCAAAATGTACAGCACGGCACAGAGGTGGAAGTGGCTTGGGGAGAACCCTGCTAAGTGGGCGGACGTCGGACAGCGGAAGATTGTTCGCAAACAGCGGGCCTTGTCGGTCGAGGAAGTTCAGCTCCTCGCTGAGCACCTCTCTGAGCCGGCTCGTACTGCGTTCATTTTAGCTGTCACGACGGGCCTACGGATCGGGGAAATCCTTGGGCTGCAAGTCGAGGATGTTGATTTGGCCTGCGCGGCGATCAATGTACAGCGATCCATCAGCCGGGGGCACGTCGATACCACCAAGACGGAGGGGAGCAACCGGCAGGTTCCCATTCCGCCCACACTGATGGGGGTTTTGATCGCACACTCGAGGAACGTCAGGCCGTTGCCCGGAGTCAGTCCGAACAAGACGCTCGTGGCGAACTGGCTCTTCCGGAGCGCGGTCGGCACTCCACTTTCCGATCGCAATCTGATCAATCGTCAGATCTATCCTGTTAGCAAGGCACTCGGCATCCCTCATTTCTCTTGGCACTCACTGCGACACACCTTTTCCACGCTGGGAGGAAACGAGGGGACGATTCCAACTTTAGTGATGAAGCAACTTCTTGGTCACTCCAAACTGAGCACAACTGAGAAGTACATGCACGAACTCAGGGGCCAGCAGCGTGAAGCGATGACCAAGATCGAGGACCTGATTTGGTTCCCAGAGGATAAGGCAAGTGGAGCAAGGACCGCAAATCCGACTCAGTTTGTGGCCCAATGTGGCCCAGGTCTACATACTCCAAAGAAGCAGAGAGCTGTATCTGCTTGTTGCGTGTCAGGTTAGCTGGCGGGGACGACGGGACTCGAACCCGCGGCCTCATGCGTGACAGGCATGCGTTCTAACCAGCTGAACTACGTCCCCGCGGGAAATGCTTCGTGGAGCGTTTGAGTCACTGTAAGGATCGTGAAGTTGCCGAGCGCCCACCTGACGCGATTTTCGGCGCCGCCCGCGAAGCGCCCACCTGGTTCACGGCGCGATCGCTCAATTTTTTCGTGGTGGGCGGTATCCGGCTCGAACGGATGACCTTCTGCTTGTAAGGCAGACGCTCTGACCGGCTGAGCTAACCGCCCGGCCTTCTCGACCCGCGCGCCTTGACACTATCAACTTATAGAATATACACTGAGGGGTTC
>JAJYHY010000110.1 GCA_021784555.1 bacterium
GACACGCTGTTCCGCCAATACCCCGTATTGACCACGGTGAGCGCGGCGCACGCCCCAAGCGTTCCAAGAGACGCGATGCCCAGTCCTGCCGCAAGATGTAAATCGGGGCCAGGCCCGCCGGCCAAAGCGTCTTCCACAGGTAAAGCACGCAGGCCACAACGCTGTTGTCCAACCGCACGCCCATCGGGACCTGCCGTAGCGACTTCATCGCGCCTATATCCGCCTGCGCCACCACCGTTATCCAGCAGGCCAGGCCAAACAGCACAAATAACGGTGCCTTCTCCAGCAGGAGCCGGCCCGCGCTCACGGAGCGAGAGTCGGACCCAAGCCGCCCGCTGGAGTTTCCGCCAGGTTTTGGAGTGCGGCAGTCCTCTGCCGCTTTTGCATTAGACTGCCCGTGCCGCGGAGTTCCTGGCGGTCCCGGCGGTTCTGTGAGAAAGCGGCAGAGGACTGCCGCACTCCAAAAGCTGGCGCCACATTCGGAGGGGGCCTCGGAGGCTCCACCAGAAGCGTTGGGCATAGCCGTCCACCTGCCCGTGCGCGCCGGGACGTATCTTCCGAGCGGCCAGAAATCCAGCAGCAGCAGCGTAAACGGCAGACTCACCGCTATTGGCTTGGACAGCAGCGCGGCGGCATACAAGACGAGCACGAGGGCATAATTCCGCGCGCCGCCCCGGCGCATGTAACGAAGATAGGCCAGCGTCGTCAGCAGCCAGAAAAACGCGCAGACCAGCGTCTTGCGCTCCGCCACGGCTTGGCCGTCAGCTTGTCCAGCAGCGTGAAGAGGAGCACCCCGTTCACCGCATGAAACCAAACGTTGGTCAGATGCTGTGCCCCGGCCTTCAGCCCAAACAACTGGCAATCCACCTGGTGCGAAATCCAGACCAGCGGCTGATAGGAGGTCACCCCGCCATTGAGCGTCGCAAATGCCCATTTCAGGTTCGCCAGGGTCAGGCCCGTATAGACATGGGGATTTAGAACCACGAACCGGGGATCATCGTAGTCGAGGAAGCCGTTTTGCGACACGCGCCAGTACACGAACGCCGTCACTCCGGCCAGCAACCACCGGAGCTTGGAACGTGGCAGGGCTTCTTGGTCTGGGCTCATCGTTGATTGTATCTGACCACGGATTACACGGATAGCGGAGAAGCCTCTGCCGAACACTCAGGGCTCCCGCCCGGCCCCGCCCCGCCGACACCAACTTTGCCCGCAAATACTCGGATGTCGCAAAACGGCCGCCCAGGGCGCCTGAGGCCCGTGAGCGCCGGCATCTTTGTGGCGCGCGGAGATGCCGCCCCTGACGGGGCTAGCAACGGCTCGTGGGCGCGGTTTCTACAAATATGCCGTTCCTACGGAACTGGAAAATGTTTGCCGGCACTTGTTTAGTACGACACGCCGTGGGGAGAGTTGAGCCCACCGACGCCGCACTCCATCGCTCCGTTACCGCATCAGCCCGTCCATCACTCCTCATCCACGATCCACGACCCACCATGCACCATCCACCATCCACCATCCCTTCATCCCCTATCGCATCGCTGCGCTCACGCCCGCCGCCCGATGCCCGCCGCCGGTGAACCTCATCCACCGCTCCCGGCCCCAAACGCGCCAGACCGACTGGACGCTGACCACCAGCCAGTAGAGCAACAGCACCTGCAGGGCGATGTCGCCCAGACCTCGCGGGAGCGGCAGCCGGTCCGCCAGTTGCCCGAGACAGGGACAGAGATGGACGCCGATGAGATAGTTGCCGAAGTGATAGATGATGAAGTTCGCGCTGAGCCATAGCAGGGCCAGCGCGCGTCTCAGCTCGCTCCGGCTCCGCAGCAGGAAGACAGGGATGGTAATTTCCAGCAGCGCGGCCAGAACCATCAGCGGCCGGTATCCGACGTGGAGCAGCGCGTCTCGGATCCGCAAGATTCTGGCGCTGCCGCCCGCGCTATACAGCTTGGCAAAGGCGGTCACTACCAACAGCGCCGCCGCGGACTTGAAAAACCAGCATTCGTCCTTGAGTTTCATGGGTTGAATGACGTCTCCTCCGGGCTTGCTATGGCGGCGGCGGCGGGCCGTTCGTGGCCCAGAGTGAGTTATGGGGAAGATGGTCGCGGTTCCAGCGACGGGCGATGTTTGGTTTGCTCAGGTCCCAGAGAGCAGCCGGCTTCAGGCTCTCGCTGTGCCCGTCGCAGAACATGACGTTCCACCGCCCGCCATGCCGGCCATGGTACATTCTGACCACCGGATCGTCCGTCGGCAGACCCCGGACCCTCTCGTTATAGACCTCAGCCTTATAGGGGCTTAACAGCTCCGATGACAGGCTAAAGTCAAGCTCACCCACCGGCTTAACGGTGTCCCCGCGCGCTCGGAAGAGCGAGAGCCCAAGCAGAGCCGAGTCCCCCAGAGCGATCATGTCGCTCGGGGCGGCCACGTCCCCCTCCCTAACGGGGCCCGCAGAGGCCCAGTCTCCCATCGTGCCCAGCCCGGTGGTATTTGCGCCCCACCCGGCGACCATGACCGTGCCCACCCCGTTGTAGCTGTAGCTCCCTGAGTAATCGCCCGGGTCCATCTCATACCCCGCCCACCTGGGCGTCTGCGAGACCCCGGGCGGGGGCCATCTAAACTCGCCCCTGATCCGGTTGTAGCCGGGGCAGGAAAACAGGCCCTGCCGCTGGCCGAGGTACGTGGGCGCGCTGAGGGCGTCGTCGGCCCCGCCATAGTTGTCCCGCGGCCACGGCGCGCGAGTCACCCGCCGGATCGCCGCAAATGCCGAACCCCAGCGGGGGTAGGCCGCTTCCTGGTCGACGTACATCGCCAGCGCCAGCGAAAGCTGGTGCAGGTTGCTGCGGCACGCGGCTGAATCCGCCGCCTGCCGCGCGCCGCTGAGCGCCGGCAGGAGCATCGCCGCCAAAATCGCAATGACGGCGATAACCACCAGCAACTCGATCAGCGTGAACGCCCCGCGACCAGGCCCTTGGTTGTCCCCCGCTACATGCATGTGTTCTTAGTGTCAACGGTGCCGGGGATGTTGTTGACCCAGTCCATGTTCACGCTCTGCGAAGCTTCCCATGTGGAGGAGACCGACCGGCCAGCCCGGTCAGTGAAGTGAGCGCCAGGATCAGCATAAAAAGTGCGCGCAGTGGCCGAGGGATTTTGCTTCACAAGGGCGGTGGTTTTGGCGACACTTTGGCTTGATTGACATTCAGACCTCAAACTGGCGAATGCTATGAGACGAAGGCCAAAAGACGCGGAACCGGCTCAAATACCCGCCACACTCCGGCGCCCGCGCGGGTTCTCCCGCAAGCAGTGGCTGGCACTTGGGGCCGGTGCGGCATCCGCCCTTTTGATTGGCGTGAGGGGCGCCCGCGGCCAGGAAGCGGTGCGGATGTCCCTGGCCAGTGAGCAAGCGGCTGAGGCGCGGCGCCTGGCGGCCTCAACGCTGAACTATTACAACCTGAAATTGGGCCCGACGGCCTGGAACTTCACTGCCGGGCTCTCGCTTTCGGCTGACGACAACATCCAACTCAGGAATACACATACCGAAAGCGATTTCACCTTCGGCCCCCATATTGATACCCACATGCTCTGGCCGGTCTCGGAGAAGAACAGCATCAACTTGGACTTTGGCGCGGGATATTTGTTCTACCTGCAACACTCGGAGTATGACCGGCCCTTTATCTCGCCCGACACGGACTTGTCGTTCGATCTCTATGTGGGGAATTGGTGGTTCAATTTCCATGATCGCTTCTCCATTTACGAAAATGCCTACTCGGACCCGACGGTCACCGGCATCGCGGATTACCAGAGACTCGAGAACGACGGGGGCGTTTCCGGAGTCTGGGATTTGAACAAGGCGCTCATCAAGCTCGGCTACGACCACGTGAACTACGCGGACCTGACCAGCAGCTCCGGTAGCCCGGACGTGGAGTCGGAGGTGTTTTCTGGCTCAGCCGGCTACGTGTTGAGGCAGGATAATTATGCGGGCGTCGAGTTCGGGAGCGAGTTGCTGAATTATTCCCCGGCGAATTACATCAAGAGCGGCGTGCAATGGAACATGGGCGCCTACTATGACGGGCAGTTGACACAGTATATCCGCGCCAGGGCGAGTGTCGGCTACACGATCTTCTCGCCCGAAACGGTCGCTAGTCTGCCCACTCCCAGTGATGTCACCGGCCTCTATGCCCAGCTCGCCCTGACACACCGCCTCAACCAGTATCTCAGCTACTCCCTTGCCGGGGGAAGAACCCTGACTTTCTCCTATTACGGCGGAACCGTCGAAGACTACTACCTGAACTTTTCCGCCAACTGGAACCTGCTCTACAAGATCACCTTGAGCACCAGTTTCGGGTTCGACCATGGAACCCAAAAATTCTCTTACTTCTCGGGCGACCGGCTGGGTGTGAGAAGCGAAACCTTCGACCGTTACGCGCCGGGCATCAGCCTCGGACGCAGCCTTTCTCGAAAGCTCTCCGCCTCGCTTCAATATCGCTACTTTCTGCGCAACTCGGATCTTGGCGGAAGCGGCGAGTATGCCGCCAACATTGTAACGTTGGATTTGCGCTACCGGTTTTAGCTGCAGGCTATCCGAAAAAGCGCCATTCTCTTGGCCGTTTATCTTTACCGGCCACTTTGTCGAATTCTTCGTGTTCTTCCATGGAGATGACGCTTTCAGGTGCTCCGAACCTGGCCTGGTCGCGGGTCGCGCCCGCGGAAGGTTTTTTTCCATAAAAATATCTCGACAGCGGAGCGGGCGTTTGGTTTCCTTGCGTCGTAGCAATTTCACTAGAGCAAGCATTCGCGAGATGCTTTGAGGCCGCAAGGCCAGGTTCGGTTTGGGGCAGAGCGTCGGTTTTAGACAATGCGACGGTTTTAGACAACCCGCACCGGCACCGCGAGAAGCCAGACACCGCGGATGGCAAAACCCTCTCCGAGGGAGTTCGGAGTCAGGCGAGTTAAACGATGGAGCACCTAAAAGAACGATGAGTCTTCTGACAATGCAAGAATGGGAGCAGGTGGCCAGAGAGGCGGAATTCAGTGCGCCCAAAATGGCCTCGCTCTGCTCCATCTCTGAGCGGCAATTGCAGCGAGTGTTCAGGAAGCATTTCAACAGCACCCCGCGGCGTTGGCTGCGGGAGTTGCAATGCCGGTTGGCCAAGCAACTGGTCGCTCAGGGGTATTCGAGCAAAGCGGCGGCGGCAGAGGTAAAATTTGCCAGCGAATCGCATTTCTGCCGCGAGTTCAAAAAGGTCTTCGGCAGCACGCCACAAACCTTCGCGCCCGGCGCCCTGAGTTATATCCGGGCGGCGGTTCTCGGAAGCATCAGAGGCGATTCAGCACGTCAATGAACTGCCGCAGTCGGCCGTAATCCCGCCGGTTAAAGCCAAGGGCGATTGGAGCCAGGTGCAGGTTGTCATCGTCCGCGACCTCTTCAGGCGTGGGATCGATGCGGCTGATGGGAGGGCCGGCGACAATGTCCGCGAAATCCTCATTCAGGGCGGTCAAGGCCGATCCTCATACCCCTCATCCATGTGGACGACGCGCACGTCACCCCGGTGCTCGACGTCGGTGAGCAGCTTGAGCGCGTTCTCGATAATGTCCGCTACCTGTTCCTGGTTGAATCCCCCGCCCTTGTATTCGATCAGTTCTTGAATGCGGCGCTTCAGTTCAGGGTCCGCCGCGGTGCGATCTGGCTTTATCATGGGGCTGAAAAGTGGCCCAGGATCTCCCCGCGCTCCAGCTTGGTCAAGTCCAGCGGGAGATTCTTGTAAACCTTGTCCCGCACCTGCGCATCCAGTCCATCGAGCAACTGATGGTTGATTTCCTTGCTGGCGGCCAGCAAGACGCGCTCGACCGCCTGGTTGCGTCCCAGCGTGTTCAGCCGATTGGCAAGCTGCCGAACCAACCGCTTGCGCCGCTCAAGCTCGATGTTGTGCCGCTCGCCGTCGGACATGATACCAGGATTGTTCGATGCGCCCGTGGCGCGAGGGAATCGCCCCGCGGAATCCGATACTTTCTCGACCAGTTTGCCATGGGCGTCCGCGCTGGTGAAATGTTCAAGCAATTCCAGGCGAGGCGTTCTATTGAAGTGATTATCTTCCAGAGTGTAGGCCTTCAAACAGGCAAGATCCGCGACCACAATCAGCGTGCTTTTCATAGGCTCGTTTTGAGGTTCAATCCGCGGGGGCATATCCCTGCGCCCCGCATGGTTTGAGCTATTGTAGCACACTTTGCAAACCCCCGAAACGAAAAGAGGGCGCAAGGCAAAAGTCGATCACGACGCCGCCCACGTGGCTATGGGGGCCGCGGGTCAGGTCCAGGTGAGCGGACCACCAACTGCTCACCTCTACCGTTCCGCGCAGGACGGCCCACCGCCCCAAGCCGAGCCCGCCGGTCGGGACGCGCTCACGCTGGCGCGGTGAGTCACGTCGCCAACTTCCTCGGAAACGCTCCGGACGGCCAACCCAACCCCCCACTGCCTCAATCGCAGGGCGCATCTCACTGGCGGTGCAAATCAGGTTGTGTTGTCCCGCCTCCCTGTGTAGTATCTACGCAGCATCTACGCGTAGGTTGTATTCCGGCCACCGGATATGAAGGTCCCGGTTGGCTGGCGGTAAGGCCTTTGTAACGTGAAAAACAAGCATTCCAACCCAAGGCGTCGGGGTCAGTCCTGCTCCGGCTTCACCCTGATCGAGTTGCTGGTGGTCATCGCCATCATCGCCATCCTGGCCGCGATGCTCCTGCCCGCCCTAGCCAGGGCCAAAGCCAAGGCCCAAGGCGTCTATTGCATGAACAATGAGAAACAGTTGACCCTCGCCGTTCAGATGTACGCCCAGGACAACAACGACTACTATCCCCCCAACCCTCCTGACGGAAACACCGTCCCAGGCCATAACTGGTGCCCCGGCCAGGCCGGAATCGGCGGCGCCCATGAGTATGACCCTGACATCCTTAGAGACCCATCGGTGAGCCTCCTGGCAAGGTATGTTGGCAATAACGTCAAGATTTTCAGTTGTCCCGCCGACCCCCGCCCTGATGGCCGTTATGACGGCGCCGACCCGGCCAAGAAAGGCACGATGGTCCGCTCCGCCCGCTCCATCTCCATGAGCCAGGCGGTGGGCACCGTCTGCCGGACCTACGCCGCCTCCAACAGCGGCCACGTCCAGAGCGAGCCCCCGGTCTTCCCGGTCAATGGGCCATGGTTAACCGGCGTCCTGTGGGCCAATAGACCCGGCGCCCCTTACAACACCTATTTTAAGTCCTCCACGGTCGGAGCGCCCGGACCGGCCAATGTCTGGTGCTTTATTGATGAAAACGTCCTCGGCTTGAACGACGCCGCCTTTGCCGTCTCAGCCGGCATCCAGGAGTGGGTCGATTTTCCCGGTTATTATCATGGCAACGGCTGCGGGTTCGGCTTCCTGGACGGCCACGCCGAAGTTCATGCCTGGAAAGACCCTCGGACGATCATCAAAGTCAGTTCGGGCACGCCGCCCTGCCCCGGCAGCATCGATTGGGTGTGGACCGTCCTGCGCACCACCGGCAAAGGGAGCCGGGCGGCGCTGCCTTAGCTGCCGCTATCCGCCCGGTCGGCCGGATCCGTCCAATCCAACCGGCAAAAAACAAAGTTTTTTTGGGCTTTACATTTGCCCGCCGCGCGGTCTATATTGTTTGGCAAGATCCCGGTTGCACAACCGTCGCCGAGAATGAAAACGTAAAACATTTGAGTTGCAAGCGCATGAAAATCTATCCAACCCAGTACCCGGGAAGCCGTGTTCTTGTACCCGGCCCAAGCGATAAGGGCCGTTCCGGCTTTACCCTTATTGAACTATTGGTCGTCATCGCCATCATTGCCATCCTGGCCGCCATGCTGTTGCCGGCCTTGGCCAGGGCCAAAGCCAAGGCCCAGGGCGCCTATTGCATGAACAATGAAAAGCAAATGACGCTGGCCATCCACATGTACGCCCAGGACAATAATGACTTCTATCCTCCCAACCCGGATGACGGCAATACCGTCCCGGGCCATGACTGGCTCTCGGGCGAGGCCGGCATAGGCCAAGCTCACGAATATGACCCTGATCTCCTCAGAGACCCGAACCACGACCTCCTGGCAAACTACATCGGCGATAACGTGAAAATCTTCAATTGCCCCGCCGACCCGCGCCCGGATGGCAAGTATGATGGCTCAGACCCCAACAAAAGGAACACAATGGTGCGGCCCGCCCGTTCCATCTCCATGAGCCAGGCGGTTGGAACGGTCTGCGCCACTTTCAAAGCCGGGGGCAGCGGCCATGTCGCGAGCCAGCCGCCGGTCTTCGATGTCGATGGCCCTTGGCTCGACGGAAATCATGGCCACAAAGAGGGACATCCATACAACACCTACGGCAAGGACACCAGCGTCGAGCAGCCTGGGCCCGCCAATGTCTGGATTTTCCTCGATGAG
Source organism: bacterium (assembly GCA_021784555.1). GTDB lineage: Bacteria > Verrucomicrobiota > Verrucomicrobiia > Limisphaerales > UBA8199 > JAJYHY01. The sequence continues at coordinate 8,426 of JAJYHY010000110.1, forward strand.
AACGTCCTCGGCTTGAACGACGGGGCCTTCGCCGTGTCGGCGGCTATCCCCGAATGGGTCGATTTCCCCGGCTATTATCATGGCAACGCCTGCGACTTTGGTTTCCTCGACGGCCACGCCGAAATCCACCCTTGGAAAGATCCGCGAACGATCATCAAGGTCGGCTCGGGCAAGCCGCCGTGCCCCGGCAGCATCGATTGGATTTGGATCGTCCTTCACACGACCGGCAAGGCGAATCGAAACGCCTTTGGCCAGTGACCGAGAGGCGCCCATCTGGAAACGCCCTTTGCCATTGACCAAAGGGCGGAGATCAGCCCGGCCATGATGGTTCTCTAAGCCTGGCTCAGGAACCTCGGCGAGCGCCGCTCAATCTTTGTGTTTTCTTTCTGCGCGAGGCGCGGGTAACCCCCCGCGCCTCGTTTTTTCTCGGAGGCACGCCCTGACTTCTTTGCCGGAACCCCGGCGTTGGAGAATTTCGAACCTCCCCCTCGAATCGGCGGCAGCTTGTGGAGCGCGGAGGGAATCCCGATTCGGAATTGGAGCACGCCGCTTTGGCATTCAGGAATCGGGTGCGGAGGCGCGCCTGCAAAGAATGGGCGCAAGGAATTCTTCCAGAGGTCTAACAAATCCGTTTTTGGCTTTGCTATTGCCGCCCGTGTGAGCTATGTTGCTGAAAGGAGGTTCCCAGTTGCACAACCGACGACAAGTGAAAGAGTGAATATTACGAGTGCAAGCGCATGAAAATCTATCTAACACCTAACCCGGGAAACCACTTCCTTGCGCCTGAGCGAACCGATGAAACCCGCTCCGGCTTTACCTTGATTGAACTACTGGTGGTTATTGCGATAATCGCCATTCTGGCGGCCATGCTTTTGCCGGCCTTGGCCAGGGCCAAAGCCAAGGCCCAGGGCGTGTACTGCATGAACAACGAAAAGCAACTGACGCTCGCCCTCCACATGTACGCCCAGGATAATAATGACTTCTATCCGCCCAACCCGGATGACGGCAATACCGTCCCGGGCCATGACTGGCTCTCGGGCGAGGCCGGCATAGGCCAAGCTCACGAATACGACTCTGATCTCCTCAGAGACCCGAAGCACGACCTCCTGGCAAACTACATCGGCGATAATGTGAAAATCTTCAGGTGCCCGGCCGACCCGCGCCCGGATGGCCGATACGATGGCTCCAACCCCGCGAAACAGGGGACCATGGTGCGGCCCGCCCGCTCCATCTCCATGAGCCAGGCGGTTGGAACGGTCTGCGCCACTTTCAAGGCCTCAGGCGGCGGCCACGTCGCGAGCCAGCCGCCGGTCTTCGATGTCGATGGCCCTTGGCTCGACGGGAATCACAACCACAAAGAGGGACATCCATACAACACCTACGGCAAGGACACCAGTATCGAGCAGCCCGGCCCGGCCAATGTCTGGGTTTATCTCGATGAGAACGTCCTCGGCTTGAACGACGGGGCCTTCGCCGTCTCGGCGGCGGTTCCCAAGTGGGTCGATTTCCCAGGCTATTACCATGGCAACGCCTGCGACTTTGGCTTCCTCGATGGTCACGCCGAAATCCACGCCTGGCACGATCCCCGGACGATCATCAAGGTCCGTTCAGGCACGCCCAATTGCCCGGGCAGTGTCGATTGGATTTGGACCGTCCTGCACACGACCGGCGAGGCGAATAGAAATGCCTTTGGCCATTGACCGAAAGGCGCCAAGCCGGAAACGCCCTTTGCCATTGACCAAAGGGCGGAGATCAGCCTGGCCATGATGGTTCTCCAGCCCGAGTATTTCATGCTAGGAACAAGACGGCAACAGTCTGCAGGTAGGGCGCGCAGAGGACTGCGCGCCCTACCCGGGTGTGAGGCATTCGGGCTAGGCTTGGCTCAGGAACCTCGGCCAGCGCCGCTTAATCTTTGTGTTTTCGTGTGACTGCTCAGGTGGTGATCCCGCCCGGAAAGCACCCCCCTTCGCGGGGCCGGCTGTATCACGGACCAGAACTCTGCCCAGGCGGCTCGCTCAGACCTCAGTCCCGACCTCGTTTTAGAGTAAGATCTCCCCGCCTCCTTGCGTCAACCCGGCGAATGGTCAGGGGAAAATAAAATAGACGTAGCTGACGGCCATGGGCGTCTCTTCGCAACTGGAAAAGACCGAAGAGGAACGACAAACGGCTTGAGTGCGGGCGGACGTCGCGCCGGTACAAGTTCCACAGGAGGGACTGGCTGGAGGCGCCTGTCTGGGCGTTGTGTTCGGAGCGCCATATCGACCATGCGGGCGCATACTCGCGCTGGATTTTCGGTTGGCCGGGGAAAAGAGGGTCTAGCGGCGCCAGGATTTGGAGCCGCGTGTTTCCATTGAAATCCCGATAGTGGCTGAACAGGGGCCACATATCGATTCTCTCGTTGAATTTGCCGGTGTGCGTGTTTTTCTCGGTGGTATCCGAGTAGAGGAAGAAGAGGATGCGTTTGCGGCGGCGGTCCAGGGGGTCGGCGTGGACGCGATTATACTTCCAGACCGGCCAAAGATAGAAATCATCCTCTAGATTGGTGTTGTAGGCGTGGCTGTAGAAGGGCCACACGCGCGAGGTGTGTTTGCCGGGGCCGCGGGCAAACTCGACTAGCGGCCAGGGTGCATCCCACTCATGATAGCCTTTCTGCTTATTATTGATATGCGAGAAGAAGGGCCAGAGAACCGTGGTCGAATCCTCCTCGGGGGAGCGCATGAGGCTGTAAGCGGGAATGAAGGCCTGCTGCCAGGCTTGGTTGGTGGTGCCCAGGCCGGTGTGCTGGTTGAAAAAGAAGGGCCACATCAGGACGAGCTTCCGGCTGCCACCCACCGTTTCGACCTCATGGAACAGGTTGGTGGTGGTGGTTACTCTTTTGGTTTCGTGATTGATAAAGGGGAAGACCTGCCACCCGCGCACCCCATTGCCGCGGCGAATGTGGAAGAAGGGGTACAAGTAGGTCCAGGTCACGACACCCCCCTTCAGGCTCTTGCTGTAAGCGGGAAACATCACAAAACGAATATCGTCATGGAAGAGCCGGTGCCTGAGATGGCCGTAAAATGGGACAAAAGCAGTGTAATTGTCCTTCGGATTGGAGGTGCGCTGCTGGAAGTAAATCGGGAAGATGGTGAAGCGGCCACGCTGCTTTTCCTGCATCGTCTCGCCGCCTGCAAAGCTGAAGAGCTGGCAGAACTGGAAGCGGTATTGTCCCCCATAGCGATTATAGGTGAGCACCGGGTAAATGAACTCGAGTTCCTTTGCCTGGATGGCGGGCCGTTCTGAAAAGGCCATCAACGGGGGAATGCCCCAGGTGTGGATCTCTTCCTGCCGCTCATTATAGTAGAGAGGGCCCGCCGCCTCGGTGCGTTGGCCCGGTTCAAGGGTCAGGTTGAATTTCGAAAACAAGGGGCCGGCCACGATTTCGTTTGTCGTTTGCGCCCCCGCCACCAATCCAAACATGAGCGGAAGCAAGACCCCCAAATTCGAGGCCGTTCTCCGCGAGCAAATGACTCGGAACATGCGTCGCGCCGAAAGTGCAGTGTAGATCATCAGTTGTGCCAAAGTCGTCAGTGGCCATTGTTCGAGGACCCAGGGCCGGCTTGTCAATCCTCTTCACAAGCAAGACGAGGCGCACCAAATGGTTCTACACCAAGCAGACGAAGGAAACAAATCGCGCCAAGCGAAGCCCAGGGGAAGAGGAAGCCGAAAGGCGGAAACTTCCCGATAGAACTCAGTGGGTTGAATCCCGCTCGGGAAAGGTTGGCCACCCCCCGGAAGCGAGTTTTGCGTCGTCGTCAGCAATGGCGGCACGAAGCGTAAACAGCCAGTGCTCAGGCCGTGTGATAGAGCTCCGAAAGCTCTCCATACGATGGGAGCAAAGAGCCGTCTAATTTCAGCAACTCGAAGCATTTTGTCGTGGCCCTCTTTGGCGGGGCGCATCCCGCCATATTCTGGCTCGTCAATTTATCTTGGATGAGTAATCTGGCTTGCATGCGCACGGCTATCTATCCCGGCAGCTTCGACCCGATTACCAACGGCCACCTGGACGTCATCCATCGGGCGACCAAACTTTTCGACCACGTCATCGTGGCGGTGGCGACGAACGAGGCCAAACATCCGCTGTTTTCGATTGAGGAGCGCACGCGGATGGTGGAACGGGCGGTCGGCCACCTGGAACACGTTCAGGCGGACGCCTTTGAGGGGCTGTTGGTCAAATACGTCGAGCGGCGCGGAGCGCAGGCGGTCATCCGCGGGTTGCGGGCGGTATCGGACTTTGAATTTGAATTCCAGTTGGCCTTGATGAATCGTAAGCTAAACGAGCGCATCGAGACCATTTTTATGATGCCGAAGGACGCCTACACGTTTCTGAGTTCGCGGCTCGTGAAGGAGATCGCGCAGTTGGGGGGTGATGTGAGTCCGTTCGTGCCACCGCACGTCAAGGCCGCCCTGGGCCGGAAACTGAGGCTGGGGCAGCCCCAAAGCTAAACGCCAATGGCGCGAATCGACATGAACCGAATATGGACCTCCCAGCCCGCGCAACGCGAAGGAGACCCGTGCGGATGCGTGAAATTCGCGTCCAGTGGTTCTGATCGCTCAGATTGGAGATGCTTATGCCATTAACAGTAAATCTGCGCCACTTGGAAGACCATCCCATTCGTGTGGCTGGTCAATTGACCGTCGAAGATCTCGATATTCAGACGCTGGACGAGGTCATCGCCGTGACCCGGCCCCTGGATTACGATCTGGAAGTCGAAAGGGTGGAGGGGGGTCTGTTGCTGCGGGGCAAACTCCGTCTGGTGCTGGACTGCGAGTGCGTTCGGTGCCTTAAACCTTTTGATTACCTGCTTGAACTGAAGGGCTGGTCCGCCTACGCTCCCTTGCAAGGCGAGGACTCGGTGCCGGTGAATAATGATTGTGTGGACTTGACGCCCCTGTTGCGGGAAGATAGTCTGCTTGAGTTTCCGCGGCATCCGCTGTGCGACCCGGCCTGTCGCGGCCTGCCGGAGGCTCAGCCGGGCAGGCGACGGCGAACCACCACCTCGATTCGGAGCGAAATCAGTTCGCCTGCCTGGAGCGAGTTGGACAAATTGAAGTTTTAGAATTGCATTATTGAAAGATTATGGGTGTTCCCAAGCGTAAACCGTCGAGAAGCCGCCAGCGCATGCGCCGCGCTTACAACAGTGTGATGGCCTTGCCCCAATTGAGCACGTGTCCGCAGTGCGCGGCGCCTTATGTGCCGCACCGGGTCTGCCCCGCGTGCGGCTACTATAAAGGCCGGCAGGTCGTCACGATCTCCCCCAAAGCCAAAGCCTAATCGTTCTTCCAGCAGGATTGGAGCCGTTCGTCTCGGGCGGCTCCTCTTTTATGCGTATTGCAGTGGATGTCATGGGTGGCGATCACGGCTGTGGAGTCGTCATCGCGGGCGCCAAGCGCGCCCTCGACGCCAACGACGAGATCTCCGCGCTGTACCTGGTTGGCGACAAGGCCGCTATCCACGGCGCGCTGCCTCCCGGCGGGTTTCGCGACCACCGCGTGCGCGTCGTCCATGCCAGCGAAGTCCTGACGATGGAGGACAAGCCCGTTGCCGCGGTGCGCCGGAAGAAGGACTCCTCCATAGCTCGGGCGGTGGAGCTGCTTCATGAAGGCAAGGCCGATGCCGTTGTCTCGTTGGGCAACACCGGGGGCATTTTCGCCGCGGCTACCTTCAAGCTCGGGCGCATCCCCGGGGTGGACCGCGGCGGCCTCGCCGCCATCATGCCCACCTGCCAGCGCGAGTTCGTCCTCCTGGATGCCGGGGCCAACATCGAGTGCAAGCCGATTCACCTGGCCCACTTCGCCATCATGGGCAGCATCTACTCCCGGGAGATCCTTGGATGCAGGAATCCCCGGGTCGGCGTCCTGAGCATCGGCACCGAGGATACCAAGGGCAACGAATTGACGCTGGAGGCCTTCCACCTCTGCAAACAGCTCGAGCTGAATTTCATCGGCAATGTTGAAGGACACGACCTGTTCTGCGGGCGGGTGGATGTCGTTGTTTGCGATGGATTTGTCGGCAATGTCGTGCTCAAGAGTTGCGAGAGTCTCGCCGTGACGATTTTCTCCCTGCTCAAGGACGAATTGACGGCCAATCCCCGCCGCAAGCTGGGCGCCATGCTGGCTCAGAACGCCTTTCGCACCATCCGCCGGCGCATGGACCCGGATGCTTATGGTGGGGCGCCGCTTCTCGGTTTCAATGGCGCGGTGTTGAAGGCCCACGGGGCCGCTCGCGAGCGGGCCATTGCCAACGCGGTCCGGGTCGCGGCTCAGAACATCCAGCATCGTGTCAATCAAACTATCACCTCCGAGGTGGCCCGCGCCAATCAGCGCCTTGGCCTCGCTCCCGCATCGGTTGACGGGACGCCCGCAAAGAACTAATGGCTCGCTGCTCCCTGACTTGACCCTGATCCTAACCACCCACCCTTAACGCCTCGGCCCACTGCGGCAATGATTCCTCCACCGAACCCTGGATTTAAGAACCCTCGCGCAAAATTCAACTTCGTCGGCCGCACCTGTTCCATCGCCGGCGTCGGCTCTTACGTGCCCGCCAAAGTCCTGACCAATGCCGATCTGGAGAAGACGGTCAGCACCTCCGATGAGTGGATTACCACTCGCACCGGCATCAAGGAACGTCATATTGCCGCCCCCAACGAATTCACCTCCGACCTCGCCGCCAACGCCGCCCGCCTCGCCATGCAGAGGGCTGGCACGACGCCTGAACAGATCGATCTCATCATCGTCGCGACCATCACTCCCGACATGCCCTTTCCTTCAACCGCCTGCCTGGTCCAGCAGAAACTCGGCGCCCACCGCGCCGCGGCATTTGACTTGGAGGCCGCTTGTTCAGGGTTCATTTACGCCCTGGAAATCGCCCAACAATTCATCATGTCCCGCACTTATGATACCGTGCTGGTGATTGGGGCGGAGAAACTCTCCTCCATTGTCGATTGGGAGGACCGGAATACCTGCGTGCTGTTCGGTGACGGCGCCGGCGCCGCCATCCTTCGCAACCGCCCCAATGCTCACGGGTTGCTCACCGCCGTGATGGGCGCTGACGGACGCAAAGCGGATTTGCTTTTCATGGCGGGAGGGGGCAGCCGGTGCCCCGCCACCGCCCAATCCGTCGCCAACCGCCTGCATTTCCTGCGCATGGAGGGCCGGGAGACCTTCAAGAACGCCGTCCAAGCCATGCAAACCGCCGCGGAGGAGGTTCTCCGCCGGTGTGAAATCGATATCTCCCACATCAAGTGCATCGTCCCCCACCAGGCCAACCGCCGCATCATTGATGCCGTGGGCCAGCGCATCAACGCCAAGCCCGAGCAATTCTTCATCAATCTCCACAAATACGGCAACACCTCCGCCGCTTCGGTTGCCATCGCCCTCGATGAAGCCGTCAGTTGCGGACGGGTCCAGACCGGCGATCTGGTGCTGCTCATTGTGTTTGGCGCCGGGCTCACCTGGGGTGCGGCGGTCATTGAATGGTAGCCAAGAATGGGAGAATTCTCGCCAATTTAAGGATAGCGAGCGGGCTCGACGTGGTGCATAGTATTGCGGGTGAGCCGGCAGGCGGCAACTGAGGAAGACTTCAGAACGCTACGCGGTTCACCCAGGATTAGGTCCAAGAGCGAACCAAGGGGACCAACAGTTTGCCGCGGGTCTGAGAGTAGCCCGCAACGCCAGGCACAAAAGCGCCGGCGCACGCCCGATTGTCTGACGCGCCGCCGCCCCGCCCAAGCCCAGGCGAACGGCTGTTGTGCCGTACCACACTCCCAAGCGCGAAAACGCGCCCACCTGCCCGCCCATGATCCATGCGGCGCCAGGGGAAACCGATCCACTCTGATGCTATGACGCATGCGATATAGTAGATATATTTATGAAAGAAACAGTTATAGGTGAATCCAATTCGTCTTCATCAACCCTGCCGCCGATGGCGCGCGCCCTCTTGGACGAACTGGGCAGCGGCCCCGACGGCTTGACGGACGCCGAGGCCAAAGAACGTCTCACGAAATACGGCCCCAACGCGCTGGAGGAGCGGAAGGAAAGCCCTCTGCTCAAGTTTCTCGGCTATTTTTGGGGTCCCATCCCCTGGATGATCGAAGTGGCCGCGGTGCTCTCCGCCGTGGTCGGCCACTGGGTGGACTTGATCATCATCCTGGTGCTGCTGGTCTTTAATGCCGTGGTGGGTTTCTGGCAGGAACACCAGGCCGCCAACGCCGTCGAGGCGCTCAAACGGCAACTCGCCCTCAAAGCCCGCGTCAAACGCGATGGCAAGTGGAGAGAGATTGACGCCGCCCAGCTTGTCCCCGGCGACGTTGTCCGGTTGCGCCTGGGCGACATCATTCCCGCCGACGTCAAGTTGATCGAAGGAGATTATCTGAGCGTCGATCAGTCCGCGCTGACCGGTGAATCCCTGCCGGTGGACAAGAAGGTCGGCGACGCCGCCTATTCCAGCTCCGTGGCCAAGCAGGGTGAGATGGTGGCGCTGGTCACGGGCACTGGCGCCAACACCTACTTTGGCAAGACGGCCAAACTGGTCTCCACCGCCAAATCGGTCTCGCACTTCCAGAAGGCCGTTCTGATGATCGGCGATTACCTGATTTACCTCAGCCTGGGGCTGGCGGCGTTGCTGCTGGTGACCTTGCTCGTGCGGGGCGAGCCGGTGCTCACTCTCTTTCAGTTCGCCTTGATCCTGGTGGTGGCGGCCATTCCGGTGGCGATGCCCGCGGTCCTGTCGGTTACCATGGCCATCGGAGCTGTCATCCTGGCGCGAATGAAGGCCATCCTCACGCGCCTGGAATCCATCGAGGAGATGGCCGGGATGGACATCCTCTGTTCCGACAAGACCGGAACGTTGACCCAGAACAAGCTGACCCTGGGCGAGCCGGCGGTGTTCGGCGCCGAGGATGCGCAGGAATTGATCCTGGCCGGCGCGTTGGCCTCCAAGGAAGAAGACCGTGACGCCATCGACGTGGCCGTGCTCAACGGATTGGATGATCCGGCCGATCTGGAAGGCTACCGGCAAGAGAGGTTTATTCCCTTCGATCCCATCCGCAAACGGACCGAAGCGGAGATCGAAGATTCGGGCGGCAAGCGATTCCAGGTGACCAAGGGCGCGCCGCAAATTGTCGTGGATATGTGCCACCTGAAGGAAGGGGCCGTCAAAGCGGTGAACGCAAAGGTCAACGAGTTTGCCGCCAAAGGCTTCCGCACCCTGGGTGTGGCGCGGCGGGAGGACGGCGAAGACTGGCGGCTGCTGGGATTGCTGCCGCTCTTTGATCCGCCCCGCGAAGATTCGGCCGCCACCATTCGCGACGCCAACGAGCACGGCATCCATGTCAAGATGATTACCGGCGACAATATCGCGATTGCCAGGGAAATTAGCGCCGGCCTGGGTTTGGGCACCAATATTCACACCGCCGATGAGTTCTTCAAAGATGTCCCTGAAAACGAGAACCTCCGTCCCGAGGCGGCCGACGCCGTGGAGCGGGCCGAGGGCTTCGCGGAGGTCTTCCCGGAGCATAAATTCCAAATTGTCAAGGCGCTCCAGAGCCGTGGCCACATCGTGGGAATGACCGGCGATGGAGTCAACGACGCCCCGGCCCTCAAACAAGCGGACGCGGGCATCGCCGTCAGCGGGGCGACCGACGCGGCCCGCGCGGCAGCCGCCATGGTGCTAACCGCGCCCGGACTATCCGTCATTGTTCGAGCCGTGGAGACGGCGCGGACGATTTTCGAGCGGATGAACAGTTATGCGATTTATCGCATCACGGAGACGATCCGCATCATGTTCTTCGTGGTGGCCGCGATGATCGTCTATAAGTTTTACCCGATCACCACGGTCATGATCATCCTGCTGGCGCTGCTCAATGACCTGCCCATCCTCACCATTGCTTACGATAACACTTGGCTGGACCCGCGGCCGGTGCGTTGGAACATGCGCCGGGTGCTGACCATCGCCACGGTGCTCGGTCTGATCGGCGTGGTCGAGACCTTCGGTATCCTGGTGATTGCCAAGGACTGGTTTGGACTCACCAGCGCCCAGATGCAATCTTTCATCTACCTCAAACTGGCGGTGGCAGGCCACCTGACCTTGTTCGTCGCCCGCACGCGCCGTCCGTTTCTTAGCAAACCTTACACCGCGCCGATCCTGGCCGGGGCGATTCTGGGCACGCAGGCCGTGGCCGCGCTCATCGTAGGGTTCGGCTGGCTGGTGGCCCCGATTCCCTGGAAATATGTCGGATTCGTTTGGGCCTATTGTCTGGCCTGGGTCTTCATTGAAGACTGGGCAAAACTGATTGTCTATCGCCGGCTGGAGCTCAAGGCCGCGCGTCTTCACTGAGAGAAAAACCTCATGACTACCGAAACTTACATTCCTGGCAGTCCAGTCGCCTGGGAGATCCGGGCGGACTTCTGCCCCTCCTACATCCGATGCGAACTCGCCGAACGCAAGCCAGTTCGAGCCTTGCCCCCGCCGCCTCCGGCCGGGCCGGCCATCACCATCTCCTACCAGACCGGTTCAGGGGAACATGAGGTTGCCAGACGCCTCGCCGGCATCTTGCAAGCCGGGGAGTCGAATGGCGCCGCGCACTGGAGGGTCTTTGACGGTCAACTCATTGAAAGGGTGCTGATGGAGCAACGGTTGCCCAAGGCCTGGGCCAAGCGCATGCCTGAGGACAGCCGCGGTTACGTTGAGGACATGCTCGACGAACTGTTCGGCCTGCGCCCACCCTCGTGGGTCATCGTGCCGCAGATCGCCAAAACCGTCCTGAAACTCGCCCAGGCCGGACGCGTCATTCTGGTGGGCCGTGGAACTAATTTCATCACGGCCCATCTGCCCAACGTGCTTCGGGTTCGATTGACAGCCCCCCTGCCAGAGCGGATCGCGAGGGTACAAAAGCTCAATCACCTGAGCCAAAACGAGGCTGCCAGGCTGGTTGCCACGCGCGATCGCGGGCGCGCCCGTTACATGAAAGCGCACTTCCACGCGCGGTCGGACAATGAGTCGCTCTATCACCTGGTCATCAATACAGCCGAAATCCCGTGCCAGATGGCGGCACAGTTGATCGCCGAGACGGCGCGGGAATCGCTTGGCGACCGCGTCTGATTAAATATGTCGGGCACGGAAGCCGCCGGGGTCAGTGTCTTCTTTCCGTGTGTTCCGTGGTTTCTCCTCGCGGCGGATTGAGTTGACGCCAGAGGGCGGGCCTCAGAGAATCGCCGCTGATGCGTGCGGCGATGCTGTTGGCGGTAGTGCTCGGCGGAGTGGTTTCGGCTCCTGGCCAAAGTGGCGAGGCGGGTTCGAACGCGCCGGTGCGTTGGCTCACCTTGCAGCAGTGCATCGAGATGGCGCTCAACCACAACCTCGACCTGCAAATCCAGCATGTCTCGACCGATATCGCCCAGTACGACCTCAGCGGGGCTTACGGCGCTTATGACCCGGTCCTTTCCTTTCAGGGCGGAAGCGGGTTTGTCTCGCAACCGGGTGATTTTTCTCCGCACAAGTTCAACCTCAACGAGCCCTACGAGCTTCAGACCGAGAAGGGGGGCGCCTCCCTGGGCGGACAACTCCCCTTCGGGCTGAGCTATGACGTCGGCGCGCGGGCGGGCTATAAAGAGGCGCGCACCGACTTCCGGCTTGACCCGGCACACGCGTCGGACTTCCCCGGCGGGATTCGCGACACCAATAACTATTTCGCCGATACACGCATCGCCCTCCGGCAACACCTCCTGAAAGATTTCTGGATCGACTCCGACCGCGCCACGTTGCTCATCCGAGGCAAGGACCTGCAAATTGCCCATCAAGCCCTGCGCCTGGGGGTCATGAAAACCGTCCTTGCGGTCGAGACCGGCTATTACGACCTGATCGCCGGGCGTGGGAGAATCGCCGTGCAGCGGAAGGCGCTGGAACTGCGGCGGCAATTCCTGGAGGAGACGCGCCGCCGTGTCGCCGTGGGCGACTTGCCGCCCCTGGATTTGGACCAGGCCCAGACCCAGCTCCAAAATACCCTCACGGCCCTGGCGGCGGCGAAGGAGAGGTACGCCGCGCAGGAAAACGCCTTCAAGGCGATGCTGACGGACAATTTCATGGCGTGGGTGGATACCGAGTTGGCGCCTGCCGACACACTGCTCCCAATCCCGCCCAGTATCGACCGCTCCGAGAGCTTCGACTCCGCTATGAAAAACAGGCCGGATTTGGCCGAGGCCCGATTGGCCGTTGAAAAGCGCGCCGTCGCCGTTCGGTTCGGTTTCAACCAGCTTTTTCCGGCCCTGGACCTGGTGGGGCGGTATGGGAGTCTTGCCGACGAGCCGGACTTCTCCAGCACGGTGAATAACGCCCTAAACTTTCGCGACCCGGAGTATTATTACGGAGTGGTCATGAGTTTCCCGCTGAGCAATCTCAAGGCGCGCAGCAGCTACCACGCCAGCCTCGCCGACCGGCGCATAGCGGAGCTGCAGCTTCGAAAGGCCCGGCAAGCCGTCCTGGTCCAGGTCGCCGATTGGGTGAATCGGGTCCACTCGCGTTTCACGCAGGTTGATTCGACGCGAAAGGCCAGCGGGTATGCCGAAGCGGCCCTGGCGGCCGAGGAGAAGAAACTGGCTAATGGTTTATCGACGAGTTTCGTCGTGCTCCAGTTGCAGCAAACACTCATCGAGGCGCGCACGGCTCAAATCCAGGCGCTCGCCGATTATTACAAGGCGCTGGCTCAACTCGCCTTTGCCGACGGCTCGATCCTGAAGAAGCGGCATTTGATCGTGCGTTGAGGGAGTACTGAAAGAGCAATGGCAGTTCGGGAGTGTCTTGCTCAACCAAATCAGGCCGCTCCTCGGCAACGGCGTCCCAGTAATCGAATAGCCGCCCCTTCAACATGTCAATAAACTATACACGTACTATGCACCCGTCAAGTGTATCGTACATAAGCTGCGTAGAGCTACGGACGGTTCTCGAGTTCAAATGCCCGCAGATACTCTTGGCGGAACTTCGCCGCGGCTTGCATGCTGGTCAGGCAGGCATCCCAATCCAGGGCGGGGCGCGGGCCAATCTTCGCCGGCGGGAGATGCTGGCCGCTGAATTGGAGCGAGAGACGATGAAATGTCCTTCCCCAGGCCTTGGTCTTGCCATCGGCGCTCACCAAACCGGTGAACTGGCTGCAATCGGTCGCTTCGGGCTGATCATAAAAGCCCCAATTAAGCCAACCGACGGCAAACCCGGCGGAGGTCTCGACCACACGGCGGCAATAACGGGCTTGCTGATCCTCGCTGGCCGCGGGATGCACCCCCCCGTCGAACCTCGGCTTGCCCCCGCCGTACCAGCCAAACTCGCCCAGGACGAGCGGTTTGCCAGGCCTCGCCGCCTCGCGCACGACGCTCTCCAGGTAGGCGAGATTGGCTTCCTCATCCGCCTCTGAACGATAGTCAAACGCCCCGCGCGCCAGTGGATAAAAATGGATCTCCAGAAAATCCAGGAATTTCGCCTGGCGCGACGGACGAAAGCCGGAGTAATGCCGGACAGACACCGGCAGGAGGGAAGGCACAGACCACTGTATTAAGCCGACGGTGACCAGGGCATTGGGATCGACAGACTTGATGGCCGCCGTCTGGCGCCGGGTCCATTCGTCCGCAATGTGCTCGCGAAAGGACTGGTAGTCCAGCAAGGGCCGGCTCTTGAGCGCATCTTTGTCCGGCGGAACGGGGATAGCCCCGAATGCAGGCGTCGCGGTTGTATGCCACGCGCTCCTGAGCGATTCGATGTCCCCGTACTTCTTCTTGAGCCATTCATTCCATTTCTGCCGCAGCACCGGGCTGTCCCAGCCCACCTCCGGCTCATTCTTGAGTTCATAAGCGAAAATGACGTGCCGCCCGCGGTAATGCGCCGCGAATAATCTCCAGAACGATTCCAAGGCTGAGAGAGTTGGCTCGTCAGCGATGGTAACGGGACTCCAATCGGGCGGGCCTTCCCAATGGTCCGGGCCCGTCGGTTGCACGTAGATTCCCGCCTCTTCGGCCAGGTGTAGGAACTGGTCGAATTTGGCCACCCCCTCCGGTTCGAGCACGTCGGGCCGCCGATAGAACGAGTGGTAAGTGAGGAATACGCGGACACAGTTCACACCCAGGGCCTTCATCCGGGCAAAGTCCTGGCGCGTGGCCTCCGGGTCAAACTTCTTCCAGACCTGCGGTGCCCAGCCGGTTCCAGGGCGGTAGTACGTCACGCCAAAGGGGACGAACGGCTTGCCGGTTTCGTCGCAGAAGGTGCGTCCGTCCTTAGCGATACGAATCTTTGGCAGAGGAGCGGCCGCCGGGTTGGCTGTTGCCAACGAGGCCTGCGCGGCAGCCAACACGAGCAAGAGGACACACAAAACCCTCCACACATAGGGAAACGAAAGCAACCAAGGAACAACGGGCAAGGCTGGGGCGCTCTTTGTTATCTTCGTTAGCTTCTGTGAAAAAGCCTCTGAGTATCCACTTAGGGGAAAAAGATGCTTGGTTAACATAATTCGCACTCTCGCATCGGCCGGGTTTGTGGCGGAGGAAGGGCAGTGTCCTCGGTGTCCCCCCTTTCCACCACGAACGCGAGCAAAGCCGCCCCCCTCGAGATCTGAAACAAGCTGGCGGATTTTGCGCGGCACATGAGAAATTATTCCGGAGGGGGCGGCTCTTTGCCAGCCCGATTTCGGTAAATTCAACAGGCGGGCACAGGCGAGGTCAACACCAGCAGAGGAGCGCACCTGGCTGCCCCCAAGGGGGCCTCAACATTGATGAAGGATTGACTTCCTATGCGGAGCGCTCGTAATCAGAGTATATTCTATTGGCATAACCTAAAGACCAATCAGCAACGGTGAGTCATTTATTGAGCCAGGCGCGGATCTGGTCGGCGCGGACAATCCAGTGCGCACACGGTTTGCGACCCTCGACCGAACGGAGATTCGAAGCCGCTGGAACACGGCCAAGGGCCGGGCCATTCTTGCCAGGTGGAAGCAAGCTGGCTTCGAGCGGGATGCACTGGAGTCGCTGGTTGGCAAATTCGACGGGCACATCGACCTGCGCGGCATCCCGCTGCACGGAGAAAAGCTTCCCGGTGCGAACTTGGCAGACGCGGATTTGTACTCCGCAAACCTTGAGGGCGCCGACCTTTCCCGGTCCGACCTGCGTAACAGTTATTTTTCTGAAGCTAACATCAAGGGAACCCGGTTCGATTGGGCCGCCATGCGGGGCGTTTATTTGGACAACGTGGAGTACGACACCAAGACCAGCTTCCTTGGCATCGACTTGGCGACCATCAATTTCAATTTGGCAGCGCTGCTGCGCGAACTGGAGCAGCTTTTCGTCATGGAGCGGG
>JAJYHY010000498.1 GCA_021784555.1 bacterium
GAGATACCGCTGCATGGTGAACATCTCGGCCATGCTGTTGGCGATGGGGGTGCCGGTGGCGAAGACGATTCCTCCGCCGCCGTTGAGGGACTGGATATGGCGCACCTTGAGGAACATGTCGAAGGCGCGTTCGCTGGCGGTCTGGGGCAGGCCGGCGATGCGGGTCATCTTGCTCACGTAGAAGAGGTTCTTATAGAAGTGCGCTTCGTCCACGGTGAGGTGGTCCACGCCCAGTTCCTCGAAGGTGAGGGTGTTGTCCTTTTTATGCTCGGCGGCCAGCCCTTGCAGCCGGGCCTGGAGCCGCTTTTTGGCCCGCTCCAGTTCCTTGACCAGGCGGCGATTGGCGGTATCGGCGTGCTGGCGCTTGACCAGTTCCAACTCGTCCAACTGCTCCTGGAAGAAGCGGAGCCGGGTTTCGAGGGAGAGCGGGATGCGCTCGAAGCCGGAATGGGTGACGATGACGGCGTCCCAATTGCCGGTGGCAATCCGGCTGAAGAGCTTGCGGCGGTTGGCGGTCTCGAAATCGCGTTTGCCGGCGGCCAGGATGTTGGCGGCTGGATAGAGCGTGAGTAATTCGGTTGAGAACTGGCCGAGCATATGGTTGGGCACGGTGAACAGGGGTTTGCGGGCCAGGCCCAGGCGTTTGAGTTCCATGGCGGCGGCTACAGTTGTAAACGTCTTTCCGGCTCCAACAGTGTGTGCCAGCAGGGTGTTGGGCGTCTGGAGAATGCGCCAGACGCCGGCCTTCTGGTGGGGCTGGAGTTGAATGGCCGACGTGGCGCCGGGCAGGGTGAGATGCTCGCCGTTGAAGGCGCGGAGCCGGGAATGGTTAAAGGTGTCGTTGTAAAGCCGGACAAGCCGCTCGCGGCGGGCGTCATCGCTCCAGATCCACTCCTTGAAGCGTTCCTTGATGCGCTGCTGCTTGTCGCGGGCGGCCTCGGTCTCCTGGGGGTTGAGAACGGGCTTCTTGTTCTCGTCCAGGTCATAGACGGTGGGGGTCTTGAGATTGAGCGCATCCTCGATGAGGTCCAGGGCCGGGCAACGGTCCGTGCCCCAGTCGGTGGTGTTGGCGGTTTGATGCCGGACGTTCCAATCGCCGATGACCTGCCAGGAACCGAGCAGGGGAACGTGATTCACCTCAACGCCCGAAGCGACACTGAGCAACCCGCGAACGAACTCCTCCACGTCCCGGGTCGGGAGCCAGGAGGCGCCCAGGCGCACGTCGATTTCGGTGGCGGGCAGGTCCTCGGGCTGAACGGATTTGAGCGCGCGGACATTCT
The DNA here is from genome assembly GCA_021784555.1 of bacterium. Lineage (GTDB taxonomy): Bacteria > Verrucomicrobiota > Verrucomicrobiia > Limisphaerales > UBA8199 > JAJYHY01. Next base: position 1,281 of record JAJYHY010000498.1, read on the forward strand.
CGAGGAACCGGGGGTCGGCCAGGCTGGCGGCGTCGGCGGCGACGAGCTTCTGGCGGACGTTGCCCGAGAGGTATTGGTCGTCGGTTTCCCATTGGTTGGATTGGGGGTTGAGAAAGATCAGGCCCTTGAGGTCGGGGAGGAACTCCTCGGCGGGCTTGCCCAGCAAGACGGCAATGTGGTCCAGATCGACGCGGCCCTCTTCGTTCAAGGTGACCAGCAGGGCCTCTTTGGGCGAGGCGGCGGACTGGACCGGCTGCCGGCGGTGGATGGTGCGCTCGCGGAAGATGGCGGCCTTGGCGGCGGAATAGGATTGCTCGTCATAATGTTCGAGGGAGAGGAGCAGGGGCAGGTCGGGGTCGCCGTCAAAGGCGCGCTGATTGACGCGGGCGTTGATGGGACCGAAGCGGGCGACGAAGCGGTCGTAGGCGAGGTTGAGTTGCTGGCGGACCTCGGCCACCTGGTCGTCGGGCCGGTCATCGGTTTGGGAACTCAGGCAGAGGCGGAGGGCGTCGCGCACCCGGATGAGGCCGCGGATGCGAGAGAGGGTCTCCGCCGGGAGTTTGCCGAGCGGGCGCAAATAGAGACCCTCGGCGACACAGACTTGGCCGTAATGAATGCAGAAGGCGTTCGGTTTGACATAATCGGGCGCGGGAATGGTCTCCCTGGGATGACGGATTTCCGGTTTCCGTTCCGGCGCCTGATAGATGCTCTGGGGAAGCCGTTCAAGGGCCTGGGCCAGGGCATCGGCCAGGCTGCGGCCGTCCGGTTCGAGGGTCGGTTCACCCTCCCGGTACATCGTCCCGGTCAGGCGCATCTGGCCGAGCATCATTTCAGGCCGGGCGGCAAAGTACTCGTTGATGGCGAACTCTTCGCCGACGCCGTTGGTGTAGGGAACGGCCGCCTTCCACGCCGGACCGGCGGGGATTTGGCCGGGGCGCAGGCGGCGGAGCATGACAATGTCGGTGGTGACCTCGGTGCCGGCGTTCTTCTTGAAGGCGTCGTTGGGCAGGCGAATGGCGCCCAGGAGTTCGGCGCGGGTGGAGAGCAACTCGCGCAGAGTCGAATCGAGCTTGTCCATGGTGCCGCGCGAGGTGATGAACATCAGGAGACCGCCGGGCCTGACCTTTTCAAGCGCGGCGGCAAAGAAGTAATCGTGGATGGGGAGCTTGAAGCTGTTCCAGCGCGGGTCGTGAACGGTGTAATCGCCGAAAGGGACGTTGGAGATGGCCAGGTCGTAGAAGGAATCGGCCAGTTTGGACTGTTCAAAGGGCTGGGCGCGAATGTCCGAGTCGGGGTAGAGGGCCTTGGCGATGCGGGCGGTCAACGGGTCAATCTCGATGCCGGTAACGGCCGAGCGCCGCAGGATGGGTTCGGGCATAAGGCCGATGAAGTGGCCGACGCCGCAGGCCGGTTCGAGGATGGGGCCGCCCTCAAAGCCGAACCGTTGGGCGGCCTGGAACATGGCGTGGATGACGACAGGCGAAGTGTAATGGGCGTTGAGGGTGGTGGCCCGGGCGGAGGCGAACTCCTCCTCGGACAAGGCATTGCGCAATTGCTCGCGCTCATTACTCCATTCGCCGTTGCCAAAGTCGAAGACCTGGGGCATGGCGCCCCAGCCGACATACTTGACCAGGGCGGCCTTTTCGTCCGTGGTGGCCGGGCGCTGCTCGGGGTCCAGGGCGCGCACGATTTGGATGGCCTGGAGGTTTTGAGCGAACTTCTGCTTCGACCCGCCTTCACCCAACCGGTCGGTGTCGGTGATGCGATAATTGTTGAGATTGCGCGGCGGTTCCGGGCGCCGGGCGAAGGGCGGCGCCGCCTCCTGGTCGCCGTTGGCTACGTTTCGGGCGGGAGCAGGATGTAGCGTTCCCGCACCATCTCCCAGGCCTGGGCGTGGGCTTGCTGGGCCGTCTTGCCCTGTTTCATCAATTGCAGGCGCAAGTCTGCCAGGTCGTCCTTGGTCTTCTCCTCCGCCTCCAGCAGCATCTGGTGCAGGAGTCCCCTCCGTTCCAGGTCGCGAACCATTTTGGGGCAGTGCTCGCGCCAGTGTTTCTCGGCCATTCGGCCGTATTGGGTCAGCGGTGTCATACGTCGGCCTTGGGGATGTAAACAGGTCCAGTTGCCGGTCTGAATCCAGATTGTTGCGCCGTACGGCCATGAGGGTGCCGATTGTTTAGGAAGCACCTCAAGAGGGTTTCCTGCGGCGCGGGCGGCGCCGGCGGTGCCTTTTGCGGGTCACGATGGGATGGTCCAGCCCAACGATGTGGCCGTCGAGCCGGCCCCTGTCCGGGAACAGTTCCTCCATGGCGATCTGGAAGATATGCACGAAGAACACCACCTGGATGTCGGTTACGATGGAGCGCCGGCTCTCGATATTGGCCAGAATACTCCGAGTCATGTAGCAGCCCAGCAGTTGGAGCTTGGCCACGAGGTCATCCTGAGTCCACCGCCGCTGATCTCGAAACTTGACGACGTTTTGGCCGACAAGATTTCTGCGGCGTGGCACAGGGCGGACTGGGGCAGCTTCCTTCATTCAGATCGCCTGCCCGTCGATTGACCGGGACTTCGACCCCTGCGGGATATTCCGCCGGTTCGAAACCCATCTGGCCGTTCCATCTTTCACGCTGAAAGCGTAGGGCGGAGTGCGGGATTTCGCGCCGAGCGGATTTGGCGGGGCCATGCCAGCGTGGGCAAGTGCCTGTCACTGGCGGCAAGGGGTTGCCGGTTCTGGCAAGGCCTTGCCAAAACCGGAGATTGCCTGGGGGCAATTTTGAGCTAAAACGAGAGCGGCTCATTTATGGACAGTTCTATCAGAAGGCGGCTTGAGAAGTTGGCGCGACGACACAGGGCAATTCAGTACTTGGCCCTCTCCCAACTGCAAAGCCGCCATCACGAGCGTCTGGCGGAGTACGAAGAGGCGGTAACGGGCGTCATCAACGCCCTAACGCGCATCAACCAGGACACGATCTGGAGCGAGACCGCGGCAGCTTTAGCGAAGATTAGAAGCGCCCAAGGCCTCACGGCGCCGCTGACACCCAGCGCGATACGCAACGCCATCCAGTGCCGCACGGTGCTGCAGAACGACCTTCATGATTGCCTGGTGAACACCTTGCAGGCGGAGATCGACGCTACATTCAAGAATGAGATAGTGAGGGATCGCCACGCCCTGCTGGCCACGCGCCTGGGCCGGTGGCCGTGCTCGAAGGTCGTGAAGGTCAGCGAGGACGGTAGAAGCGCCGCGTTGGACTCGCGCAAGCTCTATTTGCTGGCCGTCAACGACTTCATAGCCGCCGCGGGAATCACGCTGGAAATAGGGTTGGAGCGGGGAATTGACCAAATCACCTTTGACGACTGGCTGCAAACCACTACTGACCTGAGAACATTCGCGCTAACACTACAGCGACAATTGGCACTTGCGCTCCTGGGCGGGGTGGCTTAGAGTGGCTGGCATAGTTGAATGGCGCTGGGCCGGAGATAATCGAAGCGC
>JAJYHY010000111.1 GCA_021784555.1 bacterium
GTGGCGGGCTTGTAGCAGACCGGCGCGATGGACGATGGGGCTCTTGCGGCCGAGCGACTGGAAGGCCGAGTGGATCGGCACCGGCCAGACCTTCACCACACCTTCCGGCTCCCCGCCGGATAACACTATGCCTGATCCGTGGTTTCGCAAGGCCTTCACCCTCCCCTCCAAGCCAGCGTATGCCGTGGCTTACGTTGCCTCGATCGGCTATCACGAGCTCTACGTCAATGGCCGGAAGGTCACCAAAGACGTTCTGGAACCATGCACGACCGACTACCGCCATCGCGCGCGTTACATGACTTATGAAATTGCTCGGTTCCTGAAGCCCGGCACGAACGTCATCGGTCTCTGGCTGGGCGTTTCCTGGTCAATCTTTCCAGAATACCAAACTAACGATCGCCCACGAGCGCCCATTGTCCTGGCTCAAGCCAACATCGACCTTCCCGGCGGCCAAAAGGTGCAAATCGCCACCGACTCGACTTGGAAGACCCATCCCAGCCCAAACACGCTCCTCGGCGTTTGGAACTTTATGAACTTTGGCGGCGAATTGTATGACGCTCGGCGCGAAATCCCCAATTGGTGTAAGGCAGACCTCGATGACTCGGATTGGAAGCCAGCCTCGGTCTTCCATCCCCGGCTCATTATTTCGGCGGTGAAAGCCGAGCCCAACCGGCTTGTAACGGAGATGAACCCGGTCTCCATCCAGCAAACCGAGGACGGCGCTTACCGGATCGACATGGGCAAAAACTATGCCGGTTGGTTCCAAATGGAGCTGAAGGGCGAACCTGGCCGGCGCATCGACTTCCAGTTCTCCGAACGCGAGAACAAAGCGATGACCCACAACCTCCACAGCGCCTACATCCTGGGGCCGAGCGGCAAGGGCACTTTCCGCAACCACTTCAACTACGGTGTGGGGCGCTGGGTCAAGGTCATCGGCCTGAAATACAAGCCGTCGTTAAGCCAAATAAGGGGCTGGCTGGTAAGGACGGCTTATAAACGGGCCGGCGGTTTCGAGTGCGACCAACCTTTGCTCAATCAGATCTACAATACGACGCTCTGGACGTTCGAAAACTTGAGCCTGGGCAGCTACGTGGTGGATTGCCCGCAGCGCGAGCGCATGGGCTACGGCGGCGATGCCCACTCCACGACTCCCACCGCCCTCGACAATTATCAACTCGGCGCCTTCTACACCAAGTGGAGCGAGGATTGGCGAGACGTGCAGGAACCGAACGGCAATCTCCCCTACACCGCCCCGACCTATTGGGGCGGCGGCGGCCCGGCCTGGAGCGGCTTCTGCATCACCTTGCCCTGGGATGTGTACCGCCATTACGGCGACACCCGCATCCTGGAGCGGAACTTCCCCACCATGCAGCGGTGGCTGGCTTTCCTCAACACCAAGTCCAAAAACAACATGCTCGTGCGCTGGGGCGGCGAATGGGATTTCCTTGGCGACTGGCTCTGGCCCGGCGCAAAAGGCGTCAATGGCGACACGCGCGAAACGCTCTTCTTCAACAATTGTTATTGGATTTACAACCTGCGAGCGGCGGCAAAGATCGCGGACATCCTGGGCAAGAAAGAGCAAGCGGAGGCCTATCGCCAGCGCGCCGAAGCGGTCCGCAGGGCGGTCCACGCGGCCTTCTACAACGTCATCGACCACACTTACGTCAACAGTTTCCCGGCTTACCTGGCCATCGCTTTGCTGGAAGACGTTCCCCCGGCAAACCTCAGGGCCACCATCTGGAGACGGCTCGAACACGAAATCCTGGTCACTTACAAGGGCCATATCCATGCCGGCATCACCGGCGGCGCCTTCCTGCTCAAGACCCTGCTCAAATACCATCGCAACGACCTCATCGACGCCATGGCCAGCAAGACCGACTACCCCAGTTGGGGCGAGATGCTGCGCCGGGGCGAGACCACCTTCTGCGAAGATTGGGAGTGCAACCTCTCCTGCTGCCACAGTTCCTATCTCTATATTGGCAGTTGGTTCATCGAGGGCCTGGGCGGCATCCGTCTCCCTCATGCCGGCTTCAAGCACTTCGTCCTCGAACCCTGGATTGGCGGGCGCGGTGGCCCTCATCATGTCAAGGCGCATTATGACTCGCTCTATGGCCGCATCGCCACGGATTGGACTCTCGGCGATGGCAGATTGCGCCTGCGCGTAACCGTCCCGCCAAACACGGATGCCCAGTTGCGGCTTCATGACATCGACCCGAATTCCATCCGCGAAAGTCGCAAGCCCCTCGCCAAGTCCCAAGGCGCGGCGCTGGTCTCAGGCGATGGTAACACTCCAATCCTGGAGCTTCAACCCGGTCACTATGATTTTGAGGCCCCGTTTGTAACTCCAGCCGAGTAAAAGGAATCCTATGGGCATAACGTATGTTGAGGGAACCGTGACCGGCCCCACCGGCAAGCGCGCCAAGGTGAAGTTCATGGTGGACAAGAGAATGCGATGTAGCCGCCGCCCTCCCATCGGCCAATCAGGGGTCCCCCTTCATTCCTCTTGCGTTTGCCCATTTCGCGCCGGGTAACACCCCAGGCGCCCACCCCCAGACACCCCTCTTGCGCCCCGGCCTGTCCAAGGCATGATCCTGTTGAGATGGAGTTCGTTGCCGGATGTGGTGTGGTGAAGGGTTGGAGTTGTGGAGTCCGCCGAGTCGTGGCCCGGCAATTCACCCGCCCCAAAGCGCCAAACAATCACGTTGTTGCGGATAGCAACGCTGGGCAGGGTTCGAGGCGGTTCCCTTTCTCTTTATGAAGCGAATCATTCTGACGGTTCTTTTGACGATCCTTATCGTCCTGTTTATCGAAGGAGTTGGATGGACAATCTTTGTCTTCATCGGCGCCTACAATGTCACGCAACTCAACCACGACAACGGCTTCGTCGATTGGTGGCTCGATCACGGCACCAACCGCTCCGTCAAGAAGACGGAGCGACCGAACCTCTACGTCGAAGAGGTCCTCGAACGCGGCTAGAAACTGGAAATCGCGCCCGGCGTTGGAGCAGGAGCCTTTTTCAAGGTTGCTTTGCTGGACCCCTTTCTCTAGGGTGAAACCATCTGAAGGTAATGAAAATCTACATAGACGGAAAGTACTACGACGAGCGGAAGGCGATGGTGTCGGTCTTTGATCATGGGTTGCTTTACGGGGACGGGATCTTCGAGGGCATCCGCGCTTACAATGGTCGGGTGTTTAAGCTCAACGAACATGTGGACCGGCTGTTCTTCTCCGCCAAGGCGATTCTGCTGAGCATACCGTTGGGGCGGCAGGAAATGATGGAGGCGATCGTGGAGACGTGCCGCCAAAACAAGGTTAGGGAGGGTTACATCCGCCTGGTTGTCACGCGCGGGGCCGGCACGCTCGGGCTGAATCCGAACCTGTGCAAGAACCCCTCAATCATCATCATTGCGGGCAAGATTCAGCTCTATCCGCCGGAACTTTATGAACAGGGAATGGAGATTGTAACCGTGCCGACGGTGCGCAATCTGCACAGCGCGGTCAATCCGGCGATCAAATCATTGAATTACCTCAACAACATTCTTGCCAAAATCGAGGCGCTCAACGCCGGCTGCCAGGAGGCGGTGATGCTCAACGCCGAGGGTTTCGTTGCGGAATGCACCGGCGACAATATATTTATTGTACGGGAGCGCCAATTACTGACTCCGCCCCTTTCGGCGGGCACGCTGCACGGAATCACGCGGCGGGTGGTGATGGATATGGCGGTGGAGTCGGGCCTTTTGGTCAGCGAGCCCAACCTCACGCGCTACGATTTGTTCAACGCCGACGAGTGTTTTCTGACCGGCACGGGCGCCGAGTTGGCGCCGGTGGTCAAAGTAGATGGGAGGGTCATTGGCAACGGCAAGCCAGGCGCGACGACCTTGCGCCTCATCAGCCAATACCGAGCCTTGACTAAAGTGTCAGGCGAGCCGATATACGAATAGAGAATTTATGTTGTGCTGCATTTGCAAGGAAAAGGAAGCCAGCGTGCATTTGACCCAGATTGTGGGAGACAAGATGCAGAAGGTGGACCTTTGCGAAGAATGCGCCAAGACCAAGGGGATTAACGATCCGGCAGGATTCTCGCTGGCGGACCTGCTCTTGGGCCTGGGCGCATCGCAGGAGATTGATCAGGCCGCAGGCGGCGCCGAGGTCAAGTGCGCCCGTTGCGGTTTTACGCAGAGCGACTTTAAGAAGTCGGGCCGGCTGGGCTGCCCGGATTGCTATGAGACCTTTGCCGAGGCGCTGGGCGGTTTGCTCAAGACCATGCACAAGGGCACGCGGCACGTGGGCAAAGTGCCCGAAAGCTTCCGGCAGAGCCGCGACCTGTCCGATCGGCTCAAACTTCTGCAAAAGCGATTGACCAAGGCGGTCGAGGCGGAGGATTTCGAGGAGGCCGCCGTTTTGCGCGACGAAATCAAGCAAACCAGCGCCCGGCTGAGCAGCGCGACCGCGCCTGGATGACCATGGATATACACGAGTTTTTGACTTCGCCCGCCGAAACGGCCCGCCGCAAAGGGCCGCATGGCCGGATTGTCATGTCGAGCCGGGTGCGGCTGGCGCGCAATCTGAGGGACGCCTCTTTTCCAGGGTGGGCGAAGAAGGCGGAGCGCGTCCGCGTTTTCGAGCTCATCCGGCCCGCAGTTGAGGAACTTCCAGAGATGAAGGGAGCCTTTTCCCAGGCCATGGATAGCCTCTCAACACTCGACAAGCAGATCCTGGTTGAGAGGCACCTGATTAGCCGTGAACACGCCGCCAAGAGCGCGGGCAGCGGGATCATCGTCAACCGGGACGAGACCCTCTGCTTCATGATCAATGAGGAAGACCATATTCGAATGCAGGCCCTGCGCCCCGGCCTCCAGCTTCGCCAGGTGTGGACCACTATTGACCGCGCCGATTCGGCCCTGGAAAAACGCCTCCAATTCGCCTTCAACCCGGAATTGGGCTACCTGACCGCCTGCCCGACCAATCTGGGCACCGGCATCCGCGTCAGCGCCATGCTCCACCTCCCCGGTTTGGTGTTGGCCGAACAGATCAACCCCATTATCCAATCGGTCAATAAGCTCGGCTTGGCGGTCCGCGGTCTTTACGGCGAGGGTACCGAGGCCCTCGGCAATGTCTTCCAAGTTTCCAATCAGATGACCTTAGGTGAGACAGAAAGCGCCATTGTCGAAAGACTGGAGAAGGTTGTTTCCCAAATTATCGAACACGAAGAAAACGCGCGCACGGTCTTGATTGAGAAGAAGCCCAAAATGGTCTTCAACCATATTGGGCGGGCTTACGGCATATTGGCCAACGCGCACAGCATCTCCTCCAAGGAAACGATGAACCTGTTGTCGCTGATGCGGTTGGGAATCGACGTTGGCGTGTTTCCGGGCGTGGATCGAGCCTTGGTCGATGAGTTGTTTATCCTCACGCAGCCAGCCCACCTCCAGAAGCAGCATTCGGAGAAGCTCACGGCCGAGGAACGGGATCTGCTGCGCGCGGATATGGTGCGGGAACGCTTGAGGCACGTTAGCCGGCCGATTGCCAAACCGTCCACCCCAGCGAGTCCGGAATTGGACAAACCGGAAAAACAATAGCATTTTGGAGTGTAGTATGAGCGAAGAAGCCATGAATAATTTCACCCCGCGGGCGCAACAAGTGCTCGCGCTGGCTCGCAAGGAAGCCGACCGCTTCAACCACAACTTCGTTGGAACCGAGCACCTGTTGCTGGGCCTTATTAAACTGGGCCAGGGCGTCGCCGTCAACGTGCTCCAAAAGCTTGGCCTGGACCTGGAAACCGTCCGGATGGAGGTCGAGAAGCAGGTCGGCACCGGCCCCGATCAGAAGATGATCGGCAACATTCCCTACACTCCACGCGTCAAGAAGGTCCTGGCCCTGGCGACTAAAGAGGCCAAAGCCCTCAACCACACCTACGTTGGCACCGAACACATCCTCCTGGGCCTCTTGCGCGAGGGCGACGGTGTCGCCGCCCGCGTTCTCAAAAACCTCGACGTTGATATTGAGCAGACCCGTCAGGAAATCCTCAAAGAGCTCGACCCCAACTTTGCCGCCCAGGATGAAGCCGCTGAGACCCCCGAGAAACCTCCGGAGAAGCGCGGTGAAATCAAGACGCCCGCCCTGAAGGCCTTTGGACGTGATCTAACCGAAATCGCGCGAAAAGGGGAGATGGACCCCGTTATCGGCCGCAAGTCCGAAATCGAGCGAGTCATTCAAATCCTCTGCCGGCGCACCAAGAATAATCCCGTCCTGCTGGGCGAGGCGGGGGTGGGAAAGACGGCGATTGTGGAAGGCCTGGCGCAGGAAATCGGGGCGGGCAATGTGCCCGAATTGCTTCGAGATAAGCGGGTCATCACCCTGGACCTGGCCCTGATGGTGGCCGGCACCAAGTACCGCGGCCAGTTCGAGGAGCGCATCAAGGCGGTCATGGACGAGATCCGGCGCTCGAAGAACATCATCCTTTTCATCGATGAACTGCACACTATCGTGGGAGCCGGTTCCGCCGAGGGAACCATGGACGCCTCCAACATCATCAAACCCGCCCTGAGCCGGGGCGAACTCCAATGCATCGGCGCCACCACCCTCAACGAGTACCGCAAATACATCGAGAAGGATGCCGCCCTGGAGCGCCGCTTCCAGGCCGTTAAGGTCGAGGCGCCTTCCATCGAGGAGGCGGTCCTTATTCTCAAGGGCCTCCGCCCCAAGTACGAGGAGCACCACAAGGCAGAGTTTACCGATGAGGCCATCGAGGCCTCCGTCAAACTCTCCGACCGCTACATCACCGACCGCTATCTCCCTGACAAGGCCATCGATCTCATGGACGAGGCCGGTTCCCGGGCCCGGATTGGAACCATGACCCGGCCCCCTTCGGTCAAGCAACTCGAAGGCGAGATCGACGAGATCAAGACCAAGAAGGAACGCGCCATCAAGAATCAAGACTTCGAGGGCGCGGCCGCCATGCGCGATAAGGAAAAACAAGCCAAGGAGAAGTTGGAAGCCATCCTCAAAGAATGGCGCATCTCGCGCGAGGAAAAACGCGTCAAGGTTGACGAGGAAGACATCCTCCAGGTCGTCTCCAAATGGACGGGCATTCCGCTGCAAAGAATGGAGCAGGGCGAGATGCAGCGGTTGCTCCAGGTCGAAACGGAAATGGATAAGGTGGTGATTGGCCAGCGCGAGGCTGTTTCCGCCTTGTGCAAGGCCTTGCGCCGTTCGCGCGCCGACCTCAAGGACCCGCGCCGGCCCATCGGCACCTTTGCCTTGCTCGGGCCGACCGGCGTGGGCAAGACATTGCTGGCCAAGACCCTGGCCGAGCAGTTGTTCGGCGACGCCAAAGCCCTCATCCAGCTCGACATGAGCGAGTACATGGAGAAATTCAACGTCTCGCGCCTCATCGGCTCCCCTCCAGGCTATATCGGCTACGAAGAGGGCGGCCAACTCACCGAGCAGGTCCGCCGCAAACCGTATTCGGTCGTGCTCTTTGACGAAATCGAAAAGGCGCATCCCGATGTGTGGAACCTGCTCTTGCAGATTCTGGAGGAAGGCAAACTCACGGACAACGTGGGGCGTATCGTTAACTTCCGCAACACCATCATCCTCATGACCTCTAACGTCGGTTCGGACACCATCAAGAAGCAGGGCACGCTCGGCTTCTCCCCCATCACCGACGAGGCCTCTTACGAGCGCATGAGAGAGCGGATTATGGAAGAAGCCAAAAAAACGTTCCGCCCGGAGTTTCTCAACCGGCTGGACGATGTCATCGTCTTCCGCGCCTTGACCAAGCCTGACCTGGTCGAGATCCTCGAACTGGAGATTAGCAAGGTCATGCACCGCTTGAAGGCCAGAAACATCCATATCGAATTGGACGAGAAGGCGAAGGACTTCCTGGTCGGGCGCGGCTACGACCCGCAATATGGCGCCCGCCCGATGCGCCGGGCCGTGGAGCGCCTGCTCGAAGACCCGTTGGCGGAGGAAATCCTTCGCGGCGCCTTCCACGAAGGCGAACCGATCCTGGTCAGCGCAGAGAACGAGCGGCTGGCCTTTTCGCAGAAGGCCGCCGCTGAGGGCGCGCTCTCCGGTTCATAGCCGCGCATGCGCATCACCGGTGGCAGTGCCGCTCGCCGGATACTCAAAGCGCCGAAGGGCTTGGCCGTCCGCCCCACCCCGGACCTGGTTAAGCAAGCGGTGTTTAACAGCCTGGGCAACCGTGTCGCCAGGGCGCGAGTGCTGGAGCTCTTCGCCGGAACGGGCGCGCTGAGCCTCGAATGCCTCAGCCGCGGCGCGGCCTTCGCCGTGTGCGTGGAGAAATCCGCCCGGCATGCGGAGGTCGTGCGGCGCAATTTCCATACGGCGGGTTTTCCACCCGGGGCCTTGCAGGTGCGCATCCAGGATGTCTTCGTCGCGTTGGCGCAACTTGCCGCCGCCGGTGAGCGGTTCGACCTGGTCCTTGCCGACCCGCCTTACGGAGAAAAGAATGCCGGGCGCCGTTCCACGTCATCCGCCCAGGGCCTGCTTGATGACCCGGTCCTCCCCGTCTTGGTCGCATCTGGGGGCCTGTTCGTCCTTGGCAGCGCCAAACGCGATACACTGAGTTTGAGCCCGGCCTGGATCGAAAAAAAGCTGCTCCGCCATGGGGACAGCTTAATGCGATTCTTAGCCCCGGCGGTGGAGTGCGCGCACTAGCTTTGGTCATCAGGAATAGCGCGTAACGGTCGGCGGGGAGACGGTCAGTTGGCATTCGGGGAATTGCTCGCGTAGAAACGGCACCAGCGAGGTTTCCGGCGAACTGGCCGTCTTTGCCGGTGCTCCCTGATGGGCTGACGGCTCCTCGTACTTGATGTTGTAACCCGCCAACCGCAGAACGCTGTTCGGAAGGAAACCTTCGATTTCGACATAGCCGTAGGCGCGCGAGGGGCCGGCAGGCGAGGCGACTCCCCACAAACGGATATGCGGCTTGATGAGGAGGTTGCGCGCGTGCGGTTTAAGGATTCCCTCACGGCAAAGTGACTCGAAGTCGGCCACCGACAGGACAAGGTCCTCCACCGGGGTCAGGGTCGATTCGGGCACGCCATAAATCGAGGCGTTTACCGAAGAGACGGTCGAGCGCATCATGGGGAAGAAGATGACGTTGTCAATATTCTCCTGCCCGGTAAAGATCATCACCATGCGCTCGATGCCGGGGCCGATGCCGGTGGTGGGCGGCATCCCATATTCGAGCGCCTCGATGAAATCGAAGTCCAGCGTGTGGAATTTTCCCGCGTCCCGCTCTTCTGGCCGGTAGGCCCGCCGCCACGTCTCCAGGAGGTGGACGGGGTCGTTCTGCTCCGACCAATTGTCGCCACATTCCATTCCGGCGATAAAAATCTCGAATCGCTCCACAAAGCGGGGGTCCTGGGCCATGGGCTTTGCCAGGGGCGAGATCTCAATAGGGTGGCCATAGACGAGGGTGGGCTGGAGGAGGTCTTTTTCAACGGTGGCCTCGAAGGCCTTGACCAGGGCCTCACCCACACTGGGTTGAGGCTCGTTGACGCCCAGCGACGTCAGGCGCGTGTTGGCTTCCTCGGCGCTCTTGCAATCCCGGAAATCAACGCCGGTTTTCTCCTTCACGGCGTCGGACATGCTCACGCGCCGCCACGGTGTGCCGAAGTCGATGACGTGGCCATGCACCGTGAATTGGGTCTTGCCAAACACGGTCGAGGCGATGTGACGGAACAACTCCTCGATGAGGTTCATGTTGTATTCGTAGTTCTCGTAGGCGGTCATGGTTTCGACCATGGAGAACTCCGGATGATGGTTGCGGTCAATCCCTTCATTTCGGAAATAGCGCCCGATGGTATAGACCTTGTCGTAGCCGGCGACGATCAGGCGTTTGAGGTACAACTCATGGGAAATGGCCAGGTACATGTCCGCCCCCAGGGCGTTGACATGGGTCTTGAAGGGCTTGGCGGTCCCGCCGCCGTATTGGGGTTGAATGACCGGCGTAATAAATTCAAGAAAACCGCGTTCATTGAGAAAAGCGCGGATAGCGGCCACGATTCGGCAACTGACGGCGAACCGTTCGAACGATGCCGGTTCGAGAATTGTGTCCAGGTAACGCTTGCGCAGCACCAGTTCGCGGTCTTTCAGCCCGGACCACTGGTCGGGCAGGGGACGGACGGCTTTTGTGAGCAACCGCAGGGCCTCCACGAGGACGGAAATCTCCCCGCGCTCGGTCTTCACCACCTTCCCGCTCGCCTCCACGATGTCGCCAATGTCCAGGAGATTCGTCTCCGCGTAGCCAAGGCGGCCCGCGGCCGGGTCGGTGGGTTGGACCAGGTTGCGGCGCAAAAACAATTGGAGTCGTCCGGTCTGGTCCTGGATATGGGCGAAGGCCAGGGCGCCCTGTTTGCGCCAGGACATCAACCGCCCCGCCACGGTGACGGGCTGGCCCTCCAAGGCCTGGAACTGCTCAACTATCGCCTTGGCGTAATGGGTGCGGTGGCTCTGCGAGGGATACGGGGTGAGTCCCAAGGCCCGCACCGATGCCGCCTTCGCCAAGCGCCCCTTTCGAATCTCAATCAATGGATTTGTCGCCACAATCGTCTCTTCTTTGTAAAAACGTCCCGCCTTGCCGGACTCCCGCGGCCAGTGACAAAGTCGTGGCATCCGGATTCGCTCTCCAACCCCGGCGGGGCAGCCTGTTTATAGCAGCCGAAGTCCGGCCATTCAATTATTTTTCAGGTGTCTGCCGACAGCAGCTTCCTAAGTTCCTAAGTGAGAAGGATTGCTAGAACTCTAAAGGAAAGAGCCGCAGCATCCGCTTATTGCAAACGTTATTTCGTGACTGCTCGTTAGCTCCCACATGCTGCCCCGATTCCAGCTCTCATTTGAGACCCAGGTCCTTAGGAAAGCCGGGAGGCAGGTTGGCACGAACCCAACGCGGATGGTACCGCATCACCAGTTCATTGAGCAGATCCTTGTTCAGTTTCATGCGGGCGGCGGTTTCTTCGAGCTCGGCCTCGTAGGCCTCTTTCAGGACATGGGTCTCGGATCCCCGAGGAGCCTCCTGAAAGGCGTCGAAGGCCTGGAGGAGCGATTCAAGGTCCGGTCTCATCGGGAAAGTGCTTCTGAATGAGCGCCTCCGCCTCCCGATTGGTCATTGGGTTATTCAGGCTTTCCCAGTAGCTCTCCAATTGGAGGAGCTTGCCGGCTATTTCTGGAGCGAACTTCCTTCGGGCCGGAAACTCTGGATCGCTGGCGATATTCAGGAGGGAACGCGCGCTACGCATCATCCACTTCAGGTCTTCCCGGTATTGGGCTAGCTTCTCCTGGGAGGGTTCCCGCTCAACGATTTCCCGGCGGCGGCGCTGGCGAAAGTCGGTGCATAGTTTGACCCAGACCTCAAGCAGATCGACCACGCTGGTTGCACGCGCTTCGAACGGATCGGCGTCGATAGCTTGTAATGTATTCATAGGACGCACGGTCAACAAACTGCTCCACAATAACCCTGCGGCGGGCTCTTCGCCACTGGATAATGCGGTCCCAGCGGTTGATTTCGGGAATGCCTCCAGCTTCGCTCCAGCCTCGGGTGCGGTGCGCACCGGCTAGGCCTGCCCCAGTTTGGCGCCATCGAGGGACTCAGGGAGATCCGCGGGTTGGAGGTGAGTCAGGGCGTAAAGCATCAGGTAGCTGGTGAACAGAAACGTGGCGAAGAGGGCCGGAAAGGCATAGCCGGTGGGATGGCTGAACGGGTCGGCCGCCCATTTGCCGATGCCGTGGTAGAGGCGCACGGGCCGGACGATGACGTCCCAACTGTTGAACCGGAGAAAGCGGCCGACATAGATTCCGAAGCTGCTCAGACCCGCGATGCCGAACACGAACACCCAGCTTATCAGCGCCCCCCACATCCGCCGCACGACGGTTTGCATCAGGTATAACGAGACAAAACCGATAACCAACCCGGTAAAGGCGCAGGAGACGATGAGGACCATATCGATCCAGAAATGGTTGTAAAAGTGCGTGGTCAGGTGCGTGAGGTCCGTGAAGATGTACGGGGCGTTTGGAAAAAAGAGCAGCCAGGCCGCGGCCAGGCTCCTGAAGCTCCAGGTGTGCCGGCCTCGGTTCTGGAACTCCTCCGACGCGAGCAGGGCGAACACGAGAGGCAGCCAGGCCAGGAACAGGTTCCATGCCAGGAAACCGTATTTCACGTTGCCCGTATAGACGATGCGCGCCAGCACCAGTCCCATGTTGACCATGGAGGCGAACATCAACGCCAGCATGGGCAGCGCAATCTCCCGCTTAAAACCAAGTCTCAAAAACTTCATAATCACCTCTTCAGCCCTTTCTCCACAAATCCAGCGTCGCCGGTCCCCCTCGGCGCACCCGCCCGGATGGAATCCCCGCTCCAAACAAAGCCATTTTTCTCCAGAGCACAATCCGGCGCGGCATCCGGCGGCCCGGCTCTCTCAACAAGCATACGGCAACGCTGGACAATGACCACTCCATTCTCGCAACGCGGCTCCCGCGGGACGGCTTCTCAGGCCGCTTCCAAGTGATGCGCCGTGCCAACCGGCTCCCTTTCGCCGGGCAAGCCCCGCGGCTCGCCGCTATCCGTGGCCAGGGCCAAGAGCCATCTCTCCACCTCATCAATCACCGGGTCGGGCGTCGAGGTGCCGGCGGTCACCCCTACAGTGTGCGCCTCTTCAAACCACTCCTGCCGCAGGTCGGACGCGGTTTGGGCATGATACACCTTGGGGCAGAATCGCGAGCAGGTCTTCACCAGTTCACGCGTGTTGTTGCTATGCGCCCCGCCCACCACCACCACCACGTCCGATTCCCGCGCCAATTCGATCGCCGAATGCTGCCGCTGCTTCGTCGGCTGGCAGACGGTATCCGCAAAGCGAACCTCGGAGTTCGGGAACCGTTCCTGGATGAGCTCGACCAGCCGGCGCACTCGGTCAATCGGCTGGGTCGTCTGCGCCGCCACCCCGATGCGCGGATGCTCCTTCATCTCAAAGACCTCCTCTTCGCGGAGCACAACGTCGAAATCGGCCAAATCCTCCGTTAAACCTCGCACCTCCACGTGGTCCCGCTGGCCGATAATTACCGGGTGATAGCCCTCCCGCACCAGATTGGCCACCGCCTGATGCGCGAAATGCACCAAGGGACACGTCGCCTGGAGCAGGCTGTGGCCCCGCGCCCGAACCTGCGCCATCGCCCTCTCCGACGCCCCGTGCGCGGTGACCATTACTGACTCTGTTTCCAGCGGCCCGTTTCCGGAGGCAGTCCGGATGCCGCGCGCCCGCAACGCGGCCTGCACCGTCTCGTTGTGGACAAGGTCACCCAAAATCGTCAGCGGCTGGCTCCGAGAATGCTCCAGCGCCAGCGCAATCGCATCGCGCACGCCGAAGCACATTCCAAGATGTTCTGCCCGAATAATTCTCATAAGCTCAGCTCTGCTCAGGTTTGCGGCCTGGAACGGCTCGCCAGGGCGGCGCCTGGGGTCGTGCGCCTGCCGCGGGGCCGGCATGGATTATACTTTGTATTGCAAAGTAATTGACGCTGCCAATTGCTCGGTGTTCAAATTCCATCGGCTTGCCTCGGTTTGGTCTGCTCAACAATCTGCTCGAGCAGGTTGATATAGTTGGTGAACGCCTTCTTGCCCGCGGCGGTGAGGGCGCAGGTTGTCAAGGGCCTTCGGTTCTGGAAGGACTTGGTGATCGAGACGTAACCGGCCTCCTGCAAGGTGCGGATGTGGGTGGTGAGATTGCCGTCGGTCATCGCCAAGGCCTCGCGCAACTCGGTGAAGGACAGCTCGGGCGAAGCGGCCAGCATCGACATGATGGCCAGTCGCCCCTTCTCGTGAATCACCCGATCGAGCTGAAGGTAGGGTTGCGGGTTCACTTTTCATTCCTGCGCTGCTCGGTGAAATAGAGATAGACGCCATACGCCAGGTGAAGCAGACCGAAGAAGAACCCCATCAATCCATAACTGACGAGGACGAGCCAGGAGCCGACGTTCAGGCCCCCAAAAAGGAAAGCCGCACAGGCCATTATTACCAGCGCCCAGCCGAACAGGCGCATCCCGCGCGCCATGAAAAAGCCCGCCGCGTGAATGGCGCATCCATAAAGGATGACCCAGATCAGCGGCAGGCAGAAGAGCACAATCGCATTGGGCGGCGCAGGCATGCCGTCTCCTCGCCCATGGCGCAACCAGTCCGCCGCGATCACCAGCAGGCCCAGAATGAACCCTGCCGTCAGGGACGGGAGCATCGCCAGCGCCACGCGCCGTGTTGGCGGCGACCAGAACGGCTCCGACTGCTGCCAAGCCTGGCGCCGCACCATCAGGAACGCGCCCGCCAGGGCAACCGCCCCGATGCAAAACCAGTAACCCACAAACCACCGCGGCTCGGAAATGGAAAAGGCCCAACCCGCCGCCGCTGCCGCCATCCCGAGCAGGCCCGCAAAGATCATAATGGGCGCCAACGCCCGGCGATAGAGGGCGGACCGCTCCATCAGAGTGCGAATGACCTGGAGATGCTCAGCAGCCCAGTTTGATTCCATGGGATGACTTTGTACCACAAAGCTCACCCGCGTCAAGCGGTTTCCACACCCCTTCCCACGGTCGGGCCTCATCCCGTCAGTACCAAGCATGCCGGCTCAATAAACTCGAAATCCGAAACAATCTCATAAGCGGCAAAGGGAAATGTTCAAAGCTGGCCGTTTAACCGAGAGGACCACGAAATATGCGAAATACACGAAAAGAGACATTAGCGCCAGGCTGTGGGGTGAATGCCATCTGTGAACGGCTCCCCGCCCTTGGTTTTGGTTTCTCCCCCTTTTCGCGTATTTCGAGTATTTCGTGGTCCGAAAGCCGGTTTTGGTCATGGCCGCTTTTGGATTTTGGATTTTCGGATTCGCCAGGAATTGGCGGTCCTGGCGGGATGCGCCCCCCGGTCGGCCGCTTCCTAGCGGAAAGCCCCGGCGCCCAGCCGGTTCAGATCAAGCTCCGAGGTGAACTTGCTTCGGGCAATCTCAAGCAGCGGATCGAGATCCGCGCGAGCGCAAATCAGCACCAGTTGCTCGCGGTTGAGAACCAGCATGGAACACTTCATCCACCTCGATGAGATCTTTCTTGCTGGAATATAGACGCACACCAACTGCCCTCCGTCCACCACGCCTGCCAGCCGGCTCCAGCCCCGCGCAGCCATCGTTCTGTCGGCGGCCGCCATCACCGCTGCCAGGTTGGCGTCAACCAAGCTCCTCTCCACGTCGTATATCGCCACCTCGGCGCCCCGGAACGCCTCCAAGCCAGCGTGCGCTTCCGGGGGCAGATCGAAGAACCCTGAGACCATTCGCGCCACGCCGGCGGTCAGGAACCCCACGTGTACGGCAATCCTCTTGTCACAACGGACGGGCACCGAATGGATAACGCTGGCCCCGAGAGCGGCGGTGTCCGCGCTCAGATGGAAAAAGCTGGCCACGCCCGCCGCGCCGGCCAGGATGGCGAGGAGGAATCCGCCGAGCAGCCTCCGCCCGACCGAAAAGCGGGGCCGGCACACGACGCACTCGGCTGAAGAGACTGCGGACATAGCATCCAGAACGGTGTTTGTGAAGCGCCTAATCCATATCCGCCAGCGGCTCTATGGCCGTCCGGCATAGCCGGCCGCCACGCAAAAGTCGCTTGCATCGCCACGTGGCGGGGCGGTTTCATGCATCAAGCTACGGCTCGCTCCCGGACTCGGTTTCTTTCGACGCACGGGAGCCACGGTCGCTGTCCGGCTTTGGGGCCAGAGGCCCGAGTTCCTTGCCCAGTTGTTTGAGAGGGTCCAGGCGCAGGCGCTCGCCCAGCATCGCAATTTGCTCGGGCTTGATATCGCCCACGATGTTGGCGAAGACGGCCTGCTGGCGCTTGTCAAGCACGACGACGGTTAACCCCTGGATAACGCTCTTGGAATCCATTTTGAGGTAAACGCCTACGTCCTGCTCCCTTTGCTCGACCACGACGATCCGTTCCCATCCCTTTTGCGACAGGGTTTGGCGCAGGCCCCTCGCGCGCTGCTCGATCTGGTCGCGATTCTTGTCGTTGAGGCCAATGACGTCCAAGTGAATCCCCTTGACCCCGCGCAAGAGCTTCGCCACGTCGGGCTCCTGCTTCTCGACCACGCTGGCCCCCATCGCGATCAGGCTCTCAGGGATATTCACCTCCACAAAGATCTGCCCCGATCCAGGCGGAGTGAACGCCCCGAGATCGACTTGCCCGGGCGGCGCCTCCTGAGCATAAACCCTCACACCCATCCCTGCCAACAGGGCAACGGAAACAGCAATCGGCAACAAACGTTTCATAATCATCTCCTCCAGTATTGGTTTTCTGTCTTCCGGGACTTCCTGTCCCGTTGGAATGATTACCCGGCAAGAGGCGAAAAAGTTTCAGCCAGAGACAGACTCGGCTCCCGATATCGACCCGGTCACATCTGAAATCTGATCTCCTATCCTCCTGCCTCAATCCGCGCCCCGCGCGGGTGCGCGGGGCGACTGCGGGCCTTCCATTTGGTTGACCCGCAGGGAGTTAATAGTCGCAATTCGCGAATCTGCCAAGTCTTCCGGGAAGACAAGAGCTTGATATGTCAAAGAACGGAGGAAAGGGTCTGTAAACATTGGGTTTTGAGCGCGCCGCGAATCCCTGGTTGAGGAGTCGGCACTGTAGGTTCGCGGAAGGGGGTTCATAGGACGGCGGTTCGGTGAGGTCCACGGGGTTTGGCGCCGCCGTGACGTTCGATGCGTTGGACGGCTTTCCCGTCCAGGTAATAGAAGCGGAGGGAGTTGGCCTCGGGTTTGATTTCGCGCAGGAGACGATCGCGGAGGATGGCCCATTCCTTCTGGCCGGCCTGGCATTCGAAGCCGCTCTTTTGGACCCGCACGCCGTAATCTTCGAAATGTTCCTGGCCGACTTGCTGGCGGTTGATAAGGGTTATGGCGAGGCCGTCGGCCAGCCAGGGACGGAACTCCTCCCTGAGGTCCAGGGCCAGGGCGGGCCGGCTTGGGCGGTCGGCATGGAGGAAGCCGACGAAGGGACCCAGGCCGGCGCTGGTCAGGGCGGCAACGCAGTCGTGCCGCACGAGGGCGTAGAGGAAGGAGAGCAGGCAATTGATGCAGTCGCGTGGGACGGCACGTGGAAGAAGCGCATTGGAGTGAAGCCTGACTGGAAACGAAGGAGACAAAGGTGACCGCGCAGCCTAACCGCGCGGGAGCCAACGCCGACTGTCTCTTGAGTTTATGGACGGTTTGAGTTGGACAACGGTTATCGAGCTTGCGGAGCCACTCGCCGGTCGGCGTGGCTCAGCTTCGGAGCGTTAGGCCAAAAAACCGTCGCTTTCTGCCGAAGCAGTGGCAGGCTTGTCGCTATGACCGCAAAGCAATTTTATGACTGGCAGACCGCAGGCGGCACCGACGATGTAATGCGCCTTGTGGATTGTCTGGAGCGATCAGACATTCTCTGGTGCGCCATCGGTGGCGTTGCCGTTAACCACTGGGCCACAGAGCCAATGGTAACACAGGACGTGGACTTTGTTGTCGTCGCAGACGCAATCGAGCGCACGGTGAGCGCCCTGGCAGAAGCGGGATTTCGTTCAGAGCGATTCCAGTGGTCAATCAACTTTAAAGGCCGCTCCAAAGTCACTCTGCAACTCAGCACTGAAGAGTTCTACCGCGATTTTCCCAACCGAGCAGTTCCAGCGGACGTTCACGGGATTTTGCTTAGGGTCGCCTCGCTTGAGGACACATTTCAAGGCAAGATCAAGGCCTGGAGTGACTCAAAGCGACGGCAGAGCAAACGGATAAAGGACTTGGGCGACATCGCCCGGCTCATCGAAGCGCATCCACATTTGTGGGGACTTCTGCCCAAGGATTTGAAGCAGCAGCTTGAACCACCCAAAGACGAAAAGACCTGACCTTGAGTCGAGTAGGTCACCGCGAAATGAGGTCGGGACATCACCGGGAGCGTGGTGTGGAGACTTAGTCGATTGTGGGACGAAGCCAAATCCGTAGGAGCACTCGGCTTGTTTGCGGCACGTCGTGAGGTCCACTACGAGCCCAACCGGCTCAGCACGGCGGCGATGGTTCCCAGGGCGTTTCCCTCCAAGCGGTTGTTGACGAAGACAAAGGTCTTTCGCTTGGGACCGGCCTTTTGGCCCTGGACGATCAACTCGCCAGCCGCTGCGCGCGCCTCCGGGTTCTCTTCCTTGATAGTGTCATAAGGTTCAAATTCCGTGACTGCCTGTTCATAGTTGCGGCCCGGCTTGAGGAGGAACCGCGCGGCGACCAGGTTAGGGTTGGTCACGCTGCCGGCCAATCCCATCTGTTCGCTGACCGGCGGCATGGCCGCCCACGAATTGAACACATGTGCGACTTGGTGGCGGGCGAGGCACTCGAAATATCCCGGTTTGAGCCAGTAGCGGTTGCGCATTTCCACGGCATACGGCCAGCCCTTTGGAATCCGGCCCAGGAATTTGTCCAAGTCGGCGACAAAATCGCGGCCATTTTGGTAGTCGGCCGGCCAGAACCGGGAGAACTCGAACATGAGCAGCCCAATGTTCGGGCGGATGGATTCACACGGCCCCAGAAAGGCCTTCGTGAATAACTGGGCATTGAGGAAGTTCTCGTTGGCTTTTCCGGCCAAGTGGCCGAAGCGGTCCAGCTTGGGGAACTTTTTTATCGTCAAGGCATCGGTCACCTTGAGGCCGAAAAGGAAGTCTTCGGGCGTTTGATTGGCCAGGCCCTCGAGATACTGCCGGCTGGGAAAGGTGTAGTAGGCGGCATCGATCGAGACCGTCTTGAAGACCTCCGCATACTCGGCCAGGCAGTCCTTGTTGAAGCGGCTTTGGGCAAATTTGCCCCGCCACTCATAGCGGCCACTGTCGTAGAGCGTTCCGAGCCAGCCGGGGTATTTCCAGGAAGACGTGCCGACCAAGACACCCTGTGCGGCCAAGTCTTCGACCTGCTCCTTCAACTGCGCGCGGTTGAACTGCATGGACTATGGATACGCCAGACCGCCTTCCAGGTAAACAGAAGCTTGTCCCAAGAGCCACGTTGTCCCACACCTTGTCGAGAACACGCCGGAATTCGGCAGCAAATTGCTATTGTGATAACCGCAAAGCGAAAGCGGCGGTCCGCGCCGCACTCCAAGGGCTCCGCCAGGTTCTATGCCGCCGACACCTTCGATGGCGTGGCGGCTTTTCGGCCGTTTGGCTGGGCTATCGGGTGTATCTCGCGCGGCGTTTGGAGTGTCCCGACGCGGGTCGGGACCGCTTTCGGTCTTTCTCCCCTCCAAGGCCAAAATGAATCGCTGGGAATTCGGCAATTCGCGGTCTCTCCCCCATGGGCGGGCGCCACGGCGCGGCGAACGAGGCTCACTCTCATGGCGCCTTGAAATGAAGCTCGACCCAGCCCGCAGCCATCTCCGCCACCTGCTCCAGTGCGCCCGCCTCTTCAAACAAGTGAGTTGCCCCAGGCACCAGGCGTAATTCCTTGGGACAGGTCAGCTTCTCGAACGCCTGCCGGTTCATCTGTATTACCGCCGTGTCCTCTCCGCCGACGATCAGCAGCGTCGGCGCTTTCACTTTGGACAACGCCGGCCCGGCAAGGTCCGGGCGCCCTCCGCGTGAGACGATCGCGTGAATGGGAATGTCCGATTGCGCTTCAGCGACCAGCGCCGCCCCGCCGCCGGTGCTGGAGCCAAAATAGCCGATGGGCGCGCCCGGGTTCTCCTGGCGAAACCAGCGCGTCGCGCCAATCAACCGCTGCGCCAGCAGATCAATGTCGAACCGCAAATGGCCGGTAAACTGCTCCTGCTCCTCCTCTGCTTCCGTCAGCAAGTCGAACAGCACCGTACCGATGCCATGCTCCCGGAACGTCCGCGCGACGAATTGGTTTCTTGGACTGCGCCGGCTGCTGCCGCTCCCGTGCGCGAAGAGGACGGTTCCCCACCCGCCCGGTGGGATCGACAACTCGCCTGGCAACTCAAAGCCTTCAAATGGAATCACTACCTCAGCCGGAACCATCAAACTCTCCTCCGCATTGTGTCATCCTCTGACCCCGCCCCGGCTCGCGGCAATGGGGTCTTCCCCCGTTTTGGGGTCACATCTCAACATTTGACAATCGCCTGGCCCTCGAATCTTTGCACAGGGCAATTGTCAAATGTTGAGATGTGACCCCGATAGAGGAGTTGCCAGCGAGTTGGCCAGCAGTTCGGCCGTGTGCCAGGCCTTGACGGGAGTGAGGTGCTCGACCTGGTGGCGGCAACTGGTGCCGGAGGCGATAGCGATCGTACCGTAAGGTTGGTCTCGGACCAGGCGGATCAGCGGCTCGGCGACTTTGAGGGAGAGTTCATAGGTGTCCTCGACCGCGCCGAACGCGCCTGCCATCCCGCAGCAGCCGGTGTCCAGGAGGGTCGCATTTTTGCCGGGCAACCGCTTCACCAACCGCAGGAGAAAGGCGGGGTCCGTCAGCGATTTCAGGTGGCAGTGCGCGTGGATAATGACATTGGATACCAGTGGCCGGAATTGCAGGGCATCAGGTTCGCTCGCGAGGACCCCCTCAATGAACTGCTCGAACGACAGGCAACGCGAGGCCACTCGTTCCGCCCCGGGAATCTTCAACTCCCTGTAATCCTCGGCAAACATTGAGTAGCAGGAAGGCTCCAGGAAAAGAACCGGGGGGGCGTCCGCGTCGCGATTCAGCAGGGCCACGTTGTGGCGTCCCAACTTGAGCACCTGGTCCAGGTGGCCCTGGCTGAAGGCCGGACGCCCGCAGCATTTCCGGCCCTTCGGCAGAGTGACCTGGAATCCGGCCGCCTCGAGCACCTTCACCGCCGCTATGCCTATCTCCGGTTCATGATACCGCACGAAGGTGTCGTCCCAGAGCAGGACGCGTCCCCGGGCGCCGGGGCGGTTGCGGGCGTTGCGGGCGAACCAGCGGTCAAAACGCTGATGGGCGTAGGGAGGCAGAGGCCGCTCACGGGTAATGCCCAAGCACCGGGCGAGGAAACCCCGGACCAATGGCGACTCCAGGGCGGCGTTCGCCACAGCCGGGAAGGCGCAACCCCATTTGCCCAGGGTATCGACCGAGCTGAAGAGCCGCGCCCTCAACGAGAGACCATGTTTTCGGATGCGCGCGTGCAACAACTCCGCCTTGAGCAAGGCCATATTGACATTGGAGGGGCATTCGGTCGTGCAGGCCTTGCAGGCGAGGCAGTTTCTCAGCGCGGTGTCTAACTCGGCGCTCCGCAACGATTCACCGCTGGAAACCCCGCGCATTTGAAGCACGGCCCGAATGGCATTGGCCCGTCCGCGGGTGGACATCACCTCGTCGCCGGTGGCAATGAAGGTGGGACACATGGTGGGCGTCTCCTTGCGGCAACCGCCGCACCCGTTGCACTGTTCCAGGTTCGCGATGAAGGAGCCGTCCTTGGCGGCGAAAGCCAGCATCGGTTTGAAAGGCAGTTTCCATTCGCGCCCTGGATTGATTCGCAGGTCCGTATCGAATTTGAACCGGCCAGCGAGCGTGATCTTTCCGGGATTGAACAGACCATTGGGGTCGAATGAATGCTTGATCTGGCGCATGACGCCCGCCAAGTGCTCTCCAACCTGCTCCTTCAGGAACTCCGTCCGGGCGATGCCGACGCCGTGTTCCGCCGCCAATGAGCCTTTAAACTGCCGCACGAGGGCGGAAACCTCGTCGGCGAGGCGGCGAAACTTAGACATGTCCTCCTTGCTGTGCAGATCCACAATGGGCCGGACATGCAGCAAGCCCGCGGCGGCGTGGCCGTAGTAAGAGGCCCGCAGGCCCAGCGGTGCCATGAGAGACTGAAGGCCCGCGACATAGGCCGGCAGGTCCTTCGGGCGCACGGCCACGTCTTCGATGCCGGTCACGGGCTTGGCGTCGCCTTTGCGCCCCGTCAGGAGCGAGAGGCCGGCCTTGCGAAGCGACCAGACCAGGTTCATCTCGGATGCAGACCGGATGATGAGGGTGCGGAGGCCGAGCTTTCGCTTGGCCAACATCGCCAGACGGTCCTCCACGCCGTCGAACAGCTCCACAATAAGGATGGCCTGGCAAGGCTTGAAATCCAGCTCCAGCAAATCGCGCGCCGCTTGGAATTTCAACTGGCCTTTGGTCTGATCGAGCAATTCGCGGTCAAGGTGCTCGATGGCGGCGGGCTTCAGGTCGAGCAGTTCCACCGCGGCCTGCATGGCTTCGGCAACCGAGGCAAAGCAGACCAGGCCCAGCGCCCGTTCGCCCGGCAGAGGCACGATCTTGACCTCGGCCGAGGTGATCGCGGCCAGCGTTCCCTCGCTCCCGGAGAGAAGGTGAATCAAGTTTTCCGGTTCCTGCGCGCCTCGCGCCAACCCATAACCGGGCCACCGCTTGACCAGGCCCGGCGGGAATCGCTCGGCAATTTCCAACGAATGGAAATACGCCAGGTCGGCCATCAAGGCCCGCTGGGTGCGCAAGGTATCGTGTGCCGGCCCCACAGCCACGGTGCGGCCATCGGCCATAACGACTTCCAACTCCACGAGGTGGTCGGCGGTTGTCCCATAGATTGGCGCGCGCATGCCGCTGGAGTTGTTGGCGATCATCCCGCCCAAGGTCGCGCGCGAGCTGGTGGCGACGTCCGGCCCGAACCAGAAGCCGTGCGGGCGCAGAAACTCGTTGAGATGGTCCAGCACCACTCCCGGTTCAACCCGGACGGTTTGACGCTCCAGGTCCAGGTCGGTAATCCGGCGGTTATAGCGGGAGAAGTCGATGATCAGCCCCTCGCCCAGCGCCCCGCCCACGAGGCCCGTGCCCGCTCCGCGGGGCGTCACGGAGAGACCCGCCTGCACGGCCGCATCGAGCAGGAGGCTCACCTGCCCCACGCTGCGCGGGAACGCCACCGCCACCGGCTCGACCTGGTAGATCGAGGCGTCAGTGGCGTAAAGCTGGCGCGTCAAGTTGTCGAACGCGATCTCACAATTCGTGCCCTTCAGGACCGCCTGTTGCTGCGCGGAGGTCATCTGCTCATAACATAGTACGGTTCATCCCCGCTTGACAACGTGGAACAGAAGCCGAGGCCGAATTTGAGCGCCGCGTTGGACCGAAAAACCATGCGTATGGACGAAGAACCGGTCTGCTCAACCGTGGGGGGATACTGATAGGGGCGCCCCGCTCCAGCCCGCTGCCGAGATACGGCTGCCTTAGCGCGGTCATTAGGCATGCTTGTACTTTGACGCCGCCGAAAAAAAAGATTGCAACATCACTCCGAGGTCTGGTATTTCTTAACTGTCAGGCATCCGTATAGGACAGTGAGGACCGTGGCACGAAGCCTTAGTCGCTGCCATTGGCGGCAGCCTGCGTCAGAACCGGAAAAAATGAAAACCGAACCCGAAGGTTCCTCCGGCGGCCAGTTTGCCTGGTCTCACACCCGTCGTTTACACACGCGCTCACACGCGCGCGCGCGCACACACACACACATACTCTATGTGTGCTCCTCTGCATGTTCGCGGGACTGGCGCGCGGCCAAGTGACACCCGGCTCCAGCGT
>JAJYHY010000499.1 GCA_021784555.1 bacterium
CGCGCGGATTGGCCTTTTCATCCCGCGAAGTCTTTATGTCTGTGTCGCGTGTGGCGGCGCGCTATCGGGCGCGACGCCTCGAAGCGATAACTGGAGGGAATCTATGAAGAAAGCAATTTGCCTTGTGGCGTTGTTCGCGTGGTCAGCGTATGCGCGAGGCGAAACAAAGGGGATCCATGCGCAGATCGTCAACCGCACGGAGTCAGCTCGCCAAGTCACAGTTGTGGACCTTTCGCCGCATTTTGTGACCGCCATCCGAGTTCCGGAAGCTGTTAACTCGGTGGCTGTGGGCGACCCAGCGCTTTTTCAGGCTGAGCACTCCGACCACGAGCCCGAACTGGTGTTGGTCAAAGTGCTGACGACGAAGCGCGCCGAGACGAACCTGCTGATCTCAACTGCCAAGGGACACGAACTCTGCATGTTGCTTGAAAGTAAGGGGGATGCACCGCAATCCAGCTCAGATTTTCTGGTGAATTACAGGCCGGTAAAGAGCTTCGTCATCGAGCCATCGGTACTGTCAGGGAGTGTTGCTGAAACCCTTCCCGTCCAAGCCTACACCCCGGCCCAACCTTCCAGACCAACTTCCACGACCTCAGCGGCGGGTCAATTCAATGTCCTTGATGAACTTTTGGCACAACAGAAGCATGCGCCCCTACCGAAACTCTACGGCGAACACCCAGTGACCGCCGCGGGAAGCGGTGAACGGATTCGCGCCGGCGTGAGCCAAGTGATTGACGGCGGCGAAGACGTGATCGTGCTGTTTTCCGTGGTCAATCCGCAGAGCCACGCCATCTTGCTCATGCCGCCGCAGGTTCAATTGGGCGGCGAGACGAGGCAAGGCAAGCTGGTCAAGCATTCCAGGTGGACGAGCGCCGAGCAGTTGCCGGTGATTGCCTACCGGCTTAGCACGCGCCGCCTGGGACCGGGTGAGCGGGCGGACGGCGTGATGGTCTTCGAACGCCCGCCCTACAAGCAGTCGAACGAAACACTGTTTTTGCAAATGGCAGAGGCCGGTGCCGTGGATCAGCCAGCGCTCGCGCCAATTGGATTTGGAGTCAGCACTTCTCAGGAGGACTACGATGGCAAACGAAGCATTGGAAAATAAACAGGCGACGAAACCCGAGGCAGGAAATCTGCTCGAAGTTGAGCAGCCCGAAAAACCATCAACACCACTCGAACGACTAATCCGCAAGTTTAGGGGCGCTCGTCAGTCTTCGCGACCACCATCGCCAGCGACGCGCAAGGAACTCGGAAAGGACAAGTCGAAGGCGCTGTTTGTGGTCGTCGCCGCAGCGGTCGCCGTCTTCCTGTTTTTCCTCGCGATTTTCTCGTCGCCACAGAAACCGAAGCGGCTCAAAATGTGGCAACACAAAGGCCAGCCCGATCTCGGCCGCAGAGTGACGCCGGGGCAGGCGCAGCAGCAGGCGGGCTCCGTTACGCCGCTCCTCGATGCCCAGGTCCAAAACCAAACCGCCCCCACCAACGGTGAAGTGACGCCCGAAGACATCAGGCGCACGTCGCAGGTGACTCTTGGAAGCAAGCCAGTCGCGCCCAATATCGCCGACAACACTCTGATCCCTCGGTCGCTGATTCCTGGCTCCAACGCTCAGACAGGGGCCGCTCCAACTTCCGCGCCGACCGCCAATCAGACCAGCAACCAACAATACGCGCTCGGCAAGATCAACTTCCCTGATAAGGCTCTGGAGCAAGAGTATGCGAAGGCCGGGTACAGCCCGGACTACACGACAGCGGAGGCGCCAGAAAATGCGGCAATGTCTCCAAAGTCTGATGATGACCTCAAAAAGCCCTCGCTGGTTTTCGTGCGAAATGAAAACACCGTTTCAGGGATGGTTCAAAACTTAACTCCTGCAACCGGTCCCGTGGCGACACCCATCGCAGCAACTACTAGAGAGCCTTCGCTGGATTCCATATTGCCGTCCGGAACACGGCTTGTTGCGCGCCTCGAATCGCCGGCGAGCACGGCGGTCGCGGCCCCGGTAGTCGCCGCGATTGAGTACAACTACGAGCAAGACGGGGAAATCGTTCTTCCGGCCGGATCAAAGGCGATTGGAAAACTCGAACAGGCAAATCCCTCTGGGTACGTATCGCTGCATTTCACGAGGATGGAGTTTCCCGACGGCACGAGCGAGAAGATTGACGGCATTTCGATGGGCTTGAATTACGGGCCAGTCAAAGGGCTCGTGAACGGCAGAAGGCGGGGCGCGCGATTTCTTGTCCAAACCATGACAGGACTCGGAACAATGGCGTCGTATTTGGTCGGCGCGGGCAATTTCTCCGGCCCTCTTTCGGAAAGCGGCTTACTGAGAGAGCGGATCGCGGACAACGTGGGCATTGCCGGGCAAAACGAACTCCACCAACTATCCTTTAATCAGAATATCACGGTTACGGTTCCCGGCAACACGCGGTTCTACATCGTGCTTCAGAAGACAGACGATGTTTCCGGCGGCACCTCGGCTGGGCACCGTTATTCTTACGCCGTCGAAGGTCGAAGCACCGTGCAAACTCCGCCGAACCTTGAGGAGTTGCGCGAACTCCTCGAGCTGCAACGAGAGATGAGCCAGCTCTACCCGCAAGGGACAAGCGCGTCGGCACAGACCACCGCAAGCCATAATCCACAATAAGGCAAGCGAGAGTTCTTCCCGCCAAACCAACCCCCCTCGCGGCTTCCCGCCTAAATCAGGATCCCTCAAGAGGGCTACAAGGCCTCTTAGAGGGAGCTGCCTACCCATGGGAAATGACGGAATCAGGAAGCTGCGCCCGGGAATATGAGCCCAAGATCGTAGGTCGACAGGCGGGGGCAGGCGCTAAAAGTCTCTACCAACTGCTCAGGGAATCGAGCCGATGGTTTGCGTAGTCCGCCACGACGAGAATCTTCCGTCTGAACTCCTTGCGGGTGCCCAGGATTTCGCACGCGACGACGATCTCGATATCAACTGGGCTCGCCGGCGGAGCTTGGCTCATTTGTAGGGTTCTGACAGGGTCGGGGGCGGGATTCCAGGATATCTCCCTTCCGGAACGTGGGCCGATCGTCCATTCCGCGGGCTCCTTCGGAACTACAGGTTTGGATAGTTCAAGCCCTCCTCTTTCTAGGGTTAGCTTCGTTACCGAAACTTCTTCGTTGGAGTCATTCTTTACGAGAACAATGTAGTTTTCAGAGACAGCCTGGAGGAGGGACGTCGATACCTCGGCGGCATCCACCCGTTTATTGAGGTTGCCAGGAGTCCTTCTCGAGAGAGTCTGTTCAGGACCACGAGAGACCGTGTGAAGTGTGACTTGGTTACCGCCTGATTGTTTGGACTTGTACATTGCTTGGTCTGCGAAATTCACCAAATCCTCCGCCGTGGTAGATTCAGTTTGATCGGAACAAATCAATCCGATGCTGGCCGTGACTTTGGGACCGCCAGCGGGGTCTGATGCTTCGATTGCTGCCCTTATGCGTTCGGCGGTCGCCCGAGCCTCGGCGGAGTCGAAGTTTGGCAAGACAATAGCAAACTCGTCTCCGCCATACCTGTACATTTTGCCTTTCCCACGAATGGCCTCCGACGCGATGTTGACGACCGTATCCAGACACTTGTCGCCCACTTGGTGGCCTCCGGTGTCGTTGACAGACTTAAACCCGTCTAGGTCAATGAATAGAAGGCTAGATGTCACGCCAGTCGCAAGCGAACTGTTGATATCAATCACGAGGCGCTCTCTGTTGGGGAGGGCGTTCGCTGCCATGGGGTCTCCCGTGCGACCTGACTCACCCTCCTGCGCTGGCATTGCGGGACCGTCTGCCTCCGGCGGGAAGCCTCGCGCCTCCCTTGATTCGAGTTCCTCCTTCCAAGCTGTGTCAATGGTTTGAAAATCAATAATTTCCTCCTTGACGTTCACCAAGTTCACCGTTCCCCCCGAAATCCCCCAGGACGCGATATACTTGACGAAGTCAACCGCAAACAGGACCCCAACGTCGGTGATCCCGGGCCTGGAAGGGAGTGCGTCGCTCTCTCCCACGGTCTTCCGCACCTCCGCCACACTGAATTGCGTCCGTCCGCTAGTGCTGTATAGGTGCTGCAGAGCCAGCAGGACGTGCTGCGTGTAGTCCCGAACGAGCCCCCTCGTGTGTTCGTCCTCCAGGTCCAGGGCCCGCATGCGGGGTAAGTAATTGTTGTTGATAATCGTGACGAAGCCTTCTCGAATCGCTACATCTAATTCGCGCCGCTTCGACCCAAGCCGGACACGCACACCGTGCGTGGGCGTTGGCTCACCACTCTTAAGAAATTGGCCCGTTATCGCACGTATCTCTTCGCGGACTTTAGGATCAAGCGGCTCCCACATAGGCTCCTCTAGTTCACCGAATTATAATGCAGTCGGGGGACATCCAAGTCGCGTCCCCCGCTTAATGAATCAAACCGCTCCTTCGCCTCCGTTTTCCCCGCCATTTCAGCAACCCTCAACAAAGGGTTTGTCCGCCGTTTGACGAAAAATATTTCTCATTGCACAACAGTCTCGGTTGGGCCGTAGTGCCGATTGAATTTTGCTTATCCCGGATTCAGTCAGCCTCCGGCCCAACCGGAAAGGAGGACTCTGTGACCATCAAGGCTCAGTGGGTCGCACGCGCTAAGCGGCCCTTGGTTCTCGTGGCAATCGCTTTCATCCTCCTCGGGGATTATGCCATGGCTCAGAACCTGGGGAGCACGCCTCAGTTCAACGCGGCGGTCCAGGGGCAGACGGGAGCGCAACCC
>JAJYHY010000112.1 GCA_021784555.1 bacterium
AGGCCCAGTAGGATCGGATACACCAAGGCCAAGGTCATTTGTGAAAGTGAGTATCGCTGATTGGAGCGCGGATAACGCAGGTGCCGAGCGAGAAAATCGCGCAACTGCAGCACTCGCGTGAATTCGTGAAAAAAGAAGACTCCTCCATAGTGAGTCAAGCCCGCATGGTTGCAGGCGATTCTGACGTTTCTGGGTGAATGGCGCATTCTGAGGCTAACCTGACCGAAGGTGATGTTATCCTCAATGAGCAAAATGTGCGTGCTGAGCAATAAAATCAAGGCAAGGGCCAATTTTGCGCTGCGCGTTCACGCCGGATATAGGTGGATGAGGCCCTCAGGGAGGTTCGAGCCAAACCGCTGAACAACGAGCGGCTGCCGGTCATGATTCAAGGTTACTTCGAGGACATGAACCTGGTCATCCGGAATATGGCCGCCTACCTGCAGCCGGGTGGGCGCGTGGCGCTGGTCGTTGCCAACGCCCAGTTCGCCGGCGAAAATCTGCCGACCGACCTCATGCTCTGCGAACTGGCTGAACGCCACCGCCTAACGACCGAGTCGATCTGGATCACGCGTTACAAAGGCAACAGCTCACAGCAAATGGCAATCTATGGCCGGCGGCCCGTCCGCGAAACCATCGTCCTCTGGAGGAAGAGTGCCGGAGGGAAACCTCCTCGTACTCAAGAGCGGAGTTCCTCACTGAATTGTTTAAATTCATCCTTCGGGAAGCGGTGTGACCGCATACCCTCCGGACCTCCAGATAGACTACGATCCAACCGCGAGTATTATAGGCCTCACCTCTTCCTCGGCGGCAGGTCGGAAGGTTTTAGATACTCCACGGAGACGACGTGCAAGGGGTTAATGCTAACATCCAGTTCGTCCTTATCAATTACCATGATCGTCCGTGAGGACATGGCAATAAAATCGGGGCGCGGCACGGCAAACCGCCTGCCGTCCGACAGCGCCAGGGTAAATGGCGTAAACCCATTTTCCATTCGTCTTCTGATCTGATCGATGATCACGGGCCAAATCTATATCTGGCCCATCACGAAGACAACCAAAAGAATTGGCGCCGGGCCACCGACTTCATCCAGAGCCTGAACCCGGCAATCCCTCTGCGAGCAACTCCGCCCGTTTCTCAATAAACTGGGCGATGATGCTGATAGCGATTTCCTGAACGGTGCGAGAGTGGATCCGGATGCCTGCCGGGCAGGCGACGCGCTGGAGTTCCTGAGCGGTGGCGGAACCCTCCTGGATGAAATGCTCAAAGATGGTCCGGGCTTTTCGCGCGCTGCCGATCATCCCCAGAAACAGAAACGGTTTGTGAATCCAGTCCTTGAGAACCAGAGCGTCATGACGATGCCCGCGAGTGACAATCAAGCCAAACGCCGGACGGTCTGGCAACGGGGTTGAGAGCAGCTTCTCCCAAATTTCGGCCTGCAAATGGACTTCACGGGGGAAGAATTGGTGGCTGGCCAGCGCCGGACGATCATCGAAATCGGTGGCATCGAAATCGAGTTGCAGCGCCAGCGGCGCCACGGCTTGGGCGACGTGGCCCGCCCCGGCTATCCAAAACGCGCACGCTGGGGTAATCGTCTCCTGATAGAGCCATCGACTGGACTGAGCCGAAGGCGGCACGGAAGACAAACCCCGGTCAGTGGGGCGGGGCAAATCCATCAGCGCTACAGAATAGTCGCCCCTAACACCCCAGGTCACTGTGGTTCGCCTCTGCGACAGGTTATCCCAGAATTGTTCGCCCGCTCTTTGGGCATTTGGGAGAATCAGGCCCTGGACCTTTCCGCCGCAAATCAGGCCGTCGTCCCAGCCGAAATCGTGGTCGAGCAGCAAATCAAAGGAGGCCGCCCGGCCTGTCCGCAGAGATTGGATGGCCCGCCGCTGCACTTCCGCCTCCAGGCAGCCGCCGCCCACGGTGCCCACAATACGACCGTCCCGATAGAACAGGGCCTTGGCGCCAAGCTTCTTCGGGCTGGAGCCTTTCGCGCCCGAGACCACTCCCAGCGCCACCGGCTCATCAGCACGGGCGGCCTCGGCCAGCGCCTGGAAAACGGGGTGTTTCACGGATGCCGCATCATGGTGTTCAATAGGTAGAGCAGGCCCGCCAGCAGGGCTGAGACGAACAGTCCGGCGATCAGCGACCACCGCAGAATCCGTCGATGTTTCCGCCGTAGCGCCCGCCCACCCATTCCCGGCAGCAGGTAAAACCGATGCCGCTCTCTATCCTTTTCAGATGAAGCCGTCGAAAACAGACTCATGCAACGGCCGCACATTGCCGCATCAACACCCGTGCTGTCAAGAGGAGGTTAGGGTTGATTAGAGGGCGCCGGCCTTCTTGAGGGCGGGTTCGGTTGCCTCGGCGGGGTGGCGGCCCTAAGCATAGTAGGCGGCGCAGGCGCCCTCGGAGGAGACTATGTTCGCGCCCAGAGGCGTTTCGGGTGTGCAGCGTTTGCCAAATACACGGCAGTCGTGAGGTTTTCTCACCCCTTGAGCACTGAGCCACTGACGCATTCCGGTTTGGGTCCTCTTGACAACTACTGGCCAGGCAGTATGTTTTGCCACTGAATCAACAAACGCAGAAACGGGTTATGCAAAATCTTGTTCCGACCGACCGCGAATTGGAGGCATTGAAGGTTCTCTGGTCCCAAGGGCCTTGCTCCGTGGGCGACATCTGTGGTGCGATGCGGCGGCAGGGCAGTGAATTGGCCTACACGACCGTGTTGAGCCTGTTGCAGGTCATGGAGCAGAAGGGTCTGGTGGGCCATCGCCAGACCGGAAAGGCATACAGTTATTTCGCGCGCGTGGGACGGGATCGCACGTTTCGCGCGCTTAGCGGCGGGTTCCTGCAAAGAGTATTTGACGGCGCGTTGGACGAGTATTTGGCGCATGCCCTTCGATCCAAAACGCCTACGCCTGAGGAGTTGGACCGCCTGGCCAAGGCCGTTGCCGACGCCAGGGCACGATCCAGCGGCAAGGCGGGAAAGGAGAAACGCCCATGAACTTGTGGCCGAACCACATTCAGTGGTGGGTGATTGATTTTCAAGCACCGGCCACGCTGCTGCTGGCCGGGACGCTCCTTGGCGTCAGACGAATCCGGCAGCCGGCACAACGCCTCGCCGTGGTCTGGGCGACCTCGCTGGCGCTGGTATTCCTGTGTCTTGTAGCGGCCGTGCCGCTCTGGCCGGGATTCCATACAGTTTTTCACATCGTCGAGCGACCTCGCCTCGACGCGTTGCCGCCCGTAGCGAAGCCGCTGGCGCGTGAAACAGCGGCGAAGAACCTGCTCCGCGTTACGGGGCGAAAGACGGCTGCCGCCAAGCCAGTCGATTCGGCTCTTCCCCCTCATCTTGGCCTGGGGCCGAAAAGGGCCGCCTTCAAGGTTCCAGCCGTTGCCACGGCGCCGGTCAGTTCCTGGCCAAGTTGGCTGTTCCTTTTGGGTTCCGCCGGGGCGTGCGTCTGGCTGCTCATCGGCATGGTCGAGACGGTTTGGTTGCGCTGGACGGCAACGCCGGCGCCCGGGAAATGGACTCAAGATTTGCGAATTGTCATGGGGTCGGCGAGGCCCCTGCCTCGGCTTCTCCTGAGTTCTCGGGTCAACAACGCCGTTGCGCTGGGAATCCTTCGGCCAACAATTCTGCTCCCGGCCAGCGTGGGCACGCAGGTCAACGAAAACAGTCTTAAGGCGGTGCTGGCGCACGAGTCCGCTCATATTCGGAGTGGCCATCTTCGGCTGCTGGGATTATTGCGCGCTTTGCTCCTGGTGCTGTTCCCAAATCCCCTGTACTGGGTGATGCGGCACATCGTGCGAACCAACCAGGAGGCTGTGGCGGACGCCCTGGCGGCGCAAACCCACGGTGATGATTATGCCGGGAGTCTGATCGAATGGATGCGGCAAGTAACCACGCCGGAACGCGTGAGGGCCGCCGCCGCCGTCGGCATTTGGGAAGAACCGTCAGAACTATCAAGGAGGATTGCTATGCTAATCGATGAGCACTTTACCGTACAACCGACTGTCCGGGTCCGGTGGCGCGCAGGCGCCGCAGCACTCGTGGGCAGCGCAGCTCTCGGGTTGTCGCTGCTGACCATTCGGCCAGTTTTGGCGCAAGCACCCCACCCCCACGGCCAAGCAACCGTTCAACTCGCCTTTTCGCCTGGAGCGGACGCCCTGGAAAGCGTCTATAAACAGGCTGCGGCGCTGGAAAATGCCGGCAAGTTGGCCGACGCCGAAGCGCAACTCAATCGCCTGCTGGCGCAAACAAAGGGCGCGGCCGCGCCGGTGCTCAGGCTTCACGCCCTCGAGCTTCGCGGCGATGTCCGGGCGCGGATGGGCAAGTTTCAGGACGCGGTGAGCGACTTTGAACAAACGGTGCGAATGGACCCTGGCGACGACAACCAGTGGTGCAGACTGGCACTGTTGCTGGCGCGCACCGGCAACGTTGCCAAATATCGCGCTTGCTGCAAGCAGATGGTCCACAGTTTCGGCGGCACAACGGACGCCCCGACCGCCATTCGGGTCGCAAAGTCCTGCCTAGCGATGCCGTCGGCCCTCGGCGCGGAGGAACTCGTCCCGGCGGAGAGGCTTGCCGACACCGCCATGGCGCTGACACCGCCAGGAGAGTTTTTCCCCTGGCGCAGCATGACCACGGCCTTAGCCGAGTATCGCCGGGGCGAGTTTGCCCGGGCGGGCGCGATCCTTGCCGGAATCCTGCCGGCCATGGGCCAAGTCAACGGCTGGTTCTCATGCAAAGCCGACGTCTGGTTCATTTCGGCAATGACCCGCCAACAGTTGAAGCAAAGCAACGAGGCCCGTGCCGCCTTCGAGCGCGGACGCCAATTGGTGCGCTCGAAATTACCCGCCCCGGGCGGCAAAGATTTGTCCTCAGATTGGTGGGACGTGATATTCGCCAATATGCTGATGTCCGAGGCTGGAAAAACCATTGAACGCCCGACGCCATCCCAACGGTAGGAATGAGACGGTCACGTTCATTCCGATCGCCGTTTAACGGGAAAGTGATGATCCAAGAACAAGCCCAACATTATGCTGCGCATTCTTCTGAGCCTTGCCGCTCTGGCCCTCTGTGGCCCCGCCTCTGGCCAAACCAATTCCACCGCGCCGCCTCGATACGAACTGACGGTTGCGTTGTTCCCCAGCGACACCGGAGTGGTGGCGCAACGGATTGAGATAGAGGTTCGCCCCGGCATCCCGTTCTCGGTTCGAACTCAGGATGCCACCCATAAGAGGTACGAAGTGACCGGCACGCTGCATCAGAGGAGCAAGCGTGCTTTTGAATTGGACCCGTTCAAGGGTGAGGTGCTGGACGCGCATGGAAGCCGGTTATATACCGTACGCGGGCCAGCGGCGCTCAAGCTCGGCCAGGCCGAAGGGGCGAGTGCCATAGGGTTTGGGTGGGGGGACTCCATCCTGCTCACGAACACCCTTGGCGGAGGCGGCGCTGAGGAGCTGGACACTATGAGTTCAGACGTCACAAGTTCCGCTCGGTACCGGCTAACCGTTTCCTTTTGCCTCAACTTCGCCCTTCGGCACCCCATCGAGCGGATTGAGTTGGGTGTGCGCGCCGGCTTGCCTTTTTCCGTTCGCGTCGTCGATAACGCGGGTGGGACGTTCGAGGTGGAAGGCACGTTGCGGGAGAAAGCAAGTGGCGCTCTTGAATTCAAGCCGCTTAAGACTGAGGTGCGCGGACGTGGCGCGGGTCTTCAGTTGTTGTCTGGCGGCCCACAGGAGGTTAAGCTTGGCCAGTTCGATGCGGGGGGCGCTATACCGTTAGGATGGACAATCGGCACCCTGCTCACCAAGAAACAGTAACTACATCAACGTGCCCATGGAATAATATATGAATGGGAGGCGCTTCCGATGCCGGGGCGGTGAGCTATACACGACGACACAATTCGTTGGGGATTGAATCGAACTCCAGAATGAACAGGAGCAAACAGAGGCAACAGAGAGAGAAGGAACTCTGTTGCCTCTGTTTGCTCCTGTTCAAATTACCCGCAGTCATCATTGACGCCGCGTATATCTGCGTCCGCAGGTCCGTCAGGCGCACCTTTCCGGCTGGTTCGAACTAGCGGGGCCGCCGTTGGCTCCCAGCTCGGCCAATTCCTGCCGGGCCTTGGCCAATTCGGCACGGGTCTGACCAAGATCCTCCTTTAGCCTCTCGCTTTCCTGCCGTGTCTGCGCCAACTCACGGGAGCGGCGGCGGAGTTCGAGTTGAGAGACCACATGTCGCGCCAGGATGATCAGGGCCTGTTTCTGGTCGGCGCGGAGTTCCCTGGGAACTTTGTCAATGACGCAAAGCGTGCCCAGGGCGTAGCCGTCGGGCGTCACCAGAGGTGCGCCGGCGTAGAAGCGGATTTTGGGGTCCGAGGTTACCAGGGGATTGGCGGCAAAGCGGGCATCTCGGGCTGCGTCGGGCACGATAAAGAGTCCGGACTGGCCGATGGCATGAGAACAGAAGGAGACATCGCGCGCGGTTTCATTGAGGGCGACGCCCAGCTTCGATTTAAACCACTGCCGGTGTTCATCCACCAGGGAAATCAGGGCAATGGGCGCTTCGCATATCCGTGCGGCCAACTCAGTCAGGTCGTCAAAGATTTGCTCCGGCACGGTGTCCAGCACCTCGTATTGCCAGAGAACCTCCAGCCGCTTCTTTTCATTTGCAGGAATCGGGGCCATCATAGGGTCTGTTTCTTTCTGCCGGGAGAATCATACGAAGCCCAAAGAGGAAAGCAACGATTTACATCGGGTCGCAGTGAAACCGGCGCCGGGGTCAGCGCTGGGGTCAGTCCTCACTTTTTCCGCGGGAGCAGGAGGCGAAGTGGTGGAAAAAGGCGCAGGACTGACCCCGACGCGGACCCCGACGCGTCCGATTTACATTGGGTCGCGGTTCACGTCCTGACAGGAAATATAGCAGGCGGGGGCGTTCCCGACCGCGGCAAACCATTGTGGACAGAATGGCGCGACCCATAGGATGTCCCCGGCCCGGACCGGAAGCCATTCGGTGTTCAACCGGAAGAGGCCGTGGCCGCGCAGCATCACCAGGCCCGTCTCCATGGTATGGGCTCTAACCGACTTCCAGGTCGCGCCGGGCTGAAACTTGAAGAGGTTGACCGACAGATCAAAGGCGGGGTCTTCGGGCATGAGGACCTGGCATTGCACGGCATCGTTTTCCTGAAGCGGTTCGGCCTTGACGTCCCGTTGATGGTTCACGAATGCCGGAGGGCGTGAGACACCCGGCAGCGGCTGATACCGCGTCTGAAAGATCAAGATGCGTGAGGCCGGACCGCCGCTCTTGATTTGCACGTCCTTGCCTGGAGGCAGATACACGTAACCGCCGGGCTCCAGCCGATGCCGCCGGTCGTCGAGCAGGATGCTGCTGGGGCCTTCCAAGGCATAGATGAAGTATTGGTTTGCGCCGGTATTGCCCATGCACTGGCCTTCATTCTCGAGGACCATGAGCAACGCCGAAAACCGGGCGCCCATCGTCGGCGAGATGACCACGTGACATTGAGTTTTTTGCCATCCCGGCAGAGCGGTTGCCACAAAACTGTGGGGTGTGCGCAACGCATATCGGTCTCGAATGATATCCCGGATTCCTTCAAACAGATCGTTCACGAGATTTGCGATTTTAGATTTGCGATTTGCGATTTCTCAGGCTTGCCGATGGCCTGGGTTGCGCGGCGAGGTGAAGCGGCTTGCGGACCGCGCAGCGGCACTTCCGATTGGGCATTGGGCATTTACCGTTATTCACTGGCAATGCCCAATGCCCATTGGCTAATGGGAAATGCTCAATGAGGTGGAAAAAGCGCTCTGAGTCCCCCTCGCCAGGCATGAGGGTCCGTTTCAGCCCGGACCCTCCGATCCGGTAAGTGTTTCGGGTTTTGAGGGCCAGAATTTGATGACATAGACCAAGCCGAAAATGATCATCATAGCGCTCCACCACACGTCGGCATGGTAGTTCCAAAGCTTGACCATCTTGTCGGGCGGCGGCGGATTGATCCATTGATAAATGCCAGAGGCAAAGATAATGACTCCGTAGAGCGTCAACACGCATCCGATAAAGAACCAGATGGGGATTTGTTTTTTTTCTTGTTCCATAAATTACCAAAAGATGATGTTCACGGCCACGAGGAGGGCGGCCACAACGCCCGCCCAGAACACCGGTTTCCTGTACCACGGACACGGCCCTTCGTCCGGCATTTGGGTCAGGCCCATGACCAGGTTTTTCAATTCCGTGTCGGGCTTGGGTTTGGTGACGAGGCTAACCCCGGCGGTGACAACCAGGCAAACCACCAATGACCACCAGGCGCTGTACATGTTCACCGCCATCGGTTTGGCCTCTTCAGAGCGGGCGATTAGCCTCGTATGCGCCGGGTTAAAGGCCTTGGGTGCGAAGGTCTTCGAGACAGCCTCCGCTTGGATTTGAACGCCGGGGTCCAGCACCAGCGGGACGCCCTCGACGCCGAACTTGGCAGGCTGCTTTGTGCCGGAGAGCAGCACATCCGGCGCGAGGACCTGCACGGTGACGGCGCCCTTCTTGCCGGAGATGGTGGGCGGCACCGTCACGGCGGCGCTCTTCACCGTGGCGTTGCCGGAGGTGACCGGCGCCTGGCCCGCTTCGAGGCTCACCGGCACGTTGACCAGTGTCACCTTGCCGCTCTCGACGACGATGCTCGTGATCTTGTCGCCGCCGCCTTTGGCCTTTTCCAAAGCGAGCACCGCGCCCTGGCCGAGCGTTATCTTCGGTTGCGGACGATATCCGTCCGGGAAGGTGTGGACGTAGGCCCACATCCATATCGAGGCCAGGATGGCGACCAGGAAGCCCCAGAATCCGCCGGCGGGTGTGGCCCGTTTCCAAAGCATGCCAAGCAAGACCGTCCCGAAAAGCGGGACGATGAAAAAGAAGACCAGCACCTGGAGGTATTCGAGGATGTTGGAGAAGTAGAAGAGGGTATAGGCCGTGCCGATGGAGATGATCACGCCAAAAACGGATGACCAACGGCCCATCTTCAGATAATGCTGCGCTGAGGCCGCCCGGTTGAGCAGGGGCCGATAAACGTCGTAGGTCCAGACGGTAGCGAAGGCGCTGATGTTGCCCGCCATTCCAGACATGAACCCGGCTATCATGGCCGTTACGCCCAGGCCCAGTAGCCCGGGGCCGAGATACTGGCCCATGAGCAGCGGCAGCACGTCGTTGTAAGTGTGATTGGTGATGCCCGCCCGCGGATCGGTCTCCGAAACGAGGACCATTGGCGAGCCGTTGTGGTTCATCAGCACTGCTAACCCCAGCAGACCGGGAATGGTCACAATGAGCGGCACCAGCATCTTGAGAAACGCTCCGATGATCGTCCCATTCTGTGCCGAGCGCAGGTCTTTGGCGACGATGACCCGCTGAACCTGGAGGAAGTCCGTACACCAATAGCCGAAGCTCACCGCCACGCCCAGGCCGAACACCATGCCGAACCAATCGATGCCCATGGGGTTGCTGCTGAACGACCCCAGGTTCCGCCACAGGCTGGTGAAATCGGCGTGCTGGACGGTGGGATGGATGATTTTCACGTTGCGTTGGATGGAGAGCATCATCTGGTGCCAGCCCCCGGCGTGAATCAGGCCCAGGATCGGAATCAGAAGCGAGCCGGCCCATATCAGGAAGTATTGGAGCACCTCGTTGAATACCGCCGAGAGCAATCCCGCCAGGGTGACGTAGATGGCGACGGTGATCGAGGAGACCCAGATGCTCACGTTCATGTCCCAGCCCAGGAGCAGATTCAGAATCTTCGCCATAGCGAACATGCTCGCGCCGCTGACCATGACGGTCAGAAAACTGAACGAGATGCCCGCCAGCGAACGCGGCCCCTCACCGTAACGCAGCTTGAGGTAGCCCGGCACCGAGTGGGTCTTGCATATATAGTAGAAGGGCATCATCACGACAGCCAGGAACAGGATAGCCGGAATCGCCCCAATGAGGTAGGCATGGGCGCCGAGCATGCCGTATTGGTAAGCCATTGCCGACCACCCCATCGTCTCCAGCGAACTCAAGTTGGCCGAGATGAAACTCAGCCCCGCTATCCATGCGGTCATCTTGCGTCCGGCCAGGAAGAAATCATCGCCCGTCGAGGCGAATTGCTTGAGATAAAAGCCAATGCCCAGCACCACCACGAAGTAAATGGCGATAATGAGCAGATCGACCGGCGAGAGGGAGAGCAGATGCGGGGCGCGCTCAACGGCAACGGCCAGGAAAGGTGTCGGGGTCATCGAGGACTATTCTGGTTGGAAATCCTTGGTCAGTCCCGCCTGGCTCCCGGCAAAACGACTGAACCAGCCGAAGCAACTCTTATGGCAAGCGGATAATGTCTCATGCGCCGCATTGTGGAGTTTCAGTCCGCCGTTGGCAATCCCTTAGTACCCCATTTCATGCATCCGCTAACGTATTCGGCAGCGGGAAGCGCGACCGATTCTCTGTCCCAGGTGGGACACGGAATCGGACTCCCAGTGTAATGTCCCACCTGGGACAAAAAACCGATTGCGGCGGAGAGTAGGCTGCCGGATTGAAATGAGGCACCTGGTCAATGTCATCAAATCTGTCGCCGGGCAGAGGGCTGCCCGCCCCACCGCGGGGTGCCCCTCCCTATTGATTCACTCGACGCCTGAGCCCGGATGAGCTAAAAGGGGAGAGGTGAAAGACTGGCGAGTATTGCCACTGCTGATCCTGTTGCTGCTGTTGAGCGGGGTTGGCGGGTGGCGTTGGTGGTCTCAAAACCGGCTTGAGCGAAGCCAGGACGGCCCCATCCTGGTCGCTGCCCACCGGTATGGGGTCGAGCCGGCGCTGCTCAAGGCGGTGATCTGGCGCGAAAGCCGCTTCAACCCCAGGGCCCGCGGGCGCTTCCAGGAGATCGGTCTCATGCAACTGCGCGAGGACGCCGCCCAGGAATGGGCCGATGCGGAACACATCGAGGATTTTTCTCACGAGGAATGCGCCGACCCTCTCACCAACACTTTGGCCGGCGCCTTCTATCTCGAGCAACTTCTCAAACGCTACCGCAAAACGGACAATCCCATTCCTTATGCCCTTGCCGATTACAACGCCGGCCGGTCGAATGTCCTCAAGTGGATTAAGGGCGCCGCCGCCACCAACAGTTCGCTTTTTATTGAACGGATTGCCATTCGCGGCACCAAAGATTATGTTAGAGCCGTGCTCCGGCGCTACAGCCGATACCGTCCGGCCTTCGCTGGCCGGTGAACCGCTGAGGGCGTAAGACAAAATTCTTCGGAAACCGAATTTTCCGTTCCTTTTTGTTTTATAGTATATATACTCATATATATTCGCCTTATGAAAAATCCCATGACCCCCCAGAATCTCCTGGAGCAAATCCTCCAAATCCAACTCGTACTCGAATTTGGCTTGCGAATTGGCTTTGACTTCGTACGGAGGCTTTGTATTCTGAGCGGCTCTGTTCAGGAGAATCGATTTATGGCGAAGTTGACAGTCAGAGATCTGAATGCGGGGGGCAGACGCGTTTTCGTGCGCGTGGATTACAATGTGCCCCTGGAGGAAAAGGGCGGCCGGATGGCCATTACCGACGCCACGCGCATTGTGGCGACGCTCCCGACGTTGCGGTTGCTGAGCGACCAGGGGGCCAAGCTGATTCTGGCGGCGCATTTGGGCCGTCCCAAGGGCAAGCGCGAGGCCTCAATGTCGCTGCGCCCGGTGGCGGAGAGATTGGCGGAGTTGCTGGTGCGTCCAGTCGCTTTTGTAGATGATTGCATTGGGGAGAAAGTGGAGAAAACCGTGGGGGTGATGAAGCCCGGCGACGTGGTGCTGCTGGAGAACGTGAGGTTCCATCCTGAAGAGGAGAAGAACGACCCGGCCTTTGCGGAAAAGCTGGCCAAGGCGGCGGATATGTATGTCGATGACGCCTTTGGGGCCGCCCATCGCGCCCATGCCTCGACCGAAGGGGTGGCTCGAGTGGTGGCGGGGCGCGGCGGGCAGTGCGCCGCGGGCCTGCTCATGGAGCGGGAACTCAAGTTCCTGGGCGAGGAACTGGAACATCCGGCCCGGCCTTTCCTGGTTCTGCTCGGCGGGGCGAAGGTCTCCGACAAGATTCAGGTCATTGACCGGCTCTTGGAGAAGGCGGACAGCTTGCTGATTGGAGGCGCGATGGCCTACACGTTTCGGCTGGCGCAGGGACTCAAGACCGGCATATCGCTGGTGGAACC
The DNA here is from genome assembly GCA_021784555.1 of bacterium. Lineage (GTDB taxonomy): Bacteria > Verrucomicrobiota > Verrucomicrobiia > Limisphaerales > UBA8199 > JAJYHY01. Next base: position 12,244 of record JAJYHY010000112.1, read on the forward strand.
TGACAAGACCGAAGTGGCCAAGGCCGCCTTGGCCAAGGCCAAGAAACGAGGCGTCAAGTTTTTGCTGCCGCTGGATGACGTCGTGGCGACGCCGGTCAAGACGGACAAAATGGACAAGAAGGGCAAGCCTATCATTGAGTATCAGAACGCGCGGGTGAACGCCGATTTGAATTGCCCGGAGGATGCGGCCGGACTGGACATCGGCCCGGCCACGGTCGGGGCCTATGCTCAAGAGGTGGCCAGCGCCAAGACGATCCTTTGGAACGGCCCTATGGGCCTGTTCGAAGACAAGCGGTTTGCCGAGGGCACCAACGCGGTCGCGCGGGCCGTGGCGCAAGCCACGCGCCAGCACGGAGCCAAAAGCATCATCGGCGGAGGCGACAGCGTGAAGGCGCTCAACAAGGCCAAGCTGGGTGACCAAGTCACTTTCATGAGCACGGGCGGCGGGGCGAGCCTGGAGTTTCTCGAGGGAAAGGAGTTGCCTGGGGTAGCGGTGCTCAACGATCGTTGATTGACTTTACAATGCTAAAAGAACGAAAACTAATTATCGCCGGAAACTGGAAGATGAACAAGACCGTGGCCGAGGCGCTTGATCTCGTGCATGGCCTTAAATTGGAGTTGGCCAACGTGAAGGAGGTTGACCTGGTGGTCTGTCCGCCCTTTACGGCTCTTTCCGAGGTTTCGAAAGTGATCCTCGACTGCAACATCAGGCTTGGGGCGCAGAACATGCATGAGAAGAATGGCGGGGCCTACACCGGGGAAATCTCGGCCATGATGCTCAAAGAGTTTTCAGTGCGCTATGTCATCCTGGGCCATTCGGAGCGGCGCCAGTACCAAAAAGAATCCGATGCCTTGATTTCCGCCAAAGCCCATGGGGCTCACGCCTCTTCGCTCAAGCCCATCGTTTGCGTCGGGGAGACGCTGGCGGAGCGCGAGGCCGGCCAGACGGAGAAGGTGCTGGAAACACAGGTGCGCGGCAGCCTGGCCGGGTTGAGCAAGGAGCAGATGGGCGAGACAATCCTGGCCTATGAGCCGGTCTGGGCGATTGGAACGGGCAAGACAGCCACTGCCGGCCAGGCCCAGGAGGCGCACGTGTTTATCCGGCGGCTGCTGGCGGACTTATTCGATGAAACAGTTGCCCGCCGCGCGCGTATCCAGTACGGTGGGAGCGTCAAACCAGCCAATGCGCGGGAGTTGATGAGCCAGGCGGACGTGGACGGCGCGCTGGTGGGCGGGGCATCCCTTGAAGCGCGGAGCTTTGCTGATATAGTTAAGAACTCGATTTAGCTTTAAAGAGAGCGATTCAAAAACAGACTGAAGTATGGGTTTTATCATTGGTCTTTTGACCTTTCTGATGGTGCTGAACTGCGTGGTTCTCACCTTTCTCGTGTTGATCCAACTGCCGAAGAAGGAGGCGGGCGTCGGCCTGGCCTTCGGCTCGTCGGCCTCAGACGCGCTGTTCGGCGCCGGTTCCGGCACGGTTCTCACGAAAATAACGAAGTATTCGGCCACCATCTTTTTCATCATCGCCTTGGTGCTGGCGGTGCTCGAGCGCGTTTATCACAACCAAAACAGCTCGGAGTTCCTCCAGAACATTAACAAACCGCCCAAGCCGCTCCCCGGTGAACTCGCTCCGCCGCCTGCCAAGACCACACCCGCCCCAGCGGTAGCGCCCGCGGGCACGAATTTCCAGTTAAGCCCGATGACGCCCGCCACCACCCATGCAACGCCGGCCCCTTCGGCTGCAACCAATTCGCCGACGGGCCAGGCGGCGCCCAAGGCGGCGGGCAAAGCAGCCCCCACGAGCCAATCGTCCTCTTCGACTACCAATAGCGCCGATGCTCCAAGCAAGTAGGGCGGCAAAGCAACCTCGCCGCCAGGGTTTTTCCGGCTCTGGCGGCTGAGCGATGTGAACTTGGAATGATCACTATGAGAGACCGATCGGGAATGCAGCTTGGAATGGTGGGCCTGGGCCGGATGGGGGCCAATATGGTGCGGCGGCTATTGCGCGGCAATCATGAGTGTGTTGTCTATGACCGCGCCGCGCAGGCGGTGAGGGACCTCGTCAAGGAGGGCGCGGTTGGAGCGGATTCGCCGGGCGAACTGGTGCGGAAGCTGGAGAAGCCTCGCGCCATCTGGCTGATGGTGCCCGCAGCGATGGTGGACGCGACGATTGCGGAGTTCGCGCCGCTGCTGGAAAAGGGCGATATTCTTATTGACGGCGGCAATTCATATTACGTGGATGACATCCGCCGGGCCAAGGAACTGGCTGCCAAAGGCATTCACTATATCGATGTCGGCACCAGCGGCGGCATCTGGGGTTTGGAACGAGGTTACTGCATGATGATCGGTGGCGAGAAGGATTTGGTCGGGCACTTGGATGCCATCTTCGCAACCTTGGCCCCTGGCGCGGGCAACATCGCGCGCACGCCGGGCCGCGAGAAGCTCGGGGGCACCGCCGAGCAGGGCTATGTCCATTGCGGTCCCAATGGGGCCGGCCATTTTGTGAAGATGGTCCACAACGGTATCGAATACGGCATCATGGCGGCTTACGCCGAAGGGTTGAGCATCCTGCGCGACGCCAACATCGGCAAGAGGAGCGGCGAGGTGAACGCCGAGACGACGCCGTTGCGAAACCCGGAGCACTACCAGTACGACTTGAATGTGACGGACGTAGCAGAAGTCTGGCGGCGCGGCAGCGTTATCGCTTCCTGGTTGCTGGACCTGACCGCCACCGCATTGACCGCGGACCCGAACCTCGGCCGGTTCGCCGGACGTGTCTCCGACTCCGGCGAGGGGCGCTGGACCATCAAGGCGGCAATTGACGAAGGCGTGCCGGCGCCGGTCCTGACAACGGCTTTGTATGAGCGATTTGCCTCGCGGGGTGAGGCGGATTACCAGGATAAACTCCTCTCGGCAATGCGCTTCGGATTCGGGGGGCATTTGGAGAAACCGGCGCAAGCTTAGGATTCGACAAAGGGGCCGATAAAGGCACAAACGAATGACCCGTCCGGGAGAGGCTCAAGTTATCTATAAATGATGAAATCAACTCGTCCCCATTCTGACACCCTCGTCTTTTTCGGCGCGACCGGAGATCTTGCCCACAAGAAGATCTTTCCGGCGCTTCAGGCGATGGTGAGGCGCGGCACGCTCGACGTGCCGGTCATCGGCGTTGCCAAAGCCGGCTGGAACCTCGACCAGCTCAAAGCCCGGGCCAAGGACAGCGTCGAGCAGCACGGCGGGCTGGACCCGGCGGCATTTGACAAACTTTGTCAATTGCTACGATATGTCGATGGCGATTACAACGACATCGGAACATTTCAGGCGCTCCGCCGCGAGATGGGGGCCGCCGAGCGGCCGGCTTTTTACCTGGCTATCCCGCCTTCGGCGTTCGGCATCGTGGTGGAGCAACTCCTGCGCATTGGGTGTTGCGCCGCCGACTCCCGTGTGATCCTTGAGAAACCCTTCGGACGGGATCTGGCTTCCGCGAGAGCTTTGAACGAGATCTTGCTCAAGACCTTCAGCGAGAAGGCGATATTCCGCATCGACCATTACCTGGGCAAACAGCCGGTCCACAGCATGCTCTTCTTCCGCTTTGCCAATACGGTCCTTGAACCGTTCTGGAACCGCTCCCATATCGAGAGCGTGCAGATCACGATGGCGGAGGATTTTGGCGTGCAGGGCCGCGGCGTATTTTACGAGCAGGTGGGCGCCGTCCGGGACGTGGTGCAGAACCATCTATTCCAGGTCCTGGCCAACGTGGCCATGGAGCCGCCCATCCGCACGGACAGCGAGTCTATCCGTGACGAGAAGGTGAAGGTCCTCAAAGCCATTCCGGCTCTGGAGGCGAAGAACCTGGTGCGCGGCCAATTCCGGGGTTACCGCAACGAGCGCGGGGTGGCGCCCGATTCGAGTGTGGAAACGTTTGCGGCGCTCAAACTCCACATCGACTCCTGGCGCTGGCGGGGCGTCCCTTTTTTTATCCGCGCCGGGAAGTGCCTCGGGGTGACCTGCACGGAAATCCTGATCCGGCTGCGACAGCCGCCAACCATGTACCGTCACTACGACTTAACGCCAAACTACGTCCGGCTGCGGATTAGCCCGGATATTGTCCTGGCCTTTGGGCTTAACGTCACCTCGCCCGAAGAGGAGACGCGCAGCCAGTTATCCGAGCTGCTAGCCGGGCGCCATCCTTGCGCCAGAGAGATGGACGCCTACGAACGGGTGCTCACCGATGCCATGGTGGGAGATGCCACACTCTTTGCCCGCGAGGATTATGTCGAAGAGGCCTGGCGCATTGTCGATCCGGTGCTCAAGGCCGGCACGCCGCTCCATGAGTACGGGCCAGGAAGCTGGGGGCCGGCGGAGGTCGAGCGGGTCACTCCCCCCGGCGGCTGGCAGAATCCGGTGGTCACGGCCGAATAGGCGCAAGCGAGTTGAACGTTAGGCCGTTGAACGCGACAACAATGAAAACACTGAAAGAATCCCGACTCACCACGGTGCTCTCGTCGCTGCGCATTTTGCCACGCTGGGTATCCTGCTTGCGAGCTGTTTGCGGTCGCCGCCGCCTGTGCCCTTGGAGCTGGGTTTTCGCAGGTCATCGCTGGATTCCAGCGGTTTGGTTCTTCAAGCGGAGAACAAGGGCAACGGAAGCCTCTCCTGTCGAGTGATAGCCACCAACAAGACCGTGCAGCAGCATACCGATTATCCGTTTACCGTCGGTCCGTACAGAATGGCGGAGAACGGTATTCTGGAGACGGGCTGGTCTTTCAAGACCGGAGAGCAGGAGGGGATCTGCGTAGAGGGTTTTTCTCCAGTGTATTTGACAGTGCCGTGACGCAACCAATACCATCGATGCGTGAAAGTCCGCGAAGCTATTGAGCTTATCGAGCGGGACGGCTGGTGCATGGAGCGGACGCGCGGCAGCCACCGGCACTTCAAGCATCCAGCGAAGCCCGGGATTGTCACTATCGCCGGCGATCCGGGAGTTGACGTTCCGAAAGGCGCCTTGAACAGTATATTGAAACAGGCCGGACTGAAGGACTGAATTATGCGCTACGCGATTGTTGTCGAGAAAGGACCAAGCAGCTACGGAGCTTACGTACCGGACCTCCCAGGTTGTGTGGCCGCCGCCACGACCCGGGATGAGGTGCTGCGAGTTATTCGGGAAGCGATCCAGTTTCATCTCGAGGAAATGCGCAAGGGGGGGCTTGCGCCTCCGGAGCCGTCTTCGACCGCTGAATACGTCGACGTCGCGGCGGCCTAACCTTGAGTCGAGTAGGTCTCCGCGAAATGAGGTCAGGACATCACCGAGAGCGTCATGCGGAGACTTACTCGACTGTTAGGCGGCACATGCTAGTCAAACGCCACACTTCCGATTTCCCGCACTTCATGCTCCATGAACTCGGAAGCATAGGGCAGCCTTTAGTGTTTCTGCACCGTTTATTCATCCGGCCTTTCCTTGCGCCCTCTTTTCCAGCATTTTGGCGCGATTGGAATCCGGCCTACCGCTATCTTTTGGCTTTGTATTTTTATAGGCCCTTGCACAGACGGTTTCCGCGGGGGCTGGCCGTGTTTCTGACTTTCGTTGGCTGTGGCCTACTGTTGCATGACCTGCCGTTTTTTGCTGGCTACCGTTGGTTTCGTGGAGAGTTCGCGTTACCCGCGGGAACCATACTCTTCTCCATATTCGGGTTGCTGACGTTATTGAGCGAGAGGATCGGGTTGGATTTTTCCAAATATCCGACTATTGTTCGGGCGGCAGCAAACGTCGGATGGATTGTTTTGAGTATCGGGTTGAGCCGTTTGGCCATCGTTTTTTTGCTGTGGATTAAGCACAAGAGTTAGCCGCCCAACCTTGACAAGACGCTGGAGCCAATGCCTGCCCCGCCTCCACTTTTGTGAGTCTTCGGTTTCATTTTGGCCTTCCCGCTGGCCACGCCAGGCTCCGGGCCGGCATGGCTCAGCTTGGACGTTGGGCGCGGGGCAGATCACGATGAGCAACGAATTCGCAATCTACGATGCTCTTCTCTGGGAGCCCCCGGAGGGCTATTTCCTTCTGGATTACCATTTGCGACGGCTTGAACAGTCCGCAGTCCATTTTCCATTCGCGCTGGAGGTCACGACCGCGCGAAAGATGCTGTTGGACTACGCGCAGCAGTTGCCAACCAAACCACGAAAGGTGCGCCTTGATCTTGCCGCGACCGGCGTCCTCGTGCTGAGGGACGAGAATGTAAAGCCGAGCACACCGGCTGCGGTTGCGCTGTCGGAAGAGGCCGTCCACAGCAACGACGAATTCCTTCATCACAGGACCACGCCCCGCGAAGTGTATGAGCGGGTGCCGTGGGCGCACCCGGAAGTGCAGGATGTCCTTTTGTGGAATGAGCGGCGCGAGATCACCGAGACTTGTAGGGTCGGCTTGCAGGCGGAGGTTTTTAGGGCAGCGGAAGTTGGCTGGAAGTTCGGAAGCGCCGGAAGCTTTCGGGTAGTCACCCCTCTTCACCCCATTTGGCGCCGCTTGACAGGCGGGTGATCGCACCTATAGTTGGCTGATTACGAGAAGGAAAAATGCAGATCGTCAACTCAACCGAAGATAACGCGGAGGACCCCCCATGCTGTACCCAGCACTTCGACTCCCTTAAAGAATTTCGCTCGGCTGGCCGGGGGGCGTGGGCGGAGGTTCCAGCCCACGACTGGAACGATTGGCATTGGCAACTTAAGAATCGCATCACGACGGTCGAGAGATTGCGCCGGTTGATGCCGGCGCTGACGGCGGAGGAACTGGCCGGGGCAGCCTTGGCCAACCACAAGCTGGCGCTGGCCATCACGCCCTGCTTCTTCAACCTGATTGACCAGGATGATGAGAATTGTCCGATTCGCTGGCAGGTTATTCCGCGCGGCGAGGAGACGCTGGTGTCGCCCTGGGAGATGGAAGACCCCTGCGGCGAAGATTCGCATTCGCCCGTGCCCGGCCTGGTGCATCGCTACCCGGACAGGGTATTATTCCTGGTGACCGACCGTTGCGCGGCCTATTGCCGGTATTGCACCCGCTCGCGGCTGGTCAGCAACGCCTCCGGTTACGATTTTCATCCCGAGTTCGACCGCCAGATCGAGTATGTTCGCTCCCACCGCCAGGTGCGCGACGTGCTGCTGAGCGGGGGCGACCCCTTGCTGTTTAGCGACGAGAAACTCGAATACTTGCTGAGCCGGTTGCGGGCCATTCCGCACGTGGAGTTTGTCCGCATCGGAACGCGGATCCCGGTCTTTTTGCCTCAGCGCGTTACTCCCGCCCTATGCGAGATGCTGGCGAAGTTCCATCCGCTGTTCATCAGCATTCACTCCAACCATCCGCGCGAGCTCACCACCGAAGTGCGGGAAGCACTGGAGCGATTGGCCAATGCCGGGATTCCGCTGGGCAACCAATCGGTGCTCCTGCGCCACGTCAACGATGATGCCCTGGTCATGAAGGCGCACGTGCAAAAGCTCCTGTTGTGCCGCGTCAAGCCGTATTATATTTACCAATGCGATCTCATCGCCGGCTCCGCCCACCTGCGCTCCAGCGTCCGCAAAGGCCTTCAGATTATGGAATCCTTGCGGGGGCATACCAGCGGCTACGCCGTCCCTCAATACGTGATTGACACACCCGGCGGCGGCGGCAAAGTCCCCGTCAATCCGGATTATATCCTGAGCCGGAACCGGGAACGCGTGGTGGTGCGAAACTACGAAGGAAAGGTGTTCGAGTACCCGGAGGCGGAAGACGGGACGCCGCTGGCGCCGAGACCGGTGGAGGTCGAGGAGCCGGAGTGCGTATAGCGAGGAGCAGGGCCGCTGACTCAGATTTTCAGGGGGGAATGCTCGACGGCGAATCGATGCGGACCTTGGGCTTCACTTCGGAATTCCCGCTTCTATTCCGGGGCGCCGTAGAACTAACAAGCGAAAGATGCGCCACGGCTTGGCCCTGGTCCGGAACAGAAGCCTCGTGAAGAGCACGATTCGAGCGGCAGCCGTGTCCTGCCCCTGGGCGCAGTGCAAATCGATCATCTCACGCAACCAAGCCTCCGTGACGGCATCAAGATGCTTCTTCTGCGCCGGCGTCAGGCAAGTCCGGATTTGCTTGGCCGCCTGCAAGCTGTCAGCCAGGATTTGCAAACGCGACTGCCCGGACCATAATCCTCCGGCGTGCCTCCGGTACACCCCCATGACTTCGTCTAAATAGCCGATCCAGCCGTGTTGCGCATTAAGAACGTGCAGCGGCCAGTCAGCCATCCGGCATTTGAAAAACCACGGCGGAAAATCGCTGAACAGGCCGGCGCGAAAAACCACCGAGCAGGTCTGCATGAAATTGCCGTTCAAAAGATCCTCAATCCCGTAACGGGGGCGCATAGGTTCCGTATGGAAAAGCGCCGATTCGGAGGAACTGTTTTGCTCGACGACGCGGACATTGTGAAAACACAGGGCACAGTCCGGATTGGCCTCGAGAAAGTCCACCTGCTTCTGCAGCTTTTGTGGTGAAGTCCAGTAGTCATCCCCGTCCAGCAATGCAACGAATTGGCCGCGGGTATTTCGAAGATTATTAGCGAAATTCCCCTGCCCGGTGGGCCTCCCCCTGACATAGACCACGTCCCGCCGGGTGTTCAGCAAGAGCCGCACCCGCTCCGGGTACCTGGACCGGTAGTCGGTCACGATGGCACGGGTGCCGTCGTTGGAATCATCCTCTCCGATCAGCAACTCGAAGTCAAAGTTGGTCTGCTGCGCCAGCACGCTTTCTATCGCCTGCGAGATATAAGGCGCATGGTTATAGGTGATCAGCGAGACGCTAGCCTTCATGCCTCAGCGGCGTATTTGCCGGCTTGCCTCTTGCCCGCGAGAAGCTCCCGGCGGATCTCTGGACCATTGGCCAGGGCGAGCCGGATAATACCGCAAAGCCGCTCAATGTCCGGCTCATCCACGCTGGTTCCGTTGGGCAGACTCAACACTCGCGCCGCCAGAAGCTCGGTCTCCGGCAAAACCAGCCCGGCATGTGGGAAGAGCGAGCGATAAGGCTCCATCCGATGGCAACCGGGGAAAAAATAGCGCCGCGCCAGGACGTTTTCCGCATGAAGCACGGTCACCAGTTCGTCACGGTTCAGAGAGGCAACCGTGTCGTCCAACTCGAGGACGATGTACTGAAAGTTGTGGCGTTCCCGCTCATCATAGGTGACCAGACACAGGCCGGGAATTCCCGCCAAGCAGCTCCTGTAAGCCAAATAGTTGCGCCGGTTGACGGAGATGAAGGCCTCCAGGCTTTCCAATCCCGTCAGCCCCATCGCCGCCGCGGCTTCCGTCATCTTTCCATTTGTGCCAATGTAAATGACGTTGTCGTACCCCTGAAACCCGAAATTCTTCATCAACCTGATTTTTGCGGCCAGCTCGTCGTTGTTCGTCGCCACGGCTCCTCCCTCAAAAGTGTTAAAAAACTTGGTCGCATGAAAGCTGAACACCTCCGCCTCGCCGAAATGGCCGATCATTTGCCCTTGGCAGGTGCAGCCAAAGGCGTGGGCGGCATCGTACAGGACCTTCAGGTTATGCTCCTGGGCGATCGCCTGCAGGGCCTCCACGTCGCAGGGCCGTCCCCAGACATGCACGCCGATAATGCCGCTAGTACGGGGGGTGATCATCCGGCGCACTTGCCGGGGCGACAAATTGTGGGTGCCGCGCTCCACGTCGCAGAACACTGGGGTGATTTCCTGCCATTGGAGCGCGTGCGCCGTGGCAATAAAGGTGAATGAAGGAACGATGACCTCTCCAGTCAACCCCAGCGCCCGAATCACCAGTTCCATCGCCACGGTGGCATTGCAGACCGGGATACAATGCTTGACAGCGAGAAACGCGGTTAGTTTCTCTTCAAGCTCACGAACATAGCGCCCATTGTTCGTAAGCCATCGGCGATCCCACAAGTCGTTCAATCGCGCCAGGAACCGGTCCTTATCGCCCAGATTCGGCCGGCCGACGTGCAGTGGCTCCCCGAAGGCCGGAGTTCCGCCAAAAACCGCCAGGTCCGTCAACCTTGCCTTGGGCATATCGTTGAGGTGCTTCCTCCAATGTGAGCTTGCTTCAAGGGCGCGACAATGTCCTCGGTCCTATTGAGCCAGGGGAACCTCTTGTCCACCACAGGCCTTCCCAGGAACCTGCAAAGGTCCGCCATGGCGCCCGCCCTGGACACATCCAGCACCAGCAACTCACCGGGCCGATGGCGAAAATACTCCACCACCGAGGTGTTGTGGAACTCATAAAGTCGGCAGAGGGTCTCTGGTTCGTACAACGGTTCCTCAGCCGCACCGAAGACGGCCCGGTAGAAATCCAGGATGAAACCCCGGTAACAGTATTCAGCCGCCGCCAAGTCTTCCACTCGGGGCACGTTGCCACCGGCGAACAGCTTGGAGTGGAATCCAGTGAGCGACTGACCCCACTGTTCGGCACTCTCTCGGACCGTGAGGACGAATTTGCTCCCCGGGAAGGCCTGGTCGAGGGCCTGGTAGGTGAAGGGACAACTGAACGGCACATCCTGAAATGCCTGAAAGAACCGGCAAAAGCGAATCAATTTGGTGAAATCACGCCGCGCATACTCGTTGATGAGCAACTCAGCCGGCCTCTGGGGCGCCACCACAATCCCGAATTGTTCCAACACCCCCGCCAAGGACAGTGTGCCGGTCTTATTGAGCCCCACGCAGAAAATCTTCTGCCTGCGATGTGGCCGCACGAGGCCGCGGGCCAAGGTCTTTGATATCCATAGTTTAGGATCCATAATTGTCTGAGATCGCCGGAGACCAGCCAAACGGAAGCTTCCGGACAACCCTGGCGGGAACCCCTCGCGCCAGCACCCGCTCAGGAATCTCCCCTACTACTACCGCACCCGCCGCCACAAAAGCTCCTTGCCCGATTCGCACCCTCTCGATCACGGTCGAGCCTATGCCGATCCATGCCGCGCGCCCAACCTCCACTCGCCCTGCCAGGTGCGTTCCTGGACAGATATGCACCCCCTCGGCAAGCCGGCAATCGTGATCCACACTCGCGCATGAGTTGACAATGACGTTCTCGCCCAGAGTGGTTCCGGGTCCTATGACCGCACCGGCGGCGATTACCGTGCCGGCCCCCACTTGCGCGCTGAGCGCCACGACGGCATGCGGATGAACCGCCGACCAGAGACGAAACCCCAATCCTTTTGAGATC
>JAJYHY010000500.1 GCA_021784555.1 bacterium
TGGAGGCCGAAGTGGCGGAAAAAGATGCGGGACTGACCCCGACCCGGGCTGAATAGGGTTTCAGCCCATTGAAGTCCGGTCATTTTGTTGGAAGAAGTGAACTTATGGTCCAGGAACGATATTCAAACCTGCCGGCGCCCTCTCCAGGGCCAGGCAATCCTCTGCCCCTGGCTGGAGCATTCCTGCGGGTGCTGCACGTCAATGACAGCACCGATGATCAGGTGCTCTTTCAAGCGGCCTGCCGCAAGGCCCAGGTTCCTTTCAACTGGCACGTGGCCGATTCGTCCGAAAAGGGCATCTCTTACTTGACCAGCCTCATGGAGCAGAGCCGGCGCGTGCCCGTCTGTTGGCCGGACGTGGTCCTGCTCGACATTGTCATGCCCGGCGCCAGCGGGTTGGAAGTCCTCAAATTTGTCAGGGCCACTCCCGCCCTGAAAGATTTGCCGGTCGTGATTTTTACGGGGTACCCTTCTCCAGCCCGGCGCCAGGAGTCACTGGGACTGGGCGCGACGGGCTTCCTGCTCAAGCCGTCCACTTTCAACGAGATTGTGGCGCTGGCCAAAGAACTCTATGAGCTAGTCATGCGCCTGAAGGGAGGCGGAGATCCGCTCGCTGTGTGAGCGCCTGCGGCAGCGACCCGCCCGCAGCGCGCCTGCCGCTCAGAAGCTCAACTTTCCCCACAGAATATCGCGCTAAACAAATCAGCCGGGCCATGAGATTGTTGGAACGTGTTGGGCACGGCGGCAATTTGCGGCCGATAGATGAGCCGGCCGCGCCAGCAAACATGATCTAGCGAGGCTCCGCCTCAGACCGTTTTTCCCAGGTCATTGAGCATTTTTCATTAGGCATTGGGCATTGGGCATTGCCAATGAATAATGCTAAATGCCCAATGCCTAATGAAAAATGCCGGTGGGGCAGTCGCAGACCGCTTCGCCCTCGCCGCAGACGCCGCAAAACTTGACCTGTCCGCAACATGTTTTGGAGTTCGAGGACTCTAGTTCCGTAGGAAGGGCATCGCGGCGCACCCCAAATATGCCGGCCCTAACGGGCCTCAGGCGCGCTGGGCCGCCGCCAATTTGCGATAGCTGGGTGTTTACGGGTAAAGTTGAGGCTCAGAAGGCCGGGTACTTCGGTGGCGCCTGTGTGAGTACGCGATAATAACGCGCCTGCAGCCCCGAGGCTTGGTCGTCCTCAAAGCTAAAGTCTCCCGTTCCCGGCGGATCTTCGGTCGGTATGCCAAGGGTCGCCCAATCCACGAGGTTAGTCGAGGCCTGGACAGCGTAAGACAACGTGTCGTCGGCGGAGAATTCCAGGGTCGGCGTTCCATTCGCGTCATTGACGACGAGATCACTGACTGGCTCAGCGGGGTGCGGGTAAAGGTCGGCGATGCGGCGGGCGCGATAAATGGTGCAGTTATTGACCGGAGAATTGGTCTTGTCGTACATCGTAATCGCCAGGTCAAAGAGGACCTGCGGCGCCACGTCGTGCGTGACCTCCTTGATGCGGGCCGATACCGCCTGTGGCCCGTCCGGGCTGGGGGGCGCGCCGTTTTCGTAGGCGACGGACGGAAACCCGATCAGCACGTTTCCTGTTTTTGGCTCGGGATAGGCGCTGCCCTCATAGCCGGTGTAGAGCCGATCGCCGTTGGTCCGGCCGTACTCCCAAACCTGGGAAACCTCCATCGTCTGCTCATCGACCTTGTATTCCACGGCGCGGCTCCAGTTGTTCGAGTCGGCGACCGGCGGCTCGAAGGGGCTGGCCCGGAAGTTGCCGTCATCGTACATCATGAGGGTGCCTTGGGGGGTGACAATCGCCGAATGCTGGCCATACTGCCACTCGAAGTTGGTCCCCACCGGGTTGAGCAGGTAGGGCTGCCAGGCAGGCCCCCAATTCGCATGGGTGCCCAGAATCCACTTAAGCTGCCCGTCGCGTGTGAACTTAACGACGGCGTTTTGATGGCGCATCGAGATGATGAGCGAGTTATCGTTCGGGTCCTCGCGGATGGCATTGGAATGTTCGACATCCCAGCCGCCTTCCCACGGGTCGAAGAGGTAGCTAATGCGCCTGGGGTCCAGCAAATCAATGGGCGACCAGGTGTTCAGCACCGCGGCGTTTGTCTGCGAGATTTCGACCACTTCCTGGTAGAGGGCCTGCGCGGTCGTGCGAGGCGCGTCGGGGTTCGTGGCGCTGGTGGGGAAGTTCGTGACGGTCTCCAACTGGTCGCTCAGGTAAAGAATGGTGCCGTGGTCCGTCGGCACGCCATCATGAAGATCGATGGGAAGGCTGGTTGGAACCACCCAGCTCTTGACGATATTCCCGAGCATGTCGATCTCGTAAAAATTCGTCGTCCAGGGCATGAACAGGTCCCCATTGTCCAGTTGGCGCACGTCGGCGGTCGATGGCGCCGCGTCATACCAGACCACCTGGCCCGTGTTGTCTATAATCGTCACATACCAATACTGCTGATTGTGCATGGCGACGTTGTAGAGAATGTAACCCGGCTCCATTCTTTCCGGATGATCTACCAGCACGTGCATGTTCGGATAGTCGGCGGGCAGAGGGGCGGTGACGAACTCCAGCGGTTGAGGCACTGTAACGGCGTGCCGGTGCGGGCCATAGACCGTCACGGTGATGTGGTTGGTCCGATCCGGCTTGAATCCCAGCAGCGGCAGTGAATGGGTCGTCCCGTAGTCATAAAAATTGTGCGTCCAACTGTCTATTCCGTCGGTGACGGAGACGCTGACCCTTGAGTCGGTGTCCGTGGTTAGACGCAAAGTGCCCGCCAGCGGGGCGTTGGTCGATGGACTGAACGAAGGGCCTGAGAGAATTGTCAGTGCCCGGCAGGTGAAAGAAGCCGCGATGAGACCGGCCGTCAGTGAAAAGATGAGGGAGTGTCTTACCCAAGAGCAACCACTGCGAATATTCATGGCATTCGATACTTTAAAGGGCGAAGTGTCCAAGGCGAGTGCCGGTCTGTCAAGCGCGAGTTCCTTCTTGGCAGGCGATTGGGCGCATCTCATTTTTTTCGGGCATCATACGCGCAAAATCATGACCGGGACCAGCCACCGCTCTCCAAAACCCCAGCGGGGTGGCATATTTGTAGCAAACCGCGCCCCCAGCGAGGGGTGTTGTTTTTGATCGGCCCGGATTTCGGTGGGCCACCTCACCGAAATCCGGGCCGATCAAAAACAACACTGGTCTTCTTGCGTGCGGTCTGCTACAAACATGCCACCCCGCTGGGGTTTACGAGCAAGATGGCAAACCCGGCCCAAGAGAAGTGATATGCGCAACAGAAACGGCTCCGCAAACGGCATCACCCCGGCGCCACAGGCCTTGTTGCGGTCGCGTATAAGGCCCGTGTTGGGGGTTCTGTGGCCGCTCTTCTTGGCCAGCGCTGTCTTTCACGCCGTGGGCCAGACCAACGGCATCTACGCGGATTTCACCACCAGCATGGGCGAGTTCACCTGCCAACTGGACTATACCAATGCGCCTAAGGCCACCGCCAATTTCATCGGTCTGGCCACCGGCGCCCGGGCATGGCTGGATTTGACGACCGGGCGGGCGCGAACGGAACCATTCTACGACGGCTTGACTTTTCAGCGCGTGATTGCCGGGTTCGTCATTCAGTCCGGGTCTCCCAATGGCCAAAGCACCGACGGCCCGGGCTACGCGTTTCCGGACGAGATCACCGCCTCGCTCAATTTCAGCCAACCCATGGTGCTGGCCATGGCCAATTCCGGCACGAACTCCAACGGCTCCCAGTTCTTCATCACCGTCTCAAGCCAGCCCTCCCTCAACAACGGCTACACGATCTTCGGACGCGTCGTTAGCGGTTCCAACGTCGTCGATTCCATTAGCGCGGTCCCTACCGACGCCTCCGACCGGCCCCTGACCAATGTCGTCATCCAGCAGGTGCAGGTCCGGCGCGTCGGGCCTGGCGCCCAGGCCTTTGACATCAACGCCCAGGACCTGCCCGTCGTAACCAACCTCCCGTTGGGCATTGCCCTGACCCATGCCGCAGCCAGTCTCTCCTTCGCGAACCGGCAGTTCGCCGACAATCGCCTGTACGTCTCCACCAATCTTACCGACTGGTCCGCGGACAGCCTCGGCATCGAGGTGGCCTCTCCCTCCACCAATTCGGTCTCCATCACCAACGATGTCCCCCAGCGATTCTTCTCCTTTGCTCAGATTCAGTACCCGTCCTCGACCTTCGCTCCCAAGACCGTCTTCAACCGCACCCTGACGCTGAAGCTGACGGGCACCGGCACCCTTAAGATAAAATTCAACGCCAAAGGCGGCGGGACTTTTACCTTCGCCGGGACGCCAGGCACCGTCACCCGTTACACCTGGAAACAGGAACCGTATCGAGGCGCACTCTGGCCGATCTATTATTCAAACGTCATCCCCATGACGCTGCTGCTGAACTTCAACAGCCAAGGGGCGGGCTCCGTCTCCGGCACCGCCTATCCCGCCCCGCCCAAGCCGAGCCGATCCGTCTCCGGCAGTTTTACCCTGTCCATCCCCTGACCAGCGCCATCTGGTTTAGGCGACGCACGCCTCTGGCTCTTGCTCTTGCCATTGCTCATGCTCTTGCTCGCCCTCAAGGATTGAGAGCAAGAGCAGGAGCAGGAGCGAGAGCAAGAGCACGAGCGTGACCCGTCCTCAACGTCATTCAAACTCCACTCACATTTTGGCGATGAACCCGGGTCGGTCTCCCGCATGGGCGCGACAAT
>JAJYHY010000501.1 GCA_021784555.1 bacterium
ATCTAACCAGCAGAATGCGCCGAGTTTAGCGGCCTGACGTTGTCCATTGCAAGCACTTTGAGCAAAAACCAATTCGCTTCTTGGCTAATGCATGCTATTATACATAGCAATTGTGCCCTCTCTCAGCGCGCCGACCAAAGTCACCGAACGCCCTCGGGCGTTCACCCTGATTGAGCTGCTGGTGGTCATCGCCATCATCGCGGTTCTTGCTTCGCTGCTTTTGCCCGCTCTGGCCGCCGCCAAGCAGGACGCCTACCGCGCCAACTGCCTTTCCAACCTCCGGCAGATCGGCCTCGGCTTCACCCTTTACCTCGATGACCACCGGGACCGCTTTCCGGACCGGCGCGACCTCAAGTCACTTCTGCCAGGCGGCTTTCGGCCGTGGACCACGTGGCCGCCATCCGACCCTCGAGCCGGTTGGGCGGCAGTGGTGCTGCAGCCCGAAGGGGTGACTCCGCCGGTTTGGTCGTGTCCAGCCGGCGCGCTGTCTCCGGCGGGAACCGCGGTGCAAGCCGCCCAGGCCATCTCCTCCGTTTCCAACGCGCCGGTCACTCGCTACTGGCTGTGGCGGTTCGACCGAACCAACGCTCCGGCGCCGCTTGACGACTTTTGGGGCAAGTCCATTGCCCAGTGCGTTTCGGACCTCCGGCTCGCCAATGATCCGACTGTCGGCCAACCAGACGGGCCTTCCGATGTCGAATTGGCCGTCGATCCCTACTTCCCCGCCACCATCCGGAGCGTTGACCCGCAACTTAAAGGGTTGACGCCCCACCGCGGCGGGCGCAACCGTTTGTTCCTCGACGGCCACGCCCAATTCCTGAGGGACCCGCGCACCTCGAGGTGAGCCCTCAGAGAACCCTTGCCAACGGCCGCAGACTGTGCTTGGATTCAAACCATCATCAACTTGTATGCTGTTCCGAACGGCGCCTTGCCACTAAGCTCCCATGCCGCTCATTCGCTCAATTGGCCGCTGGAGCTTGGTGGCGTTGGTGATAAACTGCATCATCGGGAGTGGCATTTTCGGCGTGCCGGGCAAGCTGATCGCCGCGGTGGGCGCGGCCAGTCCCATCGCGATGCTCCTGGCCGGCCTGTTGACCGCGGTGATCGTCCTGTGCTTTGCCGAGGTTGGCTCCCGGTTTTCGGAGCCCGGCGGGGTGTACCTATATTCGCGCTCGGCATTTGGAAGGCTGATGGGGCTGGAGGTGGGCTGGTTCTATTTTCTCTCCGCTCTGGGGGGAGCGGCGGCCAACGCGAATCTATTCGTTATCTATTTGAGCGGCATGGCGCCCTGGTGCGGTCACGGCTGGCCTAGGGCGCTGGTCATCGCCGGGTTGATCGCCGTGCCGGCCGCCGCCAATTACCTGGGGACGCGCAAGGGAACGATTTGGTGCAACGTGTTTACCGTGGCCAAGCTCGCCCCGCTGGCGCTGCTCATCGGACTGGGTTTCATCCGGTTCAGCCGGAAGGCAAACCTGGCGCGGGTGTCGGGAGTCGGGGCGCCGGGGTGGGCGGCCTGGGGGAATGCGCTGTTGCTGTTGATCTTCGTTTTTGGCGGTTTTGAGGACCCGATGACACCCGCCAGCGAGGTAAACGAGCCCCGGCGCACCATTCCATTTGCCCTCATCACGGGGCTGGCCGCTTGCACCGTGATCTACGCCCTGCTCCAGTTCGTCGTAGTAGCGACGGTTGGCACGACCGCCGCAGAGCGCCCGTTGGCGTCGGCGGCGGAGGTGCTGGTTGGGCGCGGGGGCGCGTTGTTTGTGGACGTTGCGGCCATGATCTCGACCTACGGCTGGATCTCGGCCTCGTTGCTCAACGTTCCCCGACTGCTCTTTTCATTGGCCGACACGGGCGATTTTCCGCCAGTTTTTGGCAAGGTGCATGCGCGCTACAACACGCCACACGCGGCAATTCTGATTTTCGCTGCGCTGGCGTGGATTCTGACGGTCACCGGCACCTTCAAGTGGTCACTGCTGGTCAGCGCCGGCGCGGGCGTTTTGTATTACCTGGTGGTCTGCGCTGCCCTCCTGCGCCTGCGCCGCCTCCAGACCAAGCCGGCACGCTTTCGGCTGCCGTTCGGCGCGGCGTTCAGCATTGCGGGGATGGCGATTTGCGTCCTGCTGCTTAGCCGTTTGGAACTCCGGGAGGCCCTCTTGATGATGATCACCGCCGTCGTCGCGGGCGTCAACTGGTGGTGGGTGCGCCGGCGGGCCGCGTTTGCGCTGGTCCGTTAAGCATGCAAAAAGTACCGTTAAGATTGACCCCCCGTTCAGGCCAAATCGCGCATCCACCCAATCGAGGCTCAGGACTCCTGATCCCAGGAAAGCAGCCTGTGCGTTTTCCCCACACCGTCCATGGCGAAGTCTCCAAAAACAACCCTGGCATTCATCGTGTTGGGAGCGCAGTGGTGTCAGGAACATTCCATGCGCCGCAAAAGCCCGCGCGGGGGATCAGGAGTCCTGAGACTGATGTCCGTGTAGCGAGGTGATGGAGCGCTGAAGTATTGGAGCATCTGGCTATCCATCACTCCAACACTCCGTCCCGATTGCGCCGGTGTTGCGTGGTTTGATTTAACTCACATTTTGGCGATAGCCTTGCTCTTGGACAGCCACAAACACCCCAATGCCTCGCCACGCGACAATAAAATACGCGATCGCGTATTTTATTGTCGCGTCCCTGCGGGAGCCCGACCCAAGTTCATCGCCAAAATGTGAGATTCAAAACAGGCTCTTAGCGCCGGGGAGGAGCTTCCAGCACCAGAACCCAGTCGGGGTCGCCGTCGCCATTGTTGCCGGGCGCGGTGAATTGCCGCGTCCCGGTATTGGGGAAAGGCGAGCCGGGGATGGTTTTGAACCGGTTGGCGCTGGGGTCGAACCAGCGGGCGGTGACGGGATTACGGAGTTTGTTCATGGCAACGGTGATCGTCCCGCCTTGGGGCAGATAGGCCATGCCGAGCGCACCGTCGGGGGTCAGGGCGGCGGCCACATAATCATTGCCGGCAAGCAGTCCACTCGAAACGAAATGGCCATAGCCGTCCGTGAGGAAGGTGTGGGTTTGGTCGGGCACAAGCTCGTACCACTTCCGGGAGCGAAACAAGTCCACCATGTATTGAAGCTGGACGACGCCCGGCGAATCGATGTGGCTCTGCCACCCCGCCACGAAGGGCCAGGAATAGTGATTGCCGTAGAGTTGGCCGCTGGCCCCGGAGAGCATTGTCCAGTATTCCTGCCTGCGCAAAATCAGCGGGCGTCCGCCGTCGGTGCCGCCGTTTGTTTCGTATTCGTAATTGGCCTCGCCCATGATGACAGGCATCGGGGTCAGTCCTGCATCTTTTTCCGCCACTTCGCCTCCACTACCGCGGAAAAAATGAGGACCGACCCCGATGCCTTGGTTGTAAGCGTGGAGCACCTCGGCGTAGGTGGGATGATAGGTGTAGGCGAAATTGAGGCCGACGATGGGCGCCCAGTTCGGGTCGTCCAGTGAACTGCTGGCCTGGTAATTCAATTCGATGGTCTGGAGGTGGTTGGTGTCCTCATCCCGGATGCCCAGGGCCACCGCTGTCGTTACCGCGTCATTGGTCGCCACCTTCCAATCCTGGTAATCGTTTCCACTGAGCCAGATAATGTTGGGAGAATCTTTGTACCGCCTCCCGAGATACCGCCCATAGCCCCGGCATCGGGCTGAACCGTTGCCGAGCGCGGTTTTGAGAAAACCTCCGGTCTCCAGCGGGTCGAGCATCAACTCAATGCCATCCGCCGCCGCCGTCCGGACGACCTTGTCCACGTGGGCGAAGTAGGCCTCGTTCGGTGTGGTCAGGTCGTAGTAACTCGTGCCGGGCAATGTCTGCGTGAAGGGTTTGGTTCCGTCCAAAAGGCTGCCGTCGGCTCGCCCGCCCGTGTAGCCAACGCAAAGCAGGTTGACCCACAGCGTGTTGAACCCGTGTGCCGCCCGGTCGGCCAGAAACCTCGCCGTATCGGACGCCGAGAGGTTTACAAGGAGGGCTTGTGGAGAGTCCCCGACCATCAGGAACGGGGCGTTGTTCTGATCAACCAGGAGACGCGGATTTGCGGCAGAGCGGTGAACGGGGTAGCTCGCCCCGCAGGCGGCTCCGCACAAGAACAATCCGGTTACATAGATGCACAACTGGCGCGCGGCATTCATAGATTCCATCTTTTGGAAATGTTAGTCCCGGCCCCATGCCGATGGCAAGGAATCGCCACAGCCGGCAGCCCCGATATTCAACGCTGGCTCGAGCGAGCCGGCTCCTCTTGGGCCACGGCCAAGCCCACGCTCATCTTCGACAAGGGGAACAACTCCGCCGAGAACTTCGCCCTGGTGGACACCTTGGAACTGCCCTATGTGGGCTCGGTCAAGCTGGACGAGCATCCGGAGCTGATGAAGATCTCCAATCAGGACGCCCGCTGGCAGGCGCTGAGCGAGCCGGGCCTGGAGGGGACCAAAACACGGCGCCGACACTCAAATCGGTGGAACGGAAGTGCGAGCAGATCCTGCACCGGCGCCATTTGCGCCAACTGGTGCAAACGACCGTGACCCTCGATGCGGCGGGGCTGCCGCATTTGAGTTATGAGGCCGGTGCGGGCGCTGTTGTGGTGGCGGGTGCGCCAAGCCGGCCTGCGCCTGCCGATGGCCGGTCTGCTGGAAAAGCTGGGCCGAATCCGCCAAGTGATCAACGTGTTCCCGGCCACGTCCGCC
>JAJYHY010000502.1 GCA_021784555.1 bacterium
TCACCCACTGCTTGGAAACAAAAAACCCCGGAGCTACATGCTGCCGGGGTGGATCAATTTATCTGAGCAGAGGTGGGTCAATCTACCTGAGCGGCAACGTAACCACCCTTGTCGTGCCGGCTGGCGTCTGGCGCTGGCCATCAGCGGGCGTTCGTGAGGGTGCTGCGCTATCCCTGCCGTTCCCATTGCTGTGAATGCTCATAAGAATCCTCATCCTCATCTGGATCGTCGGCTTCCACTGGCTCCCCCGAGAAAAGCACCGTGAGGCTCTTTCCGTAATGCCCCAGTCCAACCACATCCTCCTTCATCTCAACTGGGGGCGCGCCCTCCAGCCATTCATCCAGAATTGAGCAGCCTTCGGCCCGGCAACCATTGATGATATTATCAGGCTCCTCTTGGAAGCGCGCGGTGGTGCTCGTCGTCGGAAGGGAGTCGCCACGCCTCAGGTTGGTAATCCCTCCGATCTCTCGGATAGCCGGTGACAGGCAGCAGTATTCCACGTTGCCATTGCTGCTGACGATGACGGCGACGGGGTCCTCGACAAAGGCGGCGAAGCGAATCGCCGTGGCTGTGATCGAGGTGACACATCGAGCAGAAAGCGCCTCGATCGCAGGAAAGCCCTGCCCTGCCGTCCTGAGAGCCGCCCGGAACAGCCGCTCGGGCATTAGGAGGGTCGCGGCGAACAGATCGGCCTCGCGTTCGCACTCGTCGCCCGACACGAATCCGCTTCGGGATGAGTGGATACCCGAGCCGCTGGCGAAAAGCTTTTCGATGTGGCCTGGCAGATGGTAGTGGCCCAGCTCATGGCCGAGTGTAAAGTTGACGAAGCCAGGATTCTTGATTTTGGCGGAGTAACCGATCCCAAATGAGTCCCCCTGCTTCATGAGAAATCCCGAGATGCCCTGCACCTTCGGCTCCCATGTCTGGATTGTAATCTGCCGCTCGGTAGCGATGCTCCTTGGCTCGATCGGCAACGCAGCGACATCAGCCACTACTTCCTCGGCTATCCTATCGATTTCAAGTCTTCGGATCCTCGAGACCACACCCACCTCACTTGCTCAGGTTTCTTTTGGCCAGTGCCTCGGCCATAGTTTCGAGCGCTTTGAGGTCGTCGGCGCTGCACTTCTCGGCGTGGCGAAAGAGTTTACCTGTCTCCGGGCCCGAAGCGCCCGGCTCGGGCGATCGGCCAAGTAGGTAGTCCGTGGTGACAGATAGGGCGTCCGCCAGGCGCTTTAGGTTGTCGAAGGAAGGGGAGCGGTTGCCGGTCTCGAAATGGGAAATGGCTGAGGGCTGAAGGCCGCTCTTAATGGCCAAATCGCCCTGGCTCATTTTCCGCAAATCTCGGGCAGATTTCAGGCGTTGCGAAAAAACTTCACTCATACGAAAAAAATACTTGCGCTATATACTAATTCGTCATATAGTGCAATACGTTAGCGTCTGCTTTAGCAGGCGCCGTTCTTTGTAACCGAAGTTGACGGTTCCGTCAATAAATATAATACGAAGACGACAAATCGCAACTGAAATGGGCGAAATACCGTTTGGCGTGCATTCCTCGGGTGAGGAAGGCGACGAGTACCGCAACTTCGCTGCAGAAAGAGAAAAACGTATGAGTACGTTGACTAAACCTACGGGCCAGGCAAACGACCTGGCATCACAACACCAACATTGCGGCCCCCAACCAAAGTGGGCCGCCAAAATCGAGGACCAGTTCGTTCCAGCACCACAACGCCGCGTCGAAGTCAGGGTTCTGAAGGACCAGGCGAATGTTCCGCCCGGTAACATACTTGTTCGCGACCTCGGAGGCGAGCACGATGTGCCACTGAAAGATGACCAGGTCATTGATTTGGCGGAGGGCAATGTTTTCTATGCCGTGCCCGCATCCGAAGCACCGGAGTTAACGGGTTGCCGTAGGCCGCCCAAGCTGGCGTTCTTCATTGACGACCGGCCCGAGCAGACTCTCCGTGCCGACCAGACTGGGGCAACGTTGCGGGAATGGTTCGGCTTCACGCCGGAGGTCCAACTCTTCCGGGACTACGAGAGCCCCCACGACCAGCCCATCGGCTTGGAGGAGCCGGCCAACTTCCTGGATGGCCCCGTATTCTATACCCGGCGCAAGCACCCGACGCTGACGATCTACGTCAACGAGAAGCCGTTTGGTGAAGACCAGGGGGTGAGGCCCGAAATGACCGGCGCCGATATCGCCCGGTTGCTCTATCCCGACCCCGCCAACTATGACGTTTACAGAGAGCCTGGCGATGTGCCCGTCAAGCTCGAGGAGACAATAAAAGTGCATAACCAGGAAAAGTTCCGCGTCATTCGGAAGACCGTTCAGGGCGGCTACGAGGTGGCGCGCATTGAGCGCGAGTTGAACACGCTTCGGCAAGGAGGGGGAAAGGTCACATTCCTGCCGGACATGCCGGCGGTGGTGTATCACGATATCCCGGCGCGCAACGGCTATCCGCACCTGCAATCCACGGATGTGCTGGTGTTGCTGCCCGGCGGATATCCCGGGCAGCCTCTCGACGGGGCCTTCTTGCCGCAGGGTTCACCGCTGCTCGGGAAGGTTGTCGGTAGTCCCCAGCCGCAGACTGTCCAAGCCTTGAACCGGCTATGGCAATTGGTCAGCTATCACCCCCATGCCAACGGCGGCGCCGGGCCGTGGAACAAGGATAAGCACGGCTTCCACACCTACGTGGACGAGTTGCTGACCTGGGTTTACAGAGCTCGCCAATAAGGAGCCTATGAACGGACAGCAAAAACGTTGCCTTTTCCGGATCCAGGAGACGGACCGGAAGAACTTGGAGCGCCTCATTTTCCAACGCTATCCAGCAAGAGAGTGGGGCACCTTCTTCCGGTTCGGCTTCCGCCGGACTTCATGGGGACTGGTCGCCTGCTTCGTCAGCCCGGAGCGGCCTCTTCCGGGTGACCTGGATCGGTCGAGCCCCACAACAGTGTTTCGCTCCCGATACATCCTGCGGGCGCAGCACATCGTCGAGGATAAACCTCTGGCAGTCGGGGTGATTCACTCCCATCCCCGCAACTCCGCCACCTTTGCCAGCGATACCGATGACGATATGGACGCCTACTTCGCTGAGGAGTTTTGCCGCTACGGCGAAGGCAAGCCCTACCTCAGTGTCATATTCTCTCGCGAGACTGACGGCAGCTTTTGGTTTACCGGCCGGGTTTTCGACCAAGGCGAATGGTACCCCGTATCCGAGTTTCTGTCGGTGGGCGACCAACTGCAACGCGAGCAGGCCCAACAGCGTGAATCTGAGCTCTTGGCGGCTCAGGACGATGCCGATGGTCGTCTGGAAAGTCTTACCGCCCGACTGGATGAACTCCTTGGCCGGGTTGCATCGAAACGACGCTCGACCTCCAAGGTCGGCATCGTCGGCTGTAGCGGTACCGGCTCGCCAGCGGCACATGTGCTTGCTCGGTCCGGTGTGCAGGACTTTGTGTTGGTAGATCCGCAGCGCTTTGGGCCCTCGAACCCTTGTCATTACCCACATCTTTTTATCGATTCATAAGATTGGTTCCTTCACACATCCATATGAGTCGATGCCATCCGCGCCAGATCGTTCGCCAGCCCGGCATGCCGTCATGTTTGCGAGCCAGAAAACCTCCCACCCTGGCGAGGGCGATCAGTACGTTGTTGTTGGTCCAGCCTCCTTTAGGCTTGCCCACCTTGTGTTCTAGGATGGAGAGCATTTCCTCTCCGAAACTCACGGCTGCTTCGAACGATTCGGGGCGGCTGCGCGCGAGCATCTTGGTGCTCAGCAGCCGCCCGGCCACCACAGCCAGCACCGCGATTAATGGTTCCAACCGATAGGCCTTTTCCAGTTGGCTGTTCTCCACCCCCGCCCCGCTTTTGAGCGCCTTGTGATACTCTTCTATCCACCACCGCGCGGTGTAATAGCCTACGACCCGCTGCGCCTGAGCCCAGGTGTTGCACTTCAAGGAAGTCAGCAAAAACCCGTGCAGCGGCTCCTTGACCCCTTCGGGCACGTCGACTTCCCTGACCTCCACCACGCCAATGTCCCGGAGCGGCCCTGGCGCCCCACCCGGACGCCAAGGCCCCTTGAGGTTCACGCGCGCACTGCGCACCTCCACGATTGCCCTACGGGCTGGTTGCCCGCCCCGCGTGCGCACTTCCACGGTGGTGCGGCCCAACAAGGGCGCTTGCGCGACCGCTTCCCGCAAGTGCTCCGGTGGGTCGGCCAGGCACCGGTCCTGGCAGCTGCGGATGACCAAGTCCACGCCATGCTGCACACAGGTGTCGATCACCTCGTACACATCCGACTCGCGATCGGCACAGTAAATCCACCGAACCCCCTCGGGCGGGCGACCCAGGCGCCGAATCGATTCGGCCCACTTGTTCGAGCGGCGTGGCGACTCAGCCTCTGGCTTGGCGTTTCTCCTTTGGGAGCCGGACGCGGCGTGTGGCACTGTTGGTGGAGCAAACCCATCAGCGTGCCTTCGGGCCGTTGTTCCAGGTTCCAGCCTTCAACGCGCACGGCCAAGGTGCTGTGCAGTTCAAAGCCCCGCCCCTTCCCATCGCCGATAAACCCCAAATCCTCACAGGCAGGGTGCCAATAGCTGTTAAGCTAAGGCTTGCGCTCCTGGGAAGGAGGGCGTCGTTCTGAGGGGGGCCGGGTCGGCGGGGCGAAGATTGTGCTGGACTCGTCTTGAGTGTTCGCGTAAAACGGCTCCTG
>JAJYHY010000503.1 GCA_021784555.1 bacterium
TGCATCCGCCCCGTCGTTGTTGTGCCGGCCTGCCCGCAATCGCTTGGGAGCAGACCGGCAGGATGCATTCGCAATCCATGGGCCGCCCGGCGCTCAGGTTGCACTCCTGCAGAACCTTACCCTCCGGGCGGCCAGCAGAGGATGTATCAGCCCAGGCTGATCCGCAAATTCCCAGGTTGGGGCGAGGTATTTGAGGGGCCAAAAGGTGTTTCCCTCACACTGCGTGAAAAGGGAAGCGCACTTTCCCATCACTTACTCTGCTCGTGCTCAGAGCAATGTCGATTCTCTTTCCTGACGTCTTCACGCTTGATGAGGGTCGACCGGGCAACCGCGTCTGCGCCGCGAAGTTCATAACGTCTGGCATTTCGAAGGAGCCGCGTTGCGGGGTCCTGGCGCTGCGGGCAAAACATTAGAAGTGCTATGCCGCGCCTCTACCATGCCACCAGAAGGGATCTCCCACTTAACCAAGCAATCATCGGACAAGAGCGAACCACCAAGCCAATCGACTTGGAATTCGACGCCCGCCGGCCAGAGGACGTTACGCCTCGGTCAAGGGCATTATTCTCAAGCGATGATCCTGCTTTCGCCTTTGTCTATTTGATGGCTGAGTGCGCCATCTGTCGCGGCCAGCTTTTGCTGTATGAGGTGGACATGCCCTGTGCAACAAAGCACCCCATGATCCTGGTCTCTCACGCCCAGCGTTTCCTTCGGATGCCTGCCACCCTGGAACAAATCATCACCGAGTACTGGAATCCCACGTGCGAATGGAAATGCTGGGAATATCTTGGGGATGCGATGACACCAACCGCGGATGAGGTGATGCCGGACATTTTCATGCAAGCAGGAGCAAAACATCGGTACGGCGAAGATCTTGTTCTGGCCAGGCAACTGTGGCCGTGCCCAGCACCGGCGTAACACACAAGCCCCGTGGAAAAAGCGCGCCGCAAAGTGCGCCTGGAGCAGACATCTCCGGCGCCAAGCCGGCGCTGTACGCGCCGGTCTAGACCTGGCAATCGGGGGCGCCATTGCTGATCCAGACTCGTTCCATCGCGCGACCCTCGTCGCGCATTCCGCAAGTGGCTGTTCACGGCCTGCCAGGCGAAGAAGTTGATGCTCGAAGCCCCCGTCCAAGGCGTGTGTCGGGCCTGAGAGGGCCTGGCCGGCCGCAGCCCCCGCACCTGCGTCGGTTGCCGGCAGCGCATGGCAAAATGCTCCGCCGCGCAGTATGATCGAAGGTAACCCACCCATGCTGCCCAAAGGCGCCATCAGAAATGTGCATGAGCATTATTTTGGCTCTCCGCAGTTTCGCGGCGAGGTAGCGCGCGCCTTCCGGGAATTCTTCGGGGACGCCGATTCTGGCAAGGACGGTGCGCTTGCGCCTCCCGACTGGGCCGCGAGCCTCTTCAACGAATGGTTCCTGTTCGATTTCGTCCTCTGGAACGGCCGCACGCCCCTGGAGGACTTCATCGCCCGAAACCCGCTCTCGCTCCCGAAGGAGGCCCTCGGCCTTTATCGGGCGCTCCAGGAAAGCCGCACCGGCCTGTTTGAAGTGAAGGCCATCGCGCTCGGCGAGAGCCTCGCCCTCAAGGAACTGCGGACAGGGACAAGGTTCCGGGTGCGGGAATTCAGCGCCACGTTCACGCTGCGGAAGGGGGACTTGTTTTTCGGGAGAGTGGGGAAGGTTGGCGACCGCTGGGAACTGGTCGGCAGCGACCTCGTAGGCGTGCCGCGCGGCACCCAGGCCGTCGAGCGGTGGACGGGCGAAGGGGGCGCGAGGCTCACACCCAAGGCCGTGTACGAGGCACTGACGCGACGGACACGATAGCGGCTTGGTGCGCTTGTCTTACTCGGCAAGGGTCCAGCCCTTCCGCGTGTTTTGCGACTCAACGCGCTTATTCCAAAACACGGAGAGGTTATTCGAGCCTGGCCACTGACAGAGCATGTTAACCTTTGCCAAGGTGCTCAACAACCGGTCCCATGTTCCAGGGATGCGTCGATCCAGCCACGTCGTACCTGGGTCGCAGGGGCGCTGAATGTCTCCCGCAAATTGGCCGAGCGCATGCACGCGGCATTTTCCGCAAAACAACGCGCGCGTAGCTCAGCGGGGAGCGCTGTGAGTCAGGAGGTCTCAGGCGGCTCTGCAGCGATGGCGCCTCGGTGATACAGCCTGGGCTGTCCAAGTCCAGCGCAATATCGAAAGCGTGGTGTGGATTTTGTCCGCAACGCTTGGTCCGGCCTGCCCGCGGGTGGCAGGAAGCGGAAGCGGAAATCTATATGCCCCGGCGAAAATCAGTGGCGGCTGGATCTGCCGAGTTCCTTACGTGGCCGGTCCCAGGACCCGGCGGATTTTGTCTGTTAACATGAGAGCTTCGGAAGGATTCTCCAGGCAAAAGGTTCGAACTTCCTTCACTCCCGCGCACAGGTCAGGAATTGTGGCGTTTTTGCTCCAGCGACGGAAGGGTTTTTTCGCGTCGATATTGAGTTTTCCGTCGGTCAGCACCGGGTTCAAACCGGTGATTTCGAGGATGAGGCGTTTCGTCTGAGGATCGCCGGCCCGGAAGCGGGAAACCGCTCTGTTGCTGAACGAAAAGACGAGCGGCGCGGGTTCAAACCAGGAATCTGTTGCCTCCCGCTGTGCCAGTCTCTGGGCGAGACGGAGGCGCTCGCGGTCGAGTTCTTGGCGTTGGCGGACGTACTCCTCATCCGTGAGGAGGTCTCGGAGCCGGAGCTTGGTGAGGTTATCAAGCTCATGGATCGTTTTGGCCTGGGCGTTTTCAATCGCCGCGCGTTGAACAGTGCGATCCTGAACCTTCTCGGCCATAACCCGTTCGAGGCGCTGCACGGTCCACCGGTGAAATCGGTCCGGAAGCGTGATTTCCTCCAGGAACCGGACGATCTGGTCTTCCAGGTCGTCCAGGCGGACGTATGGCTGGAGACACCAGTAGTCGAGCCGACGCTTCGTGCAGTGGTAATAGGTGTAAAGGTGTCCTTGCCGGTTGCGTCGGTGTTCAGCCGTAACGCAGCGGCCGCACTCGCCGCAACGGATGAGACCCGTGAATGCGAATTCGTGTTTTTGTCGGCGCGGCCGGCTTCGGAGTCCGAGGATTTCCTGGACGCGCTCAAATTCATCAAGCGTGATCATCTGCTGGTGTTTTCCGGCGAACGTTTTGCCCTCCCATTCGATGATGCCGGCGTAGAACGGCTTCGTGAACATGTCATAAATGAGGCTCAGGGTGGGGGGACCGCCGCCGATGCGCTTTCGTCGCCTGGTGCGAAAGCCCCATTCCCGGGTCGCGATTTCCCAGATGCGGCGGGGCGTATATGCCCCTGTAAGCATGAGGTCCCACATCTGCCGAACCAGTCCGAACCGGTCAGGATCGGGGATAATCGTCTTGGTTTCCCTGCAGTTGAGGTAGCCGAGCGGGGCCATGTTCGGCAGCCATCCGTTTTGCACCTTTGTCCGGTTGCCGCGCCGCACATTTTCGCTCAGGCTGTCCACGTAGTACTTCGAGTAACCGAAGATGATCGAGAGCATGAACTTGCCCTGCGAATTGTTCTCAAACGTGAAGGTGGCGAACTTCAAGTCCTGAACCTTTTTGCGGTCGAGCAGATAAACAATCCGCCCGCCGTCGATGGAATTGCGGGCCAAGCGGTCCGGGTGCCAGGCGATGATGCCCTCGGCTTCGCCCCGTTCCAGGCGCTTGACCATTTGGTCGAACAGCGGTCGGCCGGGCGCCTTGGCGCTCCGGGATTCCTCGTACACGTCCGCAACGGTTACGTCTTTCCAGGACGCGGCAAGATGCTCCATCTCGCGCCGCTGCGATTCGATGGAAAGGACCTGCCGGTCCTCGTCCTCGCTCGATTTGCGGCAATAGAGGAAATACTTCATGGCTTTGTCGTCTCTGAGGAAGAACTGGAGGGTTGTTCCTCCTCGGTGGCCGGAAGGCCGGTCAGTAGCGCGTAGAGTTCCAGAAGCTGCGAGGCGTGGTAGCGGGCTTCAGCCAATGGGATCTCCTCGTGGAACTCCTCCTGCCACAGTTGAACGAACTCCCGGATGTCATGCTCCTCCAAGCGCATACGCCAACAATAGGTGGCATGGGGCGGGTTAAGCAGGCTGGTTCACTTGCCGCCCTGGGCCAAAGCGCCACGCCAAGCAAGGTCACCTGTTGGCTTCCCTGGGGCACCCAATCCTAACGTACCGGTCCAGAGTGTCAAAGGCGTTCGCGGCACCGAAATTGACAGAAGGCTATTGACACCCGTTCCGACCGGACTACGCCCTGCCCAGACTCACCTGAATGCTTTTGCCCAAAAAACTTTTGGCGGTCATGTGAGGGGTGAAACGCGAAACAGAAACGTCACTGATAAAAGCGAAAGATTACTTTGCGCTGGCGCTCAGACCCATCGCGGTTATCGGGCTGGCGTATCTCGCACGGGCGTTCGTACGGAATCCCCCCCCGCCGAACCTCGCGCTGATTTCCAGGCTGGTGAGCATCCTTATCGCTGCCTACTTCCTCCGCGGGGCCTCGCTGCTCGTGAAGTTGTGTGGCGCGTCTGACTCTGCCGTGGGAGCAGAGTCAGATTAAATCGTGGCAACGGGTGGTACGGTGGCGGATTATTTCGTGGTTGTTTTCGAGAAGAGGGCGAGGCCGTCGCGACGTGGTTCGGCGAGAGCCTCGCCCCTGCGAGCCCTCAGAAGGGCAGTTCTTGATC
>JAJYHY010000504.1:0-4354 GCA_021784555.1 bacterium
GCCGCGGTTCATCACGTGATAGATCGCCCCGGGATATTGAATTCGAAGTGCTCGAGCCATGCGCCCCAGACTAGCCGCCCAGCCAGATGCTGCAACAAGAATGTGGCCAAGTGGAGAACCGACCCCTTTACGTGAGATCCTTGCGCGGAGACCTACTCGACCCAAGGTTAGTCCTGAAATGGAACCGGCTTCGCATAAGGTTCGGACGCCCTATCAAACGATTGTCGTTTAAATGTCAGCAACTCATCAAAGTTAATCCTCCCATTTACTGCACTCTCAATGTCTTCGCGATCTAGGAGGATAATTGCACGCTCCTTTCGATACTCGCGCGCGCGCTGTAAGAATGACGGAGAATAGCCGGACATTGAAACGAATAACCCTGAAATCCCCGCAACATCAAGGGCATCGAAAAACTTGATAAAATGATCTTTGGAGACAGGCTCTCTCTCCCATTTGCATTCCACCCTGTATTTCTCACTTCGATGCTCGATATACCCATCGATCTGTGTCTGTGCGTCGTCACCTCGCTTGAATCGGTATGAAGGCGTCGCCACCGTGAAACTAATATTGGCGAGATCGAAGACTAAGCATTCCAGTTCGTAGCCGCGTCTCTGCAAATCCTCAAGGCCGCAAACTTGTTTGTATCTAGACTTTATTGCTGGCAAGCCAATCGCCAGTTCCTCTCGTCGCCGGACGAGAGGACGACATTCTCGATCTTGGCGCTCCTTCGCGCCTGATCGCAGTTCATCCATCAATAATCGCCACCAACGAAATCTCCTCCCGGCATAGCTCGACGCTCGCTGAAGAAGTCTTTCTGCCTCAAGCCTACTAAAATCGTTCGCTCCGTGGCGAAGGTGAAAACGAGCAAGATTTGTTAATGCGATGGGGTTGCGAGGACTGAGCTTAACAGCGAATTCGTACAGAGTTTGGGCGGTCCTAGCGTCTTCGAGAAACGTCCAGGCATACGTGCCGAGGCGAGTCCAGGTCAGCCCATTGGTCATCCCGAAACACAGGCCTTCCGTTGCTTCATCAAGCCCTTCGGCAGACAGCGAAAAAGCGATCAGCTTATCCCAGATTGCGCCCTCAGGAACATCAGCAATCTCGCGTAACGAAGTCCTTGCGGCTTGTCTGTCACCCAAGATTTCGTGTAGATATGCGACATTCACTAACATTCGTGCGTTTCGATAGCCAGAATCGATAGCCTCGCGCGTCAAAAAAAGAGCGCTTTCACAATGCGTCCGCCAAGTGTCCACTGGAAACTCCTGAAACCACAAGTGGATCGACGCTTCCGCATACACTGCTGCGTCGATCAAGATCCTTCGACGGTGCGAAACGGATTCCGTCAGTTTGTCGAACATCTCGCACGCCTCCAAGGGGCGGTAGATCATCCGATAGAATCGTGCGAGCGTCAGTTTCGCAACGTCGATTTCAAGAATGTGCGGGCACACGAGGAGTTTTTCGACACGCTGGAGAATTGCTCTGTAATCCTCGTCGGTTTTTGATGAGTTTGAGTTTGCCCAAAGGCAAAGCGCCAACTCGAACTGCGCGCCCGTTGTCTCGGATTCGGAAACGGCTTTCTCGGCACACCGGAGCGCTTCTTCGAGGGTCGTCCTTTTGGTTCTTGATGAAATGTCAAAACGTTCGCTTCTCAGGCGTAGTAAGGATGATCTGCGGGCAAGGAGTCGCGATCGAATGTTGGGGCCTGCGTCAGGAGCGGAAATGCGGGCAGACAGCAGCTTCAATAAGTTGGCAAGCTCGCGACCTTGAAACGAAATGTCCACACCGCTGCATTCATCTACAATAATGTCTTTCAGCAGAATGGCCGCTTGTTCAAGAAAGAGGATATCGGGGTCGTCCGACGCTGCGGAGAGCCTAGTGTAAGCGTCTCTCCACAGCGTCGATCGGTCTGACTCTTTCGTTGAGAGATAGGCCAATTCGCGGGTTGCGCTTACGAATAATGGCAGGAGTTCCAAGCTGTTCCTGGCGCCTTCTCTGACCGCGGAGTATAGGCGGTGAGCCGTTAGGGGATCTAACGTCGCGTTTGCCGAGAGTAGCGTGTCCTTTAGGTTAGTGGGCACCGGCGTTATTGATAGGAAATTGCTTTTCGCGCGTTCACCGGTACTGAGTGCTACGCGGGTGAGGGAGAATTGGTTTTTGGGCTCACCAAGCATGTGACGAGCTTATCAAGCCCTGGCTTGGGCGTCAACAGCTTTGTTGGCGGCAGTTTTTGCCCAGCCAGGTGGCCTGCGCCGACCAGTCCGTAAAGGGGTCGGTTCTCCACTCCGCCACATTTCTTTTGGTTTCATCGTCCGTTCACAAATCCAATTCCCGCTCGTTCGAGGCTTGTCGCTGGGGTCATCGATGGGGTCACCCATTAGGGCGGTTGTCAACAGGGAAAAAAGTGTTCGTTCCCAATTTCTTTCTTATCGGGCTGACATACCGCTGGCAGAGTTTGCTCCGCAGCGCACGATCCGAACCTTTCATTTCGTCGTTTGATTGCGGCCGCTTCCCGCCGACCCTATTCCCTGGGCGAGGCGATCCGTTCAGTCACCCATCTGGTTCTAGCGCGCGGCAGCAGGTGAGAGCAGCCCATCCACCTTTTGAACCGAAAGGAACTGGGGGCGCCAGGCCATTGCCAGTTCCCTCCGGCTCGTTGTTTTTTGTCCACCCTCCGAATACCCCGGGCCTCC
Organism: bacterium; assembly: GCA_021784555.1. Classification (GTDB taxonomy): domain Bacteria; phylum Verrucomicrobiota; class Verrucomicrobiia; order Limisphaerales; family UBA8199; genus JAJYHY01. The sequence goes on from JAJYHY010000504.1 coordinate 2,691, forward strand.
AGGCCTGTCAAGCGCCATCGGCCCGTTTCTCGTATTACGTATTCTTAGGTGGTGCATGCGCTGCTTTCACCCACCGCTACGACCCCCAGCTCCGCGCCGGGAATCTCGTGCGCCCAACTCGCCACCGCGAGTCCAGAAAACGTTCAGTGCCGGTCCGCGTTCATTCAGTTCGTCAGAGCTCTGGTTTCGCCGGCTCCGGTTGCCCGGCGCCGGCGGCCAACCCCTTGTTGACTCGCGGCACGGTCGAATCACCTGCAAAACTTTCTCTCCAGCCATCCTGTTGCTAAGCTCAAGAGAGTGCGGCCGCCTCCAATCAGACCACCGGGCTCAACGTCCCAACCCCACCACTGGCTGAGGGCCGCGCTCTCAAAATTCAAAATTCACTTCTTCATCGCTTTTTTGGCAGGCTGCCCAAACATCTGTTTGGGGTCGTAGTTGGTGTTCTTGGCCATCAGATACCAGGCCGCCTTGGCCAGCTTGCAGGCCAGCGCTTTGGTCGCAATCACGTTGCTGGCCTTGGCCGCCTTCCGATCAAACCACTTGCGGCACTGCGGGTCGTAGCGCCGCGCAAAGTTGGCCGCCTCGACAAAGGCCCAGGCCAGATACCGGTTGCCGCACTTGGAGTTGTTCTCGCCCTTCTTCTTCTGGTTGGAAAGGCGCTCGGCCTTGACCGCCCGGCAGTAGCTGGAAAAGTTGCCTGGCCCCTCAAAACGCTGGATGTCTCCCACCTCCATCGTGATGGTCATGGCCAGGATCTTGCCCACTCCCGGCAGCGTCTCCAGCCGGGCGTAGTAGGGCAGCGCCCGCGCCGACGCCAGCACCCTCTTCTCAATCTCCTGAATGCTCTGGCCCAGTTGGCCGATGTGCTGCACCTGCAACCCGGCAATCAGTTGGTTGGCCGGATCGGTGTAGAGCTTCTGGGCCTCCTCGACTCCCATCTGCTTGAGGCGGTTGAGGCTCATCTCCTGGCCCGTGGTTCGGGCATAAAGACTGCTAAAGCTCAGCAGTAGCGCCGTGCGCTGATGCACCAGCATCAGCCGCCGCCGCAACAGGTCGCGCACCGGGCGCAAGGCCGCGTCGTAAATGTAACCGGTGGGCAGGATGCCCAGCCGCAGCAACTCGCCCAAGAAGAACGCGTCATGCGTGTCATCCGCGTGCTTAATCCCGCTGTACTGGTCCATCGCCGCCGGATTGGCCAGCACCACCGGAAACTTCGACGCCCGCAGCCCGTCCACCAGCCAATACCAGTTGTAGGTCGACTCCACCGCCACCTGTTCCAGGCGCTCCCGGAAGGGCGCCAGGAACTTCGTCACCAGCTTCAGGTCGCACGCCAGCTTGCAGTGAGCCACCCGCTCGCCATCTTTGTCCAGGATCCCAATCACAGGATTGTTGCTATGCAAATCGATTCCAGCTACTACTTTCTTCATCTCAGTCGCCTTTCGGTCTCGAGTTCTTGTTGTCTATCGTTCCGTTCGGAACGACCACTCTTTTACCGAGAGGCGGCTGGTTTCGCCAGCGCCCTTAATGTTTATCAGACCGTAGAAAAGTCGTCGATTGAGGCTTGACGTGAGGGCGGGATGTATCCAATCCCTGGGCTCATGCAAGTGTCACCCATTAGGACGAGTGTCCTAACTATCGACACAACGTCCTCTTTCGAGCGGTTC
>JAJYHY010000504.1:4364-4688 GCA_021784555.1 bacterium
CCGCGGTTAGCAAATTGGACACCTGCGTCCAACGGCCATCTCCAGTCGATCCGCAATCCATCGCAGGGTCAGTGTCGTTTCCTTGCGCAACCGCAGCGCCGCAGCCGCCTTGGGTCTGGCGCCCTTGGGCTGTGTGGGCAAGTCACTTCCCTGCCAGCCGGTTCGTCTGTGTTCCTCCCGCACAATCCCCTCACCTTTTTCTTGCGCCACAATCAGCGCCGTTCCCCGCGCAACCGAGCGCCATGGCAATCCCGAGGCCACTCAGCGCACCGCCTTGAGCGCGTCCACCTCCGCCTGCGGGATATAGCGCCGGAACACCTCCCC
>JAJYHY010000505.1 GCA_021784555.1 bacterium
AATTGTCCGTTCCTTTCTCAAATCTTGCTGGGGGCGCTTCTGTTTATTCTGGGCTGAGCCTAAACGTTTCGCCGAATGGCGCAGTTCGGCGCGACTCAGTTACCCAGAGCACCGTGTAATCTGGTGACTCTGGAAACGAATCAGAGCAGAGGTCGGTGAGATAGATAAGGCAAGCTGGCGCGATACCGTTTTCCGCGACCCAGTCAAATGCCGGACGGAAATCCGTCCCGCCACCGCCTTTTGGTTCGAGCTTGAGTGGTTCTGATGCTCGGAACTCTTGAACGGATTGAACTGCCGCGTCGGAATAAACTACATGAACGGCTTCCGGCTGCGCTTCCTCAGAGATCGCAGAGATTTCGGCGGCAAATTGTTCGAGCTCTCGCTTTCCGATTGAACCCGAAGTGTCCACCACGATCACAATCTCGCCCAGGCCCCGCCGCTCGACCGAGGGCAAATAGAGCCCCGAAGCGATATAGCGCCGATTGGGCGGCGTCCAGCGATAATCAGAAGGAGCTCCGGCGGCGATGAAATCACGCAGAATCGCGCGCCAGTCCTGCTTCGATTCGCGGCTTTCCGAAAGCGGCCTGTCAACTCCTCCCGGCTCATGGCCGCATGCCTTGGCCGACCGGAGAGCCTGCTCCGCCGCGATGCTCCATTCGTGCTCCTGGCGGCGCTTCTCGGCTGGCGAAGCCGGATGGCCTTGATCATCCGTCGCATCCCATACTTCCCCGAATCCGCCGGGGCGCATGGATGCCGGGTCGGGGGTTCCTTCCGGTGTCTCGGGAGTCTGGTTTGTCCCTGGATGGCAAGCGGCGGGAACGCTCGAATCCTGGATCCCAGACCCTTGCGCAGGCTGCGGCCCACTGCTCGTCGTCCCGACGCCGCTCGGTTGGCCGCCCGACTGCGTGGGGGCTGGGCTTTCCTGGCCTCTTTTCTGTAGCAACCGAGCGTAGATTTCCTCCGCGCTCAGGTTCGTGAAAGCGGGATCTATGAGCGCTCCGGAGGGGAGGGCGAATCCATTCTTGATCAGAATCGGATTGATAGCCAAATCGGCGGCTTCGTTCCAAAGCCTCGGATCGCGGTTGCCGCGGCGACAATGATGTCCAAGCGCGCAGTGCAAGACCTCGTGGGCAAGCGTTCCTTCGAGCTCGGCCGGTTTGAGTTGATCTACGAAGCCAGGGTTATAGACAATCCGAATGCCATCCGTCGCCATCGTTGCCAACAAACCCGGCGCGAGTTTCAGTCTCAAACTCAATGTTCCGAAAAAAGGCTGGTCCAAGACAAGCCTCGTGCGCGCGCGTGTGAGCCTCTCTTCCGTTGTCGTCTGGCGAAATTTCACGCCACCCTCCTTTCAATAGGCGCAGGGACCGAGTAGCCAGCAAGAAACGGAGCCATCTTTGCCGCAATCGCCGACGCAGCCTTGGCGGTTTCGCTCCGAACCAACTCCGACTCCCGCAGTTCTTTCGGATCAACAAGCAAGGAAGCCCGCACTTGCGCGGCCAGCCTTTCCAGTTCCGGGTCTTTGGTGACATTAAGCTTCGGCAGGACATCAACGAGCTTCACCAAGTTGGTTACGACGGAATCGCGGAATGGGTGCTCGACTCCTTCGTCCGTGACCTTGTAGGCGTGAAGTCGTTCGGCCAAGTGACTCACGGCTTCGTACAGCCGCTGCCACAGTTCCCGGCTTGCGACTTGAAGCGACGCTTCAACTGCGGCGGTGATCTGGCGCTTGATCCGGTCCTTCTCCTCATCACCCAATGTGACCCGGAAATCGCCCGCATCCGGCAGAGGCATCACTTTGGTCTCGAAAGAGAATTTTGAGCGCAGCTCCTCGGGAGACGGATAATCCTCCGGGCGGAATAGCCCGCCAAGTCGGACTTTGGCTTCTTCCACGAGCTGACCGAATTGCTGCGTAAGGGTTTCAACGGCCGGAGAGAACCGGTTCGAAAGATCCCTCATTCGTTCGGTGTGGTCCATGTACGCGGCTGCCGGGAGCACGCGATACCCGTTATCGTCCCAGGGCAAGGTCATGAAGTAATGCTCCTGTCGCGCATCGCTCACGATTTTCTGGATCTCTGCGAGCGCCGCTTTGGGGAGGAGGACTTTGTGATACCGGCCGGCGTCGGCTTGCGCCCCGTGCCGCTGGGCGATTTCTTCGGAGGCTTCGGGGTCGTGTTTCCGCGCCGACCACATGCTGATCGAAAGTGAACACAGCATGGCGCGCGAAGACAGAGATGGTTCACAAATGGAGGTCGAGTTCATAATAATGTCTCCTGAATTTCCAATGGAAGGCTTTCTGGAAGGACAAGAATCGAAAGAACTGAGATTCGGAGGCCCTCGAAGAGGAGAGCGTCGCACAAGTGCGTCAGCGTATTTGCGTGGACAAGCGCATGAGGTTACCGCCCTGCGTCTCGGTCACAAAACTGGAATGCATAGTGAAGGATTCTTTCCGTGTGGCCGACCATCCGTTCGCAATAGGTCCAATGCGGTACGAGCGGCCACAAATGCACATGGTCACTTGGGTCCCAACGGAACCTTATTGCGGCGGTGTGCGTATTGGAGAGTGTGCAGACTTCCGCTTCATCAATCCGTCCCAGAACATACGTGGGCGCTTACTTCGCGCTCTGGGCGGCGGTTCTCCTATTGCTGCGGGCCTTTGAGGGGTTCGAGGCAGGCGAGGAACTCGCCGCACTGGTGATTCTCGGGGTGATATTCCCTGCGCTCGCCTTGCTGACAACACGCCGGGTGTCAGCACTGCCCTATGTCGTACGCCAGTCCGGGATTGAAACCGTGGTTCTGGTGATGTATCTGGGAGTGATCGCATGGGTGCTCGTATCGGGATTCAGTCGCGTAGCGCGCTTGACGGCCGAGCCGGTGCACTCCTTCGTGCTGCTCGGTGTGAAGCTCGTAGCATTTGTTGCGATTCCCGCAGCGCTCATGTTGACTTTGGGCTACTACAGCATTGCTGAGCTCGTGCCGATTTCACTGCGGTGGCGTGACCTCCATCCGGCGCTGTGGATGTCGTTGGCTGTTCTCCTCATGCAATCACTCCTAGGGCGCGGCTTGCACGACATTCGGGAAGCACATCTCCATCTGTGGGTACTTGCTGTCGCTGCTCCCCTCAGCTTTATCTGGTTGATGGTTGAAGTTGGGGTTGTCGAGGAAGTTTTCTTCCGCGTGCTGCTGCAGGAGCGTCTTGCGGTGGTGTTGCGGTCTCCGTGGGGCGGGCTTGTTGTGGCAGCCGTGCTCTTCGGGTTAGTACATGCGCCTGGTTTCTACTTGCGTACTTCGGCTACGCAGGAAGCTCTGGGCTTACATCCTTCACTATTCATGGCCGTCGGGTATTCGATCGTGTTGACCTCGCTTGCCGGTCTGTTCATGGGCGTTCTGTGGGTGCGGACGAGGAATTTCGCCGTGCTAGTTATTGTGCACGCCGCTGGTGACCTCCTACCCAACGTCGTGCCCTGGGTCAAAGCGTTCCATCTGATAAGATAGCAGTCGTCTGCCGGGCGATCTTTGCCTTGAAGGATGCGGGCTCGAGGGGTCGACCAGGACGGTGGATGGCGGTCATGTTGCCGAGAACGCGGAACACGGAGAAATGGGTGAGTGGCAGCCCGCTTAGCGCCAACCCAGTGCGTTTCCGTTCTAATCACCGCGCACACGGAAACTGCCCGGATCGCTAGTCCACGCGACAAACAGGGCGTGCGTCGCTTGTGAAACGAAAGGTTTTTTGCAAATTATAAGCTAGGCGATAACGTGGTGATTTTCCACGGCCCACTTCGTGCAGCCGGCGGTACATCGAATGGCGGGGTCGCGGAGGGTGGCGTCACGCACGCAAAGCACTCGAAACTCGGTGGGCAGGCGGTTCAGATAGAGGCAGATGCGGTTGAAGTTGGTATCAGTGGCGCAGCGGGCCAGCGCGGATGCCACCGCGTACTGCGCGGCGGCATTCTCGGGTACGGGTTCCTGCGTGGGGTTCAGCAGGATGGCATCAATGTTGGGCAGTTCCCGGAACATCCGCAAGAAGGCCGAGAATTCTGTGGCGGCCCCGGTTCCCACTGCCCCAGCAATTACTTCATGCTCAATCGCCGGGCTTGCCGTTGAGTCAAGGGAGTCGAGGATGCGCGAGACGAACTCCCAGGATCGAGGCGACGGGAAAGCGTTGGCGTCGCGGTCGAAGCTGCTCAAGAGTTCAGGTCGAAAGCGAAGGAAGGCAATCACCTCGGGGCGAATTCCCGCCCGGATCGCCCACTCAGACCATTCCTGCACATCAACCTCAAAATCCAGATGCACAAAACGGTTCCGCAAAGGTGTGGGCATCCGGGTAGTAGCCCCGCGCTCCGAGTCGCGATTGCCGGCGGCGATGATGGCCCAACCCTCGGGCAAGGTGTATTCGCCCAGCTTGCGATCCAGCACCAGTTGATAGCAACTAGCCTGCACCATGGCTGGCGCAGCGTTCAGTTCGTCGAGGAAGAGGATGCCCGATCCGTCCTGCGGGAGAAAATCCGGCGACGCCCACTTCGACCGGCCATCGTTTCCCAAGAACGGCAGGCCGCGAAGGTCAACGGGATCGAGCAAGAGCGCCCTTACGTCCTGCAGAGTGATTTTTAACGCTTCCGCAAGCTGGCTTATGACGGCACTCTTGCCCACGCCTGGCCCGCCCCAG
>JAJYHY010000506.1 GCA_021784555.1 bacterium
TTCCGATCTCAGGTCGGTTGGACGCTGGTTCCTCGCGAGGCGGTATTCACGAAACTTGATGCGTCGGTGAAATCGTTGACTGGCGGCGTGCCCCTATCCAGGGAGAGATTTGAGGAGCAATTGCGAATCAAGCTCAAAGCGGCTTATCCCTCCTATCCGCTTGGCAGGCCACAAGGCCGGTAGAGGGCTTGGCCAGTCAGCCTTGGAGCCATGACAGGTCTCTCGCGATAAGCAGTTCAGTCATCCTCGCATGGTGGGTACTCTTCATTGCAATTGGACGACTGTCAAAGTCGTGCCGTTTTGCCAGCGCGGCAATCTCGACAGTATTATCGTAACTCATCAGGAAGTCCCCTCGGCACGCCGCCATGGTGGAGAAGAGGCGTTCGTGGTCTATCTGCCATACCCTGTAGAGCCGACGAGCCGCGAGCGTGTACGGGGGATCAAGATAGAAAACCGCTTCCGCATCCGCCTGGTGCTCTCGAATCAGGTCAAAGCCGTCACCTCCTACAAACGTCAGGCGATCCTTTAGCTGGTGAATCTCGCGGATACGGCGGGCGAGAGTCTTGGCATACCATCGGGATGCCAGGCCTCGCCCTCCTTCACCCGTCTTGATGAGACCGGCACCCGGCGCCAGAATTCCCCCTCGCTGCACCCGGTTCCGAAGGATCGTCTGAAACGCCAAATCTCGAAGCTCAGAACGCTCCTGCCTTAGCACGACCATGACGTTGTCCAACGTCAGCTCAAAGCGTAGAATCTGCTTTTCAAGCCAATCAGCCTGACCGTTCAGAACTACGCGCCAGACCGCGGCCACTCCTTCATCCAATTCGGCGAAGATGACATGTCGGGCCAGTCCTTCAAACGCCGCAGTCAGGCTCACAATAGCGCCGCCGCCGAACGGCTCGATGAGACGGGCCGGGGGTGTTTTCTTGTGACGCAGCCAGTCGCGGATATAAGGCACAAGCCAAGTTTTGCCGCCGGGATACCGGAAAGGGCTTCGCTGGGGAACGCTGGCGACATTGATAGGCCTGTCCGACTTGTAGGACACTCGCCTGGCCGGGAGCATTTCCAGAACCAGGGCGCTTGAGTCTTCGTGAAAGCGGTAGCACCCCGAATCGTCAAGCCGCCGGGCAACTCGCAGGAGGTCTTCCGCGATGCGCTCGGGCACGCGGATGACAGTCGTCTTTCCCGAATTCCATTTCTTGGGATATGTGGTTGAGGAGCGCGCCATAGGACAAGGTATGGACCGGGCGGAGACGATTGTCAACCCTGTAACAGGGAATACAATTCAAGAATGGCTGGTATCACCTGAAGGCGCGGGGCATTGACCGGCAACCGGTTTTCCGGGAAGCAGCCGACCGGCGCCATTGGGACCTGTCGCAGGGCAGATGTTCGGCTACTTCGAGACACACCGCGAGGTCGAATCCTGTTGCATCGGGCATTTCCGTGGAGAGATCCACGGTGGCGAACCACGCTTTGGGGATGAGGAGATCGTCAAGAGGAACCCATTTCCCATCGAACCCTTGGCACCTCGCCACGCCAGCGTCGCTAAACGCTCTCAGCCAACGGCCCGTAGCACAGCCTACATCCGCGATGGATCGCGGTTCGAACATGTTGATTAACGTTGTCGCAATCAACCGTGCCGAGTCGTCCGAAAGACGCCGATTCCACCTGTAGAACTCCCGTGTATAGACTTGCTCCATAAGCCTGGACTCTACTCGGTAAATCGCGCGTTGTCTCTACATTCGCTCAATCCTTTCGCGTTGCCGATTCGCGGCGAGCAAGCAGGCCCATGAAGCCGAGATTGGATCTCCCTTATAAGTCGATTGGCTATGCGCTCCCAGCTAAAATTCGCATCAAAGGTCTCCCGCGCTCGCTGAGCCATGAGCTCGTAGGAGGAAGGATTCTCAAACCAGTCCTCCACTATAGCCGCGAAAGCCTCTCCCCGAGAACCACGTGGCACCAAGACACCGCTCTCTCCGTCTCTTACCGCCTCCGAGATGCCAATGCTTCGATACGCAAGAGTTGGCAACCCGTAGGCGGCTGCTTCGACGGCAGCGATCCCGAACCCCTCAGCCCAGGTCGGAAGAATTAATGCATCACTCTCCATAAAAAGTTGATGAATCCTCTCACGCCCGGCCGCCTCCGACTTGTCTATCAAGCCATGGAAAACTACCCCTTCAGCCGCCTCGCCACTCGATGGACCCACGCCGACGACGTCCAGCGTCGCATCCGATCCTCGTTTCCTTAACTCGGTCGTGCTCTCCACTGCGATAGCGCCGCCTTTGCCAATCCAGTCCTTGCCCACGAAAAGAAGTCGAAATCGTCTCTTCGTCAACCCCTCGCCCAACACTCGCCTGTTGAGCACTGCTTCCGGCGGAGCCAACAGGTTGGCTCCAAAGGGGACCACAGCGATGCGCATCTTGTCCGCTACCCCGTACTTCAATGCCTCTTCTGCCGCCCAGTTGGTTGGAAATACGGAAACCCTCGCCTGACTTAACCCCGTACGTCTGATGTGCTGGCAAAAGCGCACAGACATCCTAGAAAGGTGCCACAAGCGTGGATTTACGTCTTCATTGTACCTGTGCGGAAACATTGCGTCGGTGTAGAGGACTACGGGTTTGTGGGTGCGAACGTAGCCCGCCACCGCAAAATCATTTGTGAGCAAAAGGTCGCAGTCAACGGAACACAGGGATCGTGTGACCAATGCTCCCAGGCGCCGCCCGGCAAACGGATCCTGCCAGGATCGATATCGCCTTCCGGTCGCGACAGCGGCTCGGCGAAAAAACCGCGTTGCCAAGGGGAATTCCATGCCCTCGAAGGGTCCTACGTAATCCACTGGATGCCCCTGCCGTTCGAGCTCCTTTGCCAGGAAGTGAAAGGTGCCCGACCCTCTTCTAACGTCGCGAAGGTCGTAGATTGTTGCGAACGCGATTTTCATCACCGTCGGCTAGCACCGCACCAACCGCATGCTCTGGGCCAGCAGCGCCCGCACACGATCCAGGTCACTAGCTACGCGAAGGGCGATGTGCTCTCGTTCTTTGGCATCCATGAGGCCAGAAAGTTCGTGCTTAGCACGCAGGAGCATTTGAGGAGGTACCAAGTCGTGTGTGCAGAGGTGTAAGCGGAGTTCACGCGCAAGCGCCGCCACGCCCTCCATGAAGCAGACGATTGCGTACACTTTAGGTTGCAAGCCCCTCTGCTTCAATAGCCGTGGCAGGAGGTGACCGCCGGTCCGCTGTATCCTTATAGCCCAGCAGCTCACGCCATAAGACGGCAACAGGTACCGGCGAACATCCTCAGGGGCGACGGCGACCTTGTAGCCGCGCCGGATCAACTCGACGTTCGCGAAGTCCGCAGTCTCGTAGAAATTGGGACACTGCAATGACCCCGTGGGGCTCACTACCTGGAAGGAAAGTTGCTCTGGCTGCCAGATGCGTCGCCGAACTAACAGGCAGTAGGAGCCCATTGCCACATCGGTCACACCCGCCATCAGTGGTATGAGGCCAGGCCTCGGCACGAGCGAGACAGCCGCCACCCTTGGGTCCCTATGCATTGCATCCAATGTCCATTCGAGTGGCTTGCCATCAAGCCAAAGAATGTCGTCGTCGCAGATCAGCACATAATCGGAGCCACAAAATGTCCGAAGAAATAGATCCAACTTCTCGCCGTGGCTAAAGTTCGCAACGCAGTGGCGTTGCAGCGAGTCGGGGCCGCCAGCGATCTCGAATCCGCCAGAGCAGTCCCCGACAATCAATCGACTCTCGGTATTCTGGGTCGCGTAATTAATACACTTCGCCCACACGGCAGTTAGGACCGGAACAACGGAAAATGTGACGATCTCGCAACCGGGAAAGCGGGCACACTGCCTTGGAGGGCCGACGCAGATTTGAACCGCACCAAATAAGCACCGCAGCGCAGCTCTTAGCCCACCGTGATGGCGATGGTTTCGATTCCACTCTAACGCAACTGACGGCAGGCTTTTCCAAAGCAGTCGGGCATTTAGGGGATTGGCGGTCTTACTGAGCGCCCTTATCCCCCCTCGCACACGCTGGCTCTGGTCGGGCTGCGTTGGGGTAACCGGGACTCGATCTGCGGTCATGGTTCGCGTTAAAGGTCCACTCTTAGAAATACCTTTGGAGCAAATCCGAGAGAGCGCGCGCGGAGACTTCGCGGGAGTAATTCGCCTTGTACGTCGCATGGCCTGCGGCGGCCACTGCTGCCAGGCACGCGGGCGTTTGCAAGACGTCGGCAATTGCTCGAGCGAACCCACGCGCGTCGGCTACGAGCAGGATATTTCGTCCATCCGAAATTGGCGAGACACCCTTAGCCGCTTCGACTGTGCTCAAGACGGGAACCCCGTAAAGGAACGACTCCACGATCCTCGTGCGTAAGCCTGTGGCACGCGTGTTGCCCACGACCTGCAGATCCGCCTCGCTATAAACTCTTCTCACGTCTTCCACGTATCCGAGGAAGCTCACTTTGGGGTACGGCTTTGCCAGCTCCAGTATGCGGGGCGAGAATTGAGCGTAAGCTCGGTATTTGATGGCACGATTTTCAAGATAACCGAGGGAATCGACGTTCTTCTTACACACGAACTGTGCCACTGCTGGATCCGCCTCCAACCCCTGTCTCACACCCCTTCCCGCTCCCGCGAGT
>JAJYHY010000113.1 GCA_021784555.1 bacterium
TTCCGATCTTTGAACTATTCGGAATTTCCGAATAGTTGCCCCCGGCTCCAGTTCCTTTTCCGCGTAGATTTTGCCCAGGTGCTCGTTGATCGTGGGCACCGTCACCTGATAGAGGTCCGAAAGCATCCGCTGGCTCAACCAGACCGTGTTGCCCTCCAGCCGAACCTCGATGCGGGTCTGCGCGTCCTCGGTCTGGTAAAGGACGATTTCCGACCCGGAGAGAGCGCGGGGCTTCGCTGGCACTTTGGCTGGCTTCTTTTTTCGTTGGTCGCTCATGCTTTTTCAACCGCGAACGGACGCGAATAGACGCGAATGATTTCTCCTGGCAAATGGGGGGAAACCTCTCCGAGCCAAGGGGACTGTCTGTTCACCGACACCTCCCCAGGACGTTTCTGATTCGCGTTCATTGGCGTTCATTCGCGGTTAGAGAAATCTTTCCTGGCCCTTGCGCCGGTCGGCCCGTTCAATGTCTGAAATGAGCGCCCCCTCGACCACGCTCTGCCAGTTAGCGGTGAGCTTGCCCAGGGCGGACAGTTCGGCGGTGGGGGACACGTCACCCAGCTCACCGCCCTTGAGGGCCGGCCCGGCCAGGGCTTGGGCAACGAGCCGGAGCTGCTCGCGGTTGACCTGGGATTCCGTGAGAAACTCCGCCAACTGGGTCGGGCGCTTCTCCATCAACCACAGCGTCCGATGGAGGGCGTCCACCAACGGCGCCACCGCGCCGTCATCGCTGGGCATCCCCAGGTCTTCATTCTCGCCGCGCTCGGAGAAATCTCGCAGACGATACTTGGCCTTCTTTTTTTCCACCAGGTTGTCCGCGCCAGTGGCCAATCCATGAGGGCCGTCCAGTTCAACATGCGTGCCATTGGAGAAAATGATGGCCTCACCGGCATCCAGCTCCGCCGCGCCGTAGGTGTAGCGCCAGAGGATGTAGAACCGTGAGGCTGCATCCAGTCCCGCTAAACTGACTTGACATTCCTTGCCCCCAACCTGCTTTGACAACCGAGCGAGGATGGTTTCAAGGACAACCGTCTCGACCTCGGTCAGGAACCGCTCAGCAGGCACTTCCTCGCCATTGGCATACTCCACACGGGTGAAACGTGTGAACGCCCGGAGGCCAGCACCGACAGAGGCAATCACCAAGTCGGCACCAGAGACGCCCATGTCCCACAACGTCTCGACTCGCTCTCGGACAATCAGCTCCAAATCGAGCTGAACGTGTCCTTCGTAATTCCCGGTGTTTTCCCCATCGCGCTTGCGAGCGATCAGAAAGATCGAGGAGGCCAGGGCTGCGGTGCCCATAGCTATCATGCGTGCTCCTCGTTCGGTATCCAATGGCCACGCTTCCACCACTTCGCATCCCGACCGGCGCAAAGCATCAACAAGCGTAGCCCAACCCAACGTCGTCTTGTGGGCATAGACGATGGTGATAATACCGCCTGGTTTGAGGACGCGAACAGCTTCAGCGAAAGCTCGCGCCATCGTTCCCTCGTAGGCAACCTTAGATGCAGTTTGATTCCCATTGTGCCGAACAGCATCGGAGACGGCTTCATTCTTCTTCGGAGTCCCTTGCCCAGAGAAGTGCTCAGGATAGAGATGGCCTATACTCCTTTTGAGCCATACGAAGAAGAAATCAGAGAGATCGGCGTAAGAGACGTTATCGTAGTAAGGAGGGTCAGTGATTACTGCGTCGAGGTATCCATCCGCTTGAGCAAGCTCTGTAGCAGAACCCCGCGTCACTGTCCCGTGCAGGTCAACAGTCGCAAGCATGTCTACGGCGGCGGGGGTGTCTTCAAGTATCGCAACCCAACTCGCACCCGCAGGGTTAAACGGGTTCGTCTCAGCGAAGTCCCAGGCCATCGGTATGCCCTGGCGCGGGAAGCTGTTCTTCACGCCACGCCCCCCTGTGTAGTTCCACATGCACTGCGTTGAGTCGAAGTCGGCGAGTTTATCAACCATAGCTGCAAGGAGAGTGGCTGTAGCCTTAGCGTGGGCAGGCAGGGTATTACTCGGTTGGCTCGCCGCATCCCGGATAGCGGAACAGAAACTGAGGAGAGTCAGCATCTGGCGAGGCGCAAAAAGACGGCCAAAGGTTGTGATCCCGTAGAGACGTGCCCAAAAACTGTTCTTGGCATCGTCAACGATTGGCTCGTTGGGCACGGTCAGGCGAGTTTCCTGGCAGAGTCTCTCGATTCGCCTGCCAATGGCTACGTCATCGGGCACAAACTTCGGGTAATCGTCTGCGGCCAGATAGACTTTGCCCTGACGACCCTGCCGGGTGCAAGCGATGGCCATCATCTGCTGGCTCATGTTCCCGGCGCAGCCTTCGGCCTTCACGTAATCGCTGTCCGAGACCGTCCCGCAAAAGGGGCATGTTGCATTGCCAGCTTTCGAGAAGGCTTCTGGATCAAAGCCGAGTCCGGCAGCGTTCTTCGCCTCGACAACCTCGAAGCGCACTCGACTTTCGCCTTTCGGCGCAACCACTTTGAGCGCGACGTATCGCCCTTCCTTTTTGCAGAGCCACGTCTGCTTCACCAGTGGCACCGTAGCGCCGCAGGCCGGGTTCTTGCACTTCACCGTGCGGGTCCAGAGGTAGGCCACGGGCGTCAGGTAGCCCGTCTTCGGTTTCAACCGCTGCTGGGCGTCGGCGGCGAAGCCCATGACGCCCTGTGGTTCCTCGAAGGGGGAGGCTCCCGCACGCCTCGGCTTCGCATCGGGGTCCGGGATGAGCGGGTAGAGGTCGCCGATCTCGGCGCGGACTTTCTCCAGCACCCAGTTGGCCCAGTAGCGCACTTCCTCCGCCAGCCCGCCCCAGGTCGTCTCGCCCTTGGTGTTCTTGGGGCCAGTCATGCCGCGCACGTTCGGATCGGGCTTCCCGAACTTTTGCGGGTAAACCAGGGTGCAGAGCTGGATGATGTGGGCAACCGGATTGAGGTCCAGCGCGTAGGCTTCGCACCCCAGGCGCAGGGCCTCGAGCGGAATGGCACCACCGCCCGCGAACATGTCCAAAACGCGAGGGCGCGGGGCGCGGCCAGCCTGGATGTCGTCCACGGTGACCCGCTGGCCGGTGAACTTGAACTCCTGCGCCCAGGCCGGGCGGGTGCCGGTCGCTTTTGCATCCGCCAGTTCTTTGGTCAGCCGTTCAGCATGGGCCTTGAGGATGTGTTCCTGCGCCTCCTTGATGGTACTGGTCGCGCCGGGATACTGGCAGAGCGACTTCACGAACTTGGCGGCGTTGGCCCGCCCCAGCGATTTCTTCTGCGCGTCCGTGCCGCCGTTGGGCACGAACTGGGAGGCCGGGACCAAAGCGCCATACACCGCCGCCCGGCACGCAACCAGGGGTCGCCGCGCCCACCAGAGATGGAGCGTCGAGATGTGCCCCTTGCGGACAGACTTCTCCCGCGAAGCTTCCTCACTGATGGCCTCGATGGGCAGATAGTCCTCAATCAGGCGTTTGTCGTGTTCTTGAATCATGAAATCGCTCGCCAGTTCCACTGGTTGTTGTCGTCCACCGTGAGGACGATATGTCCGTCGCACCGTGTCGAAACCATCCTGCGCTGCTCCCGGTTCTGGGCCAGACTGAAGTCAGGGGACGAATACCGGGAATCGACAGCGACTCGTGATGGGTCTTCACGCGGCCCGGCACTCCGCTCGGACGCCACGTTGAAAATCCTGGTGGGGCCAGTCAGGTCGAACCAGCCGGTCGAAAAGCCGGACGGATGGCCGTGGTGGGCTGCGACGAGAAAATGCACCCCACCGGCAATTCCACCCGCCACCGTGCGCTGGACTCCAACTTCATTCCGCAGCGCCGGATGGGCCACGAGCAGAGCGTCGGTCCCTTCAGTCTCGTTGTCACCCATGAAGACGAACGTGTAGCCCCGATACTTGAGCACGGAGGCAAAGCTCAGGTTGTTGACGTAGGCGTTGTCCGAGCCGCTCACCCTTGTCGAGGTCGCTGACGAGATCGAGTAGTGGTTCAGCGTCATTCCGTCGCCCCAATCGGGCTGCTGGTCCGGTGGTATGGATTCACAGTAATGCGGTGGGCAATAGTGATTCCGGTAGTGCGTCAGGGCTTGCGTCGGTTCGTTCCCGGACAGTACACGCACCCAGTCGAGATCGGAGTGGCGCAGAATGATCGAAGGTCGTAGTAGATTCGTGATCCTTTCAATGTCCGCGATGTGGTCGTTGTGCGGATGGGTGATGATGAGCTTCGTTAGCGCATAGCCGTTCCGTGCCTGGAACTGACGCTTCCGCTCCGCCAGCCAAGCCACGGGCGAGAAGTTGTCCGAGTTCCCACAGTCGATCAGCAGCAGCCGATTGGATGGGGTCTGGATCGCCACGCATAGGCCGCGCCCCACGTTGAAGATGATGACCGCTAGGCTCATCAATCACCCCCTCCTTTCGTTGCTTTGCCTCCGGTCTTGCTCGCGTTCAGAAAGCAAAGCCAGGCGGACTCGGCGTAGCGGAAGGCGATAGACCGGGCGACCTTGGGCAGCAGGGCGTATCGGATCACTAGGACGGCGACGACGATGATGACGGCGACGATGGCCAACACCCCGTGCAGACCCTTTGTGTGGTCCAACCACCAGGGCACCCCACACGAGATCGCGGCCAATCCCGCCAAAGCCGCGCACAGCCACGCGGAAGCCACTGTGTTTCGTATCAACCCGTATTCGGCGTTGTGGCTGGTCCAGACCCCCTTGGGATCGTGCTGGCGAAGATATTGGCGGACGAGTCGGAACGCTTCAGTCGCCTGCTCGCGCCAGTTGGCCGCGTCACCGGCGACCGCTTCGAGGTCCATGCTGTAGATGTCGCGGATGGCTTTCTGGATCGCCTTCTTGGTCTCGCCGGGGAAGGTCTTGTCCGCGTCCGAGACCACCGTGACTGACGGTGAACCTCCCCATGATTCCCACAAGGCTGGTTCGCTTCGTCGCCCAAGGAATGCAACAACGTGGGAGAACAGATAGATCACCAGGAGCACAAGCGCCGAAACGAGCGCCGTGGACATCGAAGCCGACACCAGCCCGAACGCAAACAATGGCAACACGAGCGGGGATGCAATCAAGGCCGCTGGCATGAGCCGGGCGCGAATCTCGTAGGCGTCAAAGAAGGACATGGTGCTACGGGCCTCCTTTCTCACCGAAGGTCTCGATGGGCGGGCAGTCTTTGATTGAGCGTCGGTCGTCGGTCATGACTTCCTTTCAGGGTGTATGAGCGACTCGACACGCCGGGTGTGTGCCTCAAGAGCTTGAATGTCTCGAGACTCTAACTTGGCGATCTTCGGAGATACGAGCGTGGCATAATTGCGAATCCTGAGCGATTTCCCGTAGAGGTCGAACAGGGCACGGGCGCGTCGTTTGATTCTGATTGATGTAAACCACTTCAGCAGTCCCGCAACGATCCCCTTGATGTTCGCACTTGCTGAGAAGCTGAACTCAACTGGTTGCCCACTTTTCTCAACAGTGCCAACCGCATCCCAAAACTCCGTCAGCAGACGCCCGTCAGTGGCCCCCTTCGAGACCTGGTTCACAACGGTCTGGACTTCATCAATCATCTCCCGGCGTGCTTGAATGAGTGAGCCAAGGTCCTCTGTGGGGGATGCACATCGTTCGTAAAGGTCGGCGAACTTCTTCCGGCACTTGGTAAATTCCTCCCTGACTCCCTTCAACTCCTTCCAGTATTGCGACGGATTCCCGCTAGACCTCTCCAACGCCACAGCCGGGATCGGCGGGATCACAATCGGGATAGGCGAACCAAGCGTCTGTAGTTTCTCGATCTCCTCCCGCAGACCCTTTGCCATGTTCTTGTATAGGGGCTGAAGCCCTTGTTGAGCGTTGTCCCCAGCCGGGAAGAAGTGTTCCCAGAATGGATTCAAGATAAATGGCATGTTCCACTTCCACCCACGCTGAGCGACATTCAGGGCGTCCGACACGAACATGGAGTAATCTGCTCCAAGCACACGAAGGCCAAGCCAGTCTTTCTGAAATGTGTCCGCCAAGTGCATACAGAAGCCCATAGCCCGATCAAACGTCTCGTCATTTGGCGTTCGGAAGTAAATGGAGAAAGACACCAGGTCGTCGTTAAATTGGAAGCAGTCTCCTATCATTTTCAACCACGCTCGATCTATGGGTTGAAACGGTTTGTTTCCAGAACGCCAGCTATCTGGGACGATCAACCCTTCGTGGAGGACCAAGGCCTCTGAGAGCTGAAAGAGGCAAAGCAAGCCGGAAGCGTCTAATGGTCGGCCAGTCGCCTGCCACTCGTGAATTGGTATTAAGACGGATGGATCAAGCAGAGCGAGGTTGTTTCCTGATGGTCTCACTTCGCTGGGATGTTCCTCGGTTGCCATGTTGGATTCCCTTGTTCAGGTCGTTTGTGTCTTCCTGGCGGCCTGCTCGATGGCATCGGCAGGAACGTCGAAGTAGCGTGCCGCCACAACCTCTTTCTTCGCGTGGTCCAGATGCTTGGCCGGGTTCTGGACGCGGATCGGTGTGGGATCGGGATTGTTCAGCGGATTCCAAACCACGTAGAGGCAGTAGCTGTCGCCGAGCTGCACAGCGCGATACCATTCGTTGACCGTCAGGCGGATCGTCGCGCCCTTCCTCTGTCCTTTGACCTCGATCCTGCGGATGCCCTTCACTGGGTCACGATAGCCGGTCTGCGGCTCGGCGGGGCCGTGGCTGCGCGTCCCGAAGCCCGGGATTCGGTTAGAGGAGTGTGTCATGCCGGTGAAATGCGGACAATGGCGGTGACGTGGGTCGGGGTGACCACAAACTGGGCGGGCGGGTTGCCGTTGCGCTTCAACTCGGCTTGTGCTGTCTGGATGCCAATGCCGAAGCGCTGCACCAACCCCAAGACGCGCATGGCGTCCGCGACGTTGGGATTGCGGTAATCCGTCACGCCAGGCTGGGCAAAATTCTCGACGGTGACGCCACCGAACGGGCCCCCCGGGTTGGCCACTTCGACCCGGTCCTCGAACCAGGAAACGCGAGCGGGAGCGTTGGTGCCCTCGTAGGTCCGATGCATCACTGCGTTGCGGACCAACTGTTGGAGCGCCGTGCGGGGGTAGAGGCTCGTCCGCTTTTCGAGCGACCCCGATGTAATGTCCACGGAGGTGCGATTGTGCGAATCGAGTTTGTCGTCCACGCGCCGCACTAATGTTGGCAGGGATCCTTCACAAAGGGCCTCGTCGATGACGGGGTCCGACCAGGTTTGGCCCGCAAAGCGCAGGAATTGGACGTACGCACAGGGGAGATGCTCGCGCGGATTGCGGGCGAGCGTAAGAACGCCGGTGACGGTCGGGACCGGCCGGTCGGGGGCGACAATCAGCTTGCAGGCGGCAAGGCGCTGCTCGTAGGTGCGGTCGTTGGCCGCCAGAATCTCAGGAGCGAAAGCACCCGGGAGGTACTCCTCCTCGAAAAGGGCACGGCTTAGGTCCCCCAGCCGGCACAGGGGCCATTCACGCGCGTCAAAGGGCAGGTCGCTATAGCGCCGCTTCTCATTCAAGATGCGTTCATCTTGCGCCGTGGCGATGCCGCGGCGCGGGCCGATGCGAATCCAGATGCGACCGCGATAGCGTACCGGAGGCGCGTCGGCAGGTTGAACCGTCGCGACCGCCAGGTCGGCTCCCTTGAGCTGGCGCTTTTCGACCAGCAGTGTCGGAGGCGGGAGTACCTGACCGTCGGTCTTGATGTCCGCCAGCGTGCGAA
The DNA here is from genome assembly GCA_021784555.1 of bacterium. Taxonomy (GTDB): domain Bacteria; phylum Verrucomicrobiota; class Verrucomicrobiia; order Limisphaerales; family UBA8199; genus JAJYHY01. The sequence goes on from JAJYHY010000113.1 coordinate 7,710, forward strand.
GCAGTTCATCCGTGGCGCGGACGTGGGACAGCGTGCCATCGTCCTTGGCGCCAACGAACAGAACGCCTGGTTGGCGATGGTCTGGCAAGTCGTTGGCGAAGGCACAAACGGCTTGCCGCCCTTTTTCCGGGGGGTCGCCACTCCAGCTTTCCTTGCGCTCGGCCGAATCGGATTCCAAGTTGGTGAGGAGCCTCTCCAGCTCCGCATCGGTGTAACGCATCATCGTGCTCATAGGGTATCCGAACGTCTTGCCCGAAGGCGAGCCGCCTGCTCGATGGCGTCGGCGGGGATGTCAAAATAGCGTGCGGCCACGATCTCTTTCTTCGCGTGATCCAGATGCTTGGCGGGGTTCTGGATGCAGAGGGGCGTCGGGTCGGGATTGTTCAGCGGATTCCAGACCACGTAGAGCCAGTAGCTGTCGCCGAGCTGCACGGCATGATACCACTCGTTGACCGTCAGCCGGATGGTCGCGCCTTTTTTCCGGCCTTTGACCTCGATCCTGCGGATGCCCCTGACCGGGTCACGATAGCCGGTCTGTGGGTCGGCGGGGCCGTGACTGCGGATGTCAAAGCCAATCTTCTGGTGGCCGACCCGCTCACATTCCCAACCGCGTGATTGCTCGAAGGCGACTACCACGTCTTCGGCAGCCAGCTCGGTTTTACGATTCAGCTCCGGCTCCAGCTCGTCCGTGAAATCTGCCGGTGCCTCGGTTCCTGCCGCAGGAACCACGAGGGCGGTCGCGATATGACGCACCGGGCCGGTGCGGGCTATCGCCAGCCGGTCCAGGCCGGCCATGCGCTCCTGACGGATGCGCTTCAAATCCTCAAGGTTCTTTTCGGCCTCGTTCCGTGCCCTGGCAAAGTCCTGGGAGAGCTTCTCTTTCTGGCGCAGGCCCATGACACGATCCTGGCAAGCGCGGATGCGGGCGTCGAAGGACTTTTGCAGGTAGTCGCGGCAGACCTGGACAAATTGACGGCGCTCCTCCTGGCAGAGCTGGCGGCGCTCGCTCTGGTAGGTGCTCTTGATGAAATCCATCGCCGGGCCGGGATCAACTGGCGCAACACTCGCCGGCGGCGATGGATGGGCTGGCAGGTCGAGCAGACAGTCGGCGGGGACGACGGCAAACCGGTCAGCGGCATCGCCGGTGAAGTCGTCATGGACGGCGACCACCTCGCCGTAGAGATTCAGAGTGCCGCCCTTGGTGTTTTGGCCCCGAACGGTGATCTCGAAGAAGTGCAGGCAGTAGGGAACCTGGGCCGTGGCGTCCACATAGACCGCGACGCCGCCCGCGAGGGCAACGAGCTTTTCGTTTACTTTTTCATCCACGACGGCATAGAGCGGATGGCCGGGGCCGAGCAGGACGGCATCCACATGCTGGTCGAGGTCGAGGTGATCTTTGTGGAAGGTGATCTTGCGGTAGCTCGGATCAGGCTTGCCCAGGCGTCGGACGGCTGCCAGGCGGTCGGAGCGGAGATCAGCGAGGACGTGTTCAATTCGCCAGAGGCCATCGGCCCGAGGCTCAATTTTCAGCCCGACCTCCTTGCAGGACTTGACGAACTGGTCTTCGACGTAACGCGGCATCAACCGGCGCTCCTCGGCCTCGACGTTGGCCCGCTGGAATCCGGAGAAGTCCACATTGGCGCGAGCCAGGGCGATGCCCGTGGCTTTCTCGTATTGGAGCAACAACTGCGGATCAACCCTCTCGATCTGATCGAGGTATTCCTCCAACCGACGCGGATCATGGGCGGCTTCGCGCAGGATTTCGGGGAGGTTTACGTCGTTCAGCGAGAGGACTTCGCCCACGACATCGAAGATGCGATCCGCCAGCACCGCGCGCATCTGTTCGAGCTTTTCCAAGAGCCGCTCCAGGATGCGGCCTTCGATGACCGGTTGGCCCTCCTCGGATTCGGACGCCACGAAATTGAAAGCATGAACATCGCGTTCCTGGCCGATGCGGTGGATGCGGCCCAGGCGTTGTTCCAGGCGCGTCGGGTTCCAGGGCAGGTCGTAGTTCACCATCAAGCGGCAGAATTGCAAATTGATGCCTTCGCCCGCGGCTTCAGTTGCGACACACACCTGGCGGGATGTGCGGAAATCCTCCTGGGCGCGTTTGCGCTCGTGGGGGTTCATGCCGCCGTGGATTTGGCAGGTGGTGTAGCCCCATTTCTTGAGGTGCTCGCACAGGTGCTTGAGCGTGTCGCGGTGCTCGGTGAAGATGAGCAGCTTGCCCCGGCCATCGGCCAACTCGGCGAACTCCGCGCGTTTGAGGCAATCGTGGAGAGCGGTCAGCTTGGAGTCCGCCGCCAGATCTTTGACGCGCCGGGCACGGGCGAGCAGTTCCCGGAGCGCGGCTATCTCACTGCGGAGCTGATCGAGTTCGAGGGCGGACGTAAACTCGTCCGCCAGGAGATCGCGCTCGGCATCATCGAGGTCGTCTTCGTCCTGCTCGGCGTCCGTCAACCGCCCCTGGAGCTGAGCCAGGCGTTTGGCACGTTGGGCCGGAGGAAGATTTTCCAGTTCTTCGAGGAGGTCTTGCTGTTTCTGGAGGCGGCGACGGATGGACTCCTGAATCGCCATCGTCGAGCTGGCCAGCCGGCGCTGGAGCACCGTGCGGGCCAGCGCCACGCTTTGCTTCTTCTTGCCTGTAGCCTGGGGCAAGAAGTCATTGATGTAGGCCGTGACCGCCTTGTAAAGGTCATACTCCTCGCGGTTCAGCCGGAAGGTAATCGTGTGCGCATGACGGTCAGGAAACAGGCGGTGGCCATCGAGGTCTTTGAGGTCCTCTTTCAACCGCCGCAATGCCCACGGACAGTCCGGCCCCAGGCGGAGGATGTCGCGGCGGATTTCACCGGCCTTGGCCGCCAGGCGGTGCGGTTCCGGGAACAGATCGGGATCGAGCAGCCTGACGAAGTGGGCAAAGCGGTCATCGTCGCCGTGGTGCGGCGTGGCGGTCAGCAACAGGACGTGGTCAGCGTCGGCAGTGAGCTTTTCGGCAAGCTGGTAACGCTTGGTCTTCTCGGCCTCATCGCCTCGCGACGACGACCGCTTGGTGTAGGCGGAGCACTTATGGGCCTCGTCAACGATCACCAAATCCCAGTGCTGCTGCCAAACCCGCTCCCGAACTTCGTCCTGCTTGGCGTAGTCCAGCGAGGCGACCACCTGGGACGACCGTTGCCACGGATTAGTGAGCTGCTGCTGGTCCACCACCGAGAAGATGATGTCGAAAGACTCCCCGAACCACCGCAGCATTTCGTCCTGCCACTGAATGGTCAGCGGCGACGGGCAAAGGATCAGGATGCGTTCGATGGCCTCGCGCAGCTTCATCTCCTTGATGAGCAGCCCGGCCATGATTGTCTTGCCCGCGCCCGGATCGTCCGCGAGCAGAAACCGCAGCCGGGGCTGCGGCAACATTTTAATGTAAACAGCTTCGATCTGGTGCGGAAGCGTGCGGATGCCAGACAGGCTGACAGCGAAATGCTTGTCATGGGCGTAGGCGAGGCGGATGCGGGCGGATTCGACCAACAATCGCAACTGCTCGGCATTGACGGTGGTCGCTTTGGCCTCGACCGCCGCGGCTGCCCCGGCCAGCGCGGTGGCCTCCTCCGCGCTGATGACGGCCTCGTCGAGGGAGCCGTCAGGCAGTCGGACGCGGCATTCGAAGCCTTTGCCGAGCGAGCGCGCACCCTCCAGGAGCACCGGGACATCGAAATGACCCGGCAGGCCGATCTGTTTTCCGATAGGCAGCATGCCGATCTCCGAAGAATTCTTGTTAGCCAAAGTCATCCCCTTGGCCTGATAGGGCGCGGACTGGAAACGAGCGCCCGGGAGCCAACAGCCCCGGCAGTATTAAACAGACCAGATGGCGGTCCTGCAAGATTACTTTGCCGGTTTTGCGAGCCGGTCGAGCAGTCTCTGGGTGGGCCGCGTGCTGCAAGTAACGGACGACCTGGGCCAACGGTGGGGTCAGACCGGAGAAATGCCCCGTGGTTTTGTTGTTGATTGAGCGTCCGATCGGGTGTGGGAAGTTGGCAGTTCAGCGGTATGAGGCACGCCGTTGCCTGCGAGAGAATCTATGTGGGGTGTTGCCTTTCCAGGGCGATGCCCTTCGCTGGTATGACGGACGCCGTTGGCGTCGAAGACAGGAGCAGGCGCCCGACCGCGGGACATGCCTGGAGACCCTGGGAGAGGCTTGCGGGAAGACAGGCTGGCTCGTCCAAGCGTGCGCGCTGGTTGGCAACGGTCATGACCCGTGGCTGGATGCCCCGGAGCCTCGCATGGTGGTCGATTCTGCCAGGGTGCCTGCTGCCGCGCGACAGGCTCGTGCGGATCGCGCCGCTTTTCGAGGCAGAGCCCTGAATGTGGCTCGCTCCAGCGCAGAACACGGCCGCCGTCAGCGAGTTTGAGAAGGAGCAGCTCGATATTCGGTTTCATGCTCAGGGATTTCGCTGAGCTTTTCGAGCGCGAAGGCGCCTCAGTAATGGCGACTCCGGGACACTCCGCCGCAACCGTTCGACTTCGGCTGCTTCGCCCTCGATCTCCCGGTCAATTTCCTCGCGGTGGTCGTGGTAATACGTCAGCGCAGCGTGAACCTCGGCCAGCGAGAGGTACGGATACCGGCGGACAATCTCCTCGGCCGACCAGCCGCGCCCTTGGTTTGAGAACCTGAAAAACGGGGAGGCGGCCAGTTGTGAGCCAATTCTCGTTTTGCGCCCAAGGAACACCGTTGGCGGGAAAGCCCGGCCTCCTTGCCACGGACGGCCCACTCGGCTAGACTTATAGAAGCATGAAACTGGAAGACATCGTTGCGGAGGCCTCGAAGCTTTCGGAGGAGGAGCGGGCATCCTTGGCGTCCCAACTCCTGCACGGCTTGGAGACTCCGGTTTACTGGGTTTCGGACGACGAGGTTCGCAGGCGTATCCGGGAAGCCGAGTCGGATCCGGGAGTGCTGATCACCTTCGACGAACTCGTTGACGGGCTTCGACACCGTGGAAGCTAGATTCCACAAGCGTGTTCAAGCGGATTTGGACGCGGTTTTGGTCAGGTATTACGGCGTGTCGCACCAGCTCGGCGACGATTTCTTTGCGGAGTTTCAGATCGGGATCACGAAAGCGGTCGAGAACCCGCGGTACTTCCATTTTGACCGGAGCGGGCTTCGGCGCTGCAATCTGGAGCGTTTTCCGTATCACTTCTTGTACGACATTCGCGGTGCATCGATCAGGATTTGGGTGCTGCGGCACAATCGCCGGAATCCGAAGTTCGGATTAAAGAGGTTCTCGAAATAAGAGCAGCGAACAAGGCACCGATCGTCGTTCAGCTTATGCAGGGGGATCCGATCGTAGAGGAAGCGCGCCGTCCGGCCAGTCGAGCCGGAGAGTGTAGTTGGTAGAGAAAGCCTTTCCTGGTATATTCCGACCATGAGCATGGTGGAAGCGGAGATTCTCAGCCGGGTCAGTGGACCAGAGGAACCCTCGCTGAGCGAAAGGCGGCCGAAGCGATTCTGGCGATGGGATTCAAAACGGCGGATAAGCGGCGCATTGACGAACTGGCTGAAAAGGCGCGCGAGGGCACGCTGAGCCAGGACGGGCGCGCGGAAGCTGAGAGCGATGAGCGCGTTGGACACTTGGTCTCCCTGCTCAAGGCCAAGGCGCGGCACTCACTGGCCATCGGCCGGGCCTGATGGACCCCGTCTTCGGCGAGCCGTTTGGAACCGCGCGCGCGGCCGGTGCGAGTACTGCCGAATGAAGCAGGAGTTTGACGACCTTACATTCCATGCGCTTTGAGAGAGGAATTGATTGAGGAGGGCGTGTTTCCGTGAGGGCCACTGCCGGCACCTGGCAAACCCCACCTCGAAACCCAAATCGTCTGCCGTTTTTTTCGGCGAAGGTGGCCGTCGTCGCCATTTGCAGCGGCCAGGAGGAACTCCCGCAATTCAATGAGAGGCGACGAGCCCCATCCAAAGGACCCCGAATCGATCCAACACCATGCCGAAGCGCGCGGAATTGCCGGCCTGCGCCTCAGGCCGCCGCCTGCAAAACAGGCAGCGGACGCACACGCTTCTCGATGGCGCTTTGGCTGCGCAGGCGAGCCACCTCCAGGTCGTAATCGGCTTGAATCCCCACCCACAATTCGGGTGAGACGCTGAACAACCGTCCCAGCTTGAGCGCCATTTCCGCGCTCACACCCCGCTTGCGGCGGCATATCTGGCTGATGGCGATGGGCGTTGCGCCGATCGCCTTGGCCACCGCGTAGGCGCTGAGCCCCAGCGGCTTCATGAAATCCTCGCGCAGGACGTCGCCTGGATGGACCGGCGCTAATCTCTGTGTCTTGCTCATATCAATGGTAATCCACGCAACGAGCGTTCGCCGTGAAAGATCCGCTCGGTCTCCGCACATGCAAAGCCAGCAATCACCGCTATATATTATCGCGCTGTGATAACGTGTCAACCTTGTCGGCCGACCACGGCTGAGGTGGCATCGAGCTGATTCCGGTGGCGGGGCCGGGGCATGATTTGGCGGCCGACCTCTCGCCTGCGCAAGTGGTGCGACGAGCACCCCCACCCGGGGGCCGGTGGTCGGCAATCCTGAGGCAGCCGGTTGCGCCCAACTCGCGCTCGATCATGGCCAGGAAAACCTTCTGCCGGCGCTGCTTACGTCAGGCCGCCCGCGCTCCCGGTCGTCCGCAATTATTCGCTTCTCTCCACCTCCCGATTTCTGCACAATTGGCGAGGATGAATTCTGTTAACCTGTTTGATCTGGCCGGAGAAGTGGCCGCGGTAATCGGGGGCACGGGAGTGCTGGGCGGGGCGTTAGCGCTGGGCCTGGCGGGCGCCGGTGCGAAGGTAGCGGTAATGGGCCGAAACCAGGCGCATGGGGAGGAATGCGTCAAGAGCATCCAACGGGAAGGCGGCGAGGCCGCTTTCATCCGCGCCGATGCCCTGAGCAAGGCGAGCCTGCGGACCGCGCGCCTGGAGCTTGAGCAACGGTACGGCCCGGCGACCGTCCTGCTCAATGCGGCGGGCGGAAACGACCCGAAGGTCACCGTCACGCCCGAGCATCCCTTCGAACAGATCGAGTTGGAGGATTGGCGGGCAAACTTTGATTTGAACCTCGTCGGCGGCGTGCTTTTACCCTGCCAGGAATTTGGTCCTGGGATGGTGGAGCGCGGGCAGGGGAGCATCATTAACATCGCCAGCGTTGCCGCTCATATCCCGCTTTCGCGCGTGGCAACTTATTCCGCGGCCAAGGCGGCGGTGTTGAACCTGACCCGGTTTCTTGCCCGCGAATGGGCGCCCAAGGGAGTGCGGGTCAACTCCATCACACCCGGTTTCTTTCCCGGTGTGCAGAATCGCAAGCTGCTGTTCAAAGAAGACGGCTCGCCGACCCCGCGGACCGAGGCTATCTGGAACCACACGCCGCTGGCGCGCTTTGGCGAACCGGATGAGTTGGCAGGCGCGGCGGTGTTTTTGGCGAGCCAAAAGGCCAGCGGGTTCGTCATCGGCGCCGATATCCGGGTGGATGGAGGCTTTTTGGCCCAGGCCCTCTAGCCCCCAGAACTTTCAGAACATGTTGCAGACAGGTCAAGTTTTGGTGCGTGTGCGGCGAGGGCGGAGCGGTTTGCATCTGAGGCGCGTACAGCGGCATTTCCCATTAGGCATTAGGCATTTACCATTGCTCATTGGCAATGCCCAATGCTCAATGCTTAATGAAAAATGCCCAATGAGATGGGAAAAGTGGGCTGAGGTCCGCCTCGCTCGAATTCAGGTCTGAAAAAGCATGGAGAGGATGAACTCGACGATGGAGGGCGTGGTTAAGGAAGGGAGTGTGGCCGACATTGTTGCCCGGGCCTGCCCGGCGGCAGGTTATCGCGACAAGCGTGTGCTGCTCATCATTCCGGACGGAACCCGCACCGCTCCGGTGGGCCTGCTGTTCCGGGCGCTGCATCGGCAGATCGGCGCCCAGACCAGGGCGCTGGACGTGCTCGTGGCGTTAGGCACCCACCAACCGATGAGCGAGGAGGCGATCTGCCGGCGCTTGGAAACCACCGAGGCCGAACGTCGCGGTGAATACCGGAGGGTGAGGTTCTTCAACCATGCCTGGAACGACCCAACGGCCCTGAAGGAAGTGGGGCGATTCACGGCGGAGGAGATCCGCGAGCTCTCCAACGGGCTGTTTGCGCTGGAGGTGCCGGTCGAGGTCAACCGGCTTCTTTTTGATTACGATCAGGTGATTATCATCGGCCCGGTTTTTCCGCATGAGGTTGTGGGCTTTTCCGGGGGGAATAAGTATCTCTTTCCGGGAGTGGGCGGGCCGCGGATATTGAATTTCTTTCATTGGCTAGGGGCGGTGGTGACGAACGCGCGGATTATTGGGAACCAATGGACGCCCGTGCGCCGGGTGGTGGACCGCGCGGGCGCCATGGTCAAGGTGGACAAGCTCTGCTTCTGCATGGTGGTGAGCCCGGAAAAGGAGTTGGCGGGGCTGTTTGCCGGGACACCCGAGGAGGCTTGGCGCCAGGCCAGCGAACTCTCTCGCCAGGTTCACATCACCTACAAAGAGAAGCCGTTTCACACGATTCTCTCCTGCGCCCAGCCCATGTACGACGAGCTGTGGACGGCCGGCAAATGCATGTACAAGCTTGAGCCGGTCTTGGCCGATGGCGGTGAACTCATCATCTACGCGCCCCACCTCAAAGAGATCTGCGTTTCTCATGGCACGCACATCGAGGCAATCGGCTATCATTGCCGCGATTATTTCCTGAATCAGTGGGAGCGTTTTAAACACGTCCCCTGGGGGGTTTTAGCGCATTCCACTCACGTGCGCGGAATCGGCACGTTCGAGAACGGCGTGGAGCGATGCCGGGCGCGCGTCACTCTTGCTTCTCAAATTCCCGCCGGCAAATGCGAAGCCCTGAACCTCGGCTACCGGGACCCGGGGACAATCAATGCGGCGGACTACGCCAATCGAGAGGATGAGGGTGTTTTGCTCGTCCCCAAGGCTGGGGAGATGCTCTATAAGCTGAAATCGCCCCCGCCCTGGACACGTGCATAAAAAGTGGCTTGCTGAACAAATTAAAACAGCTAGCGCGGGCCTGCAATTCCCGGCCAGCGGCGCAAATGGCCTTCATAAGTCGCTGGCGTTGTGGGACCTCCGTTATCGTGACCAAAGCTGGCATCTGGCGTGCTGGTTCAATAGTGGTCTCGGTGGCCATTGACAAAGCCGGCAACCCGCGTGGGTTCGCGGACCTCCGGCGGCCTGTCAGCAGCCCCGCAACGCGGCCTTCGTGCCCGCTTGCAAGAACAAGCAGCCAAACGCTCTTATGATAACAGGACTTTCGGACATCATCGCCAGCACGGCGGCACTCGTCGCCGGCGGAATCATCGGCGCCGGATTCGGTGTCATTCAGGAGGCGGCGCGCCGCCGAAACGAACGTCTGCAGGCGGCGGGCAGACTGAGTAACGGTTGGGCCGTGATGCCCGGCTCTGGCAAGCGTGTCGCCTTTCTCTTGATCGCGCTCGTTCTGGTCCAAATCTTCTGTCCGCTCCTTTTCAGCAACGACACCAAATGGTGGGTCTCTGGCGGTGTTGCCGCCGGTTACGGCATCATGCTCGCAATCGACTTGCGGCGGAGACTGCTGCTGAGGAGACACCAGAGATGATGAATTCAACAGCTTGACTGATTCGGAATCCCTTGAATAAGCGCAAACCGACAGCGTGCAGTTAGGCCGTGCTGCAATGGATGCGCCCGCCCTTAGCTGATGAATTGCGCTATGTATTGGAGATAGCCCTGCCGCCCGCCTTGCTTGGTCCAGAAATCGACGGATTTCCGCACCTTTCTCAGGCAGGCGACCATGACATCGAGCGAAATGGGTTCGGGCGCGGGTTGCTCCGGCTTGGCGGCGTTGCCCAGGCGAAGCTCGCATATCTCCCGGATTCGTTCCCAGAGAGTGGCCTCGACGCCACCGAGGTGGACCGGTTTGGGCGTTTGGCCCCGGGCCTGAATGCGGTAGTGATCGATGGCAGCGTCATAGGCGCGCATCACATTGTAATTGGTCATGTCCGGGTGCTGTTTCCACGTCTGCACGACGGCAAACTCAATGTTCTGGAGCACATCGGCATGTTCTTCTGTCAGTTTCATACAACTTTCTATACACAACGGTGTCAATGCTTGAGGGTTTCGGACCATGGACTACTGGCCCCGACTTCACGCACTCCACCAACTCATCAACCTCCAAAATCCCCCACCCCATTACTCCATCACTCCATTACTCCACCAATCCGTTCAGAGCGGCTGCCTTCCCGCGTAACCGGCGTCCAGGTCGTGCCAGAATTGGATGTCCGCTTCGGCCTTCTCCCAGCACAAGAAGACCTCTTTGCCCGCCCGAAGGGAGGGGAAATCGACCAGGCCGCGGTCGAGGTCCTTGATCCGAATATCGCGTTTATAGAACTCCCAGAGCAGGGACCGGATGTCGGCCAGCAACCGAACCCAGCGGTTGATCTCCTCGCCGCCGGCGTCGCAACCCGGTTTCATGAGACGAGCGAGCGCCTGGTCCGCGCCTTCGAGTTCCGAGCGGAGCCGGCTCAGGTCTTCCAGCCAATGCCGGACGCGGGGCAGGAGCGCCCTGGCTTCATCGGGGGAGTAATGCTTGCGGAACTCGTAGGCCATGGGGCTCTTGGGCGGTGGGAGGTCACTTCGGGGCAAGGGCGTCGAGCTTCTTGCGGACCTCCTCATTGGGCTGGAGCGACAGCGATTTGAGCCAGGCAGCTCGGGCCTTTGCCGGCTCCTTCAGCGCAAGATAGACATCGCCCAAGTGGCCGTACACCTCCGCATCCGGCTGGTCCAGGCGCTGCACCGCCTTCAGAATATAGGGCAAGGCCTGTTGCGGTTTCTTAAGTTGATAGAGCACCCATCCCAGGCTGTCCAGATATGCCGCATTCTTCGGCTCCGCCTTGACGGCCTTCTCGATTAATTTCCGCGCCTGCTCCAGCTTGACTCCATGCTCCGCCCACATGTAACCGAGATAGTTCATGGCCTCGGTGAAGTCAGGGGCGATGGCCAGCGACTTCCGCAGGTACTTTTCGGCTTCGTGGTATTGGCCGGCTTGCTCGTAGGCGGCGCCGACCTGGAAATAGAAGAACTGGTCCAGCCGGCTGGGGTCAGTCGCCTTGGCAATGATCTCCGCCGCGGTGTAATGCCGGAGGGCTTCATTAAAAGCCCTCTGCCGCCCCTCGGCGGCACCCGTAAGGAATTCAAGCACGAAGTTGGAGGAGAACTTCTTCCGCGCCGTTTGGAGCGTTTGCAGGGCATCGCGGGCTTTATTGAGGCTGAGTTGCACACTGGCGAGATCGTAGTAAGCCTGCTCGTCATTTGGTTCGAGGAGGATCGCTTTGCGAAGGTAATCCGCCGCCGGGCGCAGTTGATTGCCGGCGTAAGCAAGCTTGCCCAGGAGATAATAGACTTGGGGATTGGTTGGATCGTCGCGGGCAATGGCTTGAAGCTGGCCCATGGCGCGTTGGGGATTCTTGCTGCGCAGGTAGATGGCGGTGAGCCGCGCGCGAACGGGGTCGCGGACCATTGGCACGTCGGGCAACTCTTTGAGCAGTCCCAGGTATAAAGGCACTGCCTTCTCGGATTCGCCTAGTGAATTGTAAGCGTCGGCCAGCATAAGGCGCAACGAAGGGTCTTCTGTCTTGAACTGCTCCACACGTTGCAGCGCCTCCATCGCGTTGGTATGAACCACCTCAGGCCGGGCAACATCGGGATACTGCAGCCGGAGACTGGCGTAAAGCGGGATCAGACGCAGCAGGAACAACGCATCGACTTCCGGCTGGTGTGCGGCTTTATCCAGCAAATCCAGGGCTTGCCGCGCTTTTCTGTCCTGGATATAGAGCAGAAACAGATTCTGGTAACCGCCAAATGCGGCCGGTGATTTCCTGATGGCGGTTACATCGGCCGCCATCGCCTTCTCTTTATGGTTGAGGCGGGCCTCGATGGCGCCCAAGCGAGCATAAACCAGCCCGGAAGCCCCCGGTTGCGCCGCGGCTTGGCGGACGATCTGGAGGGCCTTGCCGGCCTGGTTGGCTATCAGGAGCCTGCGCGAGACCTCCAAAACGAGTTCCTCGTCGCCCGGATCGAGCCTGGCCGCCTCGTAATAGTCTTTGAGGGCGGACGCCGGCTCGCCATCCATCTCGTGAATGACGCCGGCGCCATAGTGGGCATGGGCTGCCGCAAGCCTGTGGAGCGCGGCGTCACCGTCAGGTTTGGGGTCTGGTCTGGCAGGCGCGAAAGTCGCCGCCTCGCTGGCGGCCAAAACGCGCGAAGAACTTGACCGGCAGCCCAAGGCCACGGCGCACGCCATGGTCATGGTCGCAACTCGAATCCATTGACCGTGTCCCATACCGGATAGACTACCTCCTCCAGCCCACCTTTTCCAGAAGGGTGCGCGCCGAACTGGCGAGTCAACGCCTCGGATGGCCCGGGCGCTTACTTCTGCCAGGTGCGCTTCTTATGGCGATGCGCGCGCAGCTTCTTGCGGCGCTTATGCTTGTTAATCTTTGTCTTCCTGCGTTTCTTCAGTGAACCCATAATGTGTCAGTTCGTACCGTCGTAACATCCATTCAGCCCGGCCATCGTGCCGGAGGAAGCTGCCGCCGTCAAGTACGAAGGCGCCGGGGTCAGTCCTGCGCCTTTTTCCGCCACCTCCCCTCCTTCACCGCGGAAAAAGTGAGGACTGACCCCGCGCCTGACCGACACTCTTAATCGCACCCGTGGCCGGGCTCGGACAGACTCTAGAAGAACGGATTATGCGCCTTCTCTTCCTTCACTGTGGTCAGGGGGCCGTGTCCGGGGCAGAGCAGCGTCTCGTTGGGCAGGGTGAGAATCTGCTCGCGAACCTTTTCGCGGGCCAGGTCCCAGGACTGCATTCCGCGCCCGATGGAGCCGGCAAAGAGCGCGTCCCCGACCACCGCCACGTGCGGCGCGTCCTCCGGCCAGGTGCCGATAATATAGGTGACACCGTCCTCGGCGTGGCCCGGGGTATCCCGGTGGGTAATGCGCAGGCTGCCGAGGTGGATAAAGTCGTTGGGGCGATTGCGCTGGTCCACCGGGGTGCCGCTGGCGTTGGTGTGAAGCTTGAGCTTGGGGAACTTGGCGCGAACCGCGTCAAGGGCGGCAATGTGGTCGTGGTGGCCATGCGTAATGAAGAGGTGCTTGATCTGCAGACCGTTTCCCGAGATGAGGTCGAAGATGGGGTTGGCTGACCAACCCGTATCGAACAGCGCCGCCTCGAGAGAGACTTCGTCCCAGACCAGGTAGCAGTTGACCGCCATTCCGCCTTCGGTCGTCGTGATGCAGCGCAGTTCGCGCCAGCGGCTCAGATCCTTCTCGGCAGGGAGCCAGCCCCCGGCGATGGCCTCCAATTTGGCGCCGTCTAATCCGACGGCCTCAGCCAGCTTGCGAAAATCCGGCCGGCTCTCGCACTGGCCGGATTCCTCCAGCTCGTCGAGCTCGACTTCGCTCACACCGGCGGCCCTTGCCGCAACGATAACGGAAGTCTCAGACATCGCGCGCGCTTTCCGGATAATATCCCCAACATGATCTTCCAGGCTCATGGGCGAGAACTTAACCGCACAACCGGCCAGTTCAAGCGATTTTCGGCCTGGGACCGGCCGGCTCCGTTTCTAGCGAGGCCGACGCTCAGAGGACTGGTTCTTGCCAGCGGCGATCAATGGTGTCCTAACAACGCGTTTTCGGGGTTAAGGAACCCGGGCCCAGGTGGCGCGCGGCTTCCCTTGCCGACCGTTCCAACCAAGCCGCGGGGGCTGCCTTGGCTTCTTCGAGACTGGTGAGCTCCGTCAGCGCGTGGGTTTGTGCGAAGAGTTGATCGCGAGGGGTAGCGCGACTCAGGCAGCCGGCCAAAGCCAGGCACGGAATACGCAAGGCCAGACACCGCCGCGCAATCTCTCCGACCCCTTTGCCCATGAGGGTCGAGGCGTCAATCTGGCCTTCTCCGGTAATGACGAGATCGGCCTCTCGCAAGCGGTCGTCCAGGGCGGAATATCGGGAGAACAATTCAAAACCCGGTTCCAGCCGCGCCCCCAGGAAGGCCATCAGGCCGAACCCAAGCCCACCGGCGGCGCCGGCGCCCGGAACATCCGCAAAATCCCTTCCCAGAGCCGCCCGGAGAACCTCTGCCAGCCCTTGGAGGCAATGCTCGGCGCGGCCAAATTGGCGCGAACTCAGTCCCTTCTGCGGACCATAAATTCGCGTGGCGCCCCGCGGCCCCAGCAGGGGGTTCTGAACATCCACCGCCACGATCAGTTCCCCCAGCGGCAATCGTGTCTGTGGCGGCACAATGGACTCTAGCCGCTCAAGATCGGTCCAGCGGGTTATAGGCGTGCGCCGAGGGCCGAAGAAACGCCAGCCCACCGCACGCGCCAGCCCAAATCCGCCGTCGTTTGTGGCGCTGCCGCCGATGCCAACCAGGCAACGCGCTGGAGACGCCCGCGAAATGGACGCCAGGGCCTGACCCAAACCGGCTGTATCAAGATCGAACGGGTGATACTCTTTGGCCGGGAGCATCGCCAACCCTATCACATTAGCCGATTCAATCACGGCCGTCTTTAGCCGCGCCGCCCACCACCATTGCGCCGTACAGTCCCGGCCGGCGGCATCCACAGCCTTGGAGCGCCGAAGCCTCGCGCCCAGCACGCGGCCAAAAACGGCCCCGAATCCGTCCCCGCCGTCGGTAATGGGGAGCAGCTCCAAGCGGTCGCGCCTTCGCGCCCTGCGCCAACCCTTGGCAATGGCTTTGGCGGCCGCCTCGGCGGTAAGGGTTCCTTTGAATTTATCCGGGGCGATGAGGACGTTTAGTGCTCGGTTAGAAATGAGCATGCCGTCCAGTTCTCGTGAACAGTTGGGGTCACATCTCAACATTTGACATTTGACAAGTTGCTGAACCGAATCGTTACAGGTCGGGGGTTTGTCAAATGTCAAATGTTGCAAATGTCAAATGTTGAGATGTGACCCCAACTTTTTCACGGGCGCCGCGCCCAGTCGCGTTTTTGAAGCAAGGTCATAACGGCGTCTTCAGAGTGGCATATTGGGGCCGGACACACAAGCCTGTACCTCTTGCTCGATCCGATCGGGCGCACGACAGAATTCTTCGTAGCGCAGGTTTCCTAACCTGCTGCATCGCAAGTTTCCTAACTTGCGCGCCTGGAAGTAACTCGAGGGCCTGCCGATTGGGAAATCGGTGATACGGGAGGTTAGGAAACCTGCGCTACCGTACTCCTGATTTCCAACGGTTTACGATGACCCTGTCAATGGCCATGTCCGATCCGCCGGTTGAAGTT
>JAJYHY010000507.1 GCA_021784555.1 bacterium
GGGTTTTGAGGTTGGCGAGGGTGCGGTATTCTCGGAGCGGAGCGAGCTTGAATTAAGTCCCTTTGCGAAGCTTCACACAGTGGGAGGCGGAGTGGAGGGCTTGGCTTGGCCGCTTGTGTGGGTGGATGGGCACGGATCAGTCGTCATGTCGGGGAGCAAAGCCGAGCGCTGGCGAGAGAAAGCTCGCGAGTGAGTGCCGCGTGGGATTCCAAGTCCTGGCGTGTTTCGCGGCGGAGACTCCTATGACAGCAGTCCGCGAAGGACGAAATCGACGGGGAGGCAGAACTCGGGAAAGCGGCCTGCCGCCTCGCGCTGGCTGAGTGCGGTTACAGCCCTGCTCGCGCAGGAGGCAGTCATGCAGATGACGCTTCAGCCTGCCCGACAGGCCGTCGTAGGTGGGCTGCCACTGGGCACTGGCCTTAGGCTTGAAATCCAGCAGTTCCTCGTCTTTAAGAGGATTTCGCAAGACTTTGCAAGAGGAGTTTAGCGGCTCCAAGGCTTCGGGGTTGTCGGGCGCTCGGCTCGCAAGTGGCGCTCGAAGGCCGCTTGCTTCGGGGCGCGGGCGGTGCGAACATCGCACCATGAGCACAGCGATTGTTCAGGCGAATCGGCAGACTACCTTGCCGGCGGAAGTTTGCGAGCCGGCGGGCGTCAAGCCCGGCGACCAGATTGATTGGCGGTTCGAATGCGGCGAGATTCGCGGGCGCAAGCTGGCGGCGGCGGCAACGTCCCGGGCCAACGCGAAGGTGGCCCGGGATGAAGAGACGGGGCTGGTTTATCTGGATGCGGAGATCAGCGACGAAGAAATCGAGGCGGCGATTCTGGCCGGCCCGCCGCCCCCGCCATTGTGAGCGACTATTTTGATTCGTCGGTGCTGGTTTTGGCCTGCGGCAGGTCCTAATCCGGGCCGGCCGCGCGCCGCAAAATTGCCGAGAGCACGGAGCCGATCACGACGCCGCATGCGTTGGCTGAGTGTTTCAATTCGCTGACCTATCGGCTTGGATTTGCGCCAAGGGAGATCCGCCGGACGATGAGGATAACCCTGGAGCGCTTCACGTTCGTCACGATGGAACCCGCGGGCTACCAGGCTGCAACCGACCGGGTAATTGAATGTGGCCTGACGGGAGACAAGATTTACGACGCGCTCCACGCCGGCGCGGCGGAGAAGGCTGGCGCCTGCGTTATCTACACGTCAAATAGGCGCGATTTCGCCGCACTGAAAACAAAGCTTCCAGTTCAGAGAGTTGCCCCCTGCTGACATTCCTGCTGGAAAGTCCGCTTTGCCAGGCGCTCAAGGTAAGGGCGCGTGTCTTTCTGGTAGGCCTCCAGACAGAGGGGACGACAAATGGGAAGCTTGGTTTCGCCTTTGTGCAGTGTGGTCAGCGCCTCGCCCGGCCTGAGGCCCTTGCCGGAGACAACGCAGCAGCTTGTTGGATTATGACAGCCGATCGTATCCTAAATGCTCATAAGGGATGTGTTTGACTGCTCTAGAGTTAGGAGGCAATGCCAAACAGCCTGGATAATCTGACTCAGGCCTTGGCCAGGTGATGGTATGATGGAGTGCCAGCCTGGCTCCAAGCTGGCAATCGTCGGAAAAGCCGGTTACATATTGAGAACATGAGTGCGAAGCAAATTCTGTTGGAAGTGGCGGAAAAGCTGCCGCCGGACGCCACGCTCCGCCGCTGCTATCCTGGCGCGCACTGCCGGAACGCGGACGCGTAGTGCCCGAGGTCCGGCGGCCGGAGTTGCGCGACATCATCTTCCGCTCGTACCGCATCATCTACCAGATGAACCGGGCCCAGCGGTATTTGGAAATCGTCCGTTCTTGGCATGGGGCGCGGGGCTTTCCGCACATCCCACCCGGATACTGAGAGGGCGCCGGCCTTGAGTGCTTGTTAGAGCAAGCCAAAGAAGGTGCGGCGGGCCCCAAAGATGGGATCACCGCTGGCGAGCATGCCCAGGCCGCGACTGACGGGGCTGGGAGAGGTGTCGTGGGCGCGGGTTCTACAAAGCGACCAAACGGCTGACGGGGTCTCAGTTAGACCAGAAACTGACGCGCGCGTAAGCGAATGAACCGGCAAAAGCCGGATTTGCTAAGTCGTTACTGCTGTGGCACTTTCAAAATGAGTTTCTGGAGAGATGCCGTTCCTACGGAACTGGAAGATGCTTGTGATGGCGGTTCCTACAAGCACCCCAACGGCGGCTGGCCGATTTGTTTCCGGGACGGTTCCACAGGCCCACCGGGGTCGGGGCCTTTGTAAAGACGAGCGCTCAAGCGCGCCAGAACATGCCGACCCACCCAGCGTCCGCAAATTCGTGCCCCGTCCAACAGGTCCCCACAATCTCGCGGTCTACCCGATTTGCTTAGCACGCAATTCTGTGGAGAAAGTTGGGGGAAGCCCGACTCAATCCTTGATTATGCCGCACATGGAGCTCGCCTTGCCGAGATAGGGATTCTTCACCTTTTTGTCCGCCTGCAGCCAACTGCCCTTGGCCATCGGACAACAAACCTGCACGTAAGCATCCTTCACATTGTGGTCGGCGAGGCATTTGATGAGCGAAGCGCTCAGTGGCTTGAAAGCCGCCCGGGCGGCCTTCAAGTCCGTCGCCCCGGCGAGCCTGTCCGCCTGCTGGGCCACTTTGGCGGGGAGCATCCTCATGGGGTCGTTCTGAACCACCTTAAAGATGGCTCCTGCCTGCTCATCCACCCCCTTAAGCGAGTCATTCGCCAGGGCCTTTTCAATCTTCAGGTAATGGTCATAGACCGGCTTGACGAGCTGCATGAGGCCCGGAGTGGACGCTGCCGCGGCGTTGCCGGCGAGTGCCAGACCGATCGTTGCCGCGAGGATAGTGCTGCTCAGTTTCATTTGCATATCGTGTTTTTGAGTACGATGTATGTTCGTTCGGCGGATTATCCGCCGACTCTACTACGACGCTGACTTGCCAACCCCTCGCACGCAGATGAAATTGTTCTCCGTTCGCGGCCGCACCTTGGCAGAGGCCCTCCCGAATGTCACCCACGGTAGCGCTCCGCGCCGAGTTATACATAACGACACAATTCTTTGCGGATTGAATTGAGTCCCAGATGAACAGGAGCAACCGGAGGCAACAGAGAGAGAAGGAACTCTGTTACCTCCGTTTCCTCCTGTTCAAATTCCCCGCAGTCATTTTTGACGCCGTGTATAGCTCAACCGCCGGCCTTTCAGGCGCACAGCGGCCTCGCGCTGCCTTTGGCTCGCTGCACAGGGCGCAGTTACCGGCCCAAAAGCAACCGACCCGACCGAGCATCGAGCGTTACCGTTCCGAAGCGCGAGAGCAATCCGTTACCCAGCAAGCCGGATTCGCCCGGGAAGATGGCGGTGCGGTGAATCCCGGCAGGAACGTCCCGGAAAACATGGCCGCCGATGTTCACGTCGGCACTCACCTGCGGGATACGTAGGCTGGCCAGTCCAACGGCAATCCTGGTGCCGCATTCTCTTGGCTCCACGGTCGCCGCGACCCACTGCAACGGCGTGGCGCAGCCGGTATCGACACGGAACCACCGCTCCGGACCGTCGTTGATCCTGGCCTCGACACGCATCCCGCAACGACGGACATCGAGTGGCAATGATCCCCTTCGGACCCGAATGTCCCGGGAGCCTAAAAGCCTGATTCTCCGCGCCTTGTAGTCAATCTGGACGATCCGTCCCCTGAGGAAATCCATGCCAATCAATCCGTCCACCGGCTCTTTGCAAGCCCGGCCCAGCCTTGAAAGGTCAAGCGCCAGGAGTCTGGACGGGAGCTCCACTCCATCCGCCTTTGCATGCAGTCTCAAAGGCCAAAAACCTCTCGTGGACGCCCCCACTCCCCGCACGCCAACCGCGTGACCGAACGACAGGTGCAATCGCCGTGCCGTCGCCAAGTCAACCACGCTCACCTCCGCCCCGGTATCGAAGAGGAAGTTCAACGGGCGGCCTCTCTCCGCTGTCGTTACCTTGACCCAGAGCAGCCCTTCCTGGAACCGGAAAGGGAACTCTTCCTGGACGTGAGAACCCGCCCATACCCGAAAGACCGCAGCAAACCAAACCAGGATAGCGAAACAACGTGAACGCACCGCCTCTCATCCGCAATCCGGGTGCCAATTATGCTGGGCCTGCGATCCCGCGAGTTTCCCCAGGAATGAGGGTTTTTCAAACACGAGTGACAGAATTGGGCTGCCGTCAATTTGCCAGGATGCGCAAAACCGGCCAGCCGATCGGCAGCAATCGGATGGGCGGCAGCCAGGTCGCCCCTCACCCTCAAACCTCCCTCGGAAATCACCTTGAGCCGCTCGCCTCATCCCCGCCGCATCCGGCCATGCCCAAGGCGTCCCCACTCCTTCGCCACTCGTCGGCGGTCCGCCGCAGCAACCCCAGGACAGCCACGCTGCCTTCCGCTTCCCCTTTCTCAAAATCGCCCTTGGTTCTGGCCATGCAGTTGGTCACATGGGCCAGGCACAGCACCGGCAGCCGGCGCGCCGCCGCAAACGCGTAAAGGGCGGCGGTCTCCATCTCGACGGCCAGCAGGCCCTCACGCCTGGCCAGCGCAACCGCTTCCTCGGTCTCGCGAAACGGCGCATCGGTGGTCCACACCG
>JAJYHY010000001.1 GCA_021784555.1 bacterium
CCGCACTCCAAACGCTGCGCGAGATCCCGAAACGTTGCGCGAAATCGGGACGCCTGGAGTCGGCAAGGCCGCAGGCTGGGAGGGCCCGTTCGAACTTGGCGCCAGCCTTTGGAGTGCGGCGCTGACCGCCGCTTTCGCTTTGCGGTTATCAAAATGAGAATTGCTGCGATACCCCTGCGGGCCGTTGACCTTGCGCGGGCCGCCGGATAGGCTTGTAGCATGACGTTGGAGATAGCGGATCTGGATGCATTGAAAGAAGCGGCCATCAGGAACTTCGATGATCACCTGGCGCGAACCGGAACGGAAGCTCCCCTGGACCGCGAGATCGCCCTCCTTCAGGTTGAGCTCGAGCAAATATATCGCGTCGTTGTTCTCCTTCAGAAGAACGAGACCGAAATGGAGCGAGTGGCGGAGATTTGGGCAAAGATGGTCCTGATTTGTGATGAGGTCGCCCACCGGATCTCCGCGCTGGCCCACCAACAGCCCGCCTATCGTGCTTCCTACGACCGCATCCTTGACCTCCGGAACGCGGCCGAAGAACGCCGCCAACTCCACTGCCGCGGGGTCGAAGCGCATCAGCGCTCTTCAAAGACCGGAAACTCTCTTGCGCCTTTCGTCCTCGCGTGTTAATCACCCGGCATGATAACGGTGCCGGTCCCTACCTCCACCGAGGTACAGGAACATCAACTATGCCTGAATAAGGCGTCTCCGCCCCCATGCCTGGTATTTACCTCATCCTGATCGGCATGTTCATCAGCGGGCTTCCCGCCCTGTTTCTTTGGACACTGGTTCGCCGCCGCTCCGATGTGACGCGGCCTCTCCTGGACTTGGAACGTCGTCTCTCGGAGGCCTTCGGCCACGCCAACGCGGATATGGCGGGCCGGGTCGAGCAACTCAAGGGCGATTTGCGCACGGACCTCGCCGACCGCTTGCAGCAGGGATTGACCCGCGTGAGCGACACCGTAGATCACCAGCTTGGCCAAGGACGCGAGGAGCAATCGCGGCGCCTTGGCCAGGCCGTCAGCGGTTTGGAGCAGAAATTCGACGCCCTGCGAAACACCACCGACGCCAAGCTGGCCACCGTCGCGGACAAGCAGTCGGAATCGCTGAGGGAATCCCGCGCTGAACTCTCCGCCGCGCTGGCCGGCCTTCGGGCCGGCCTGCAGGAACGCTTCGACAAGCTGACCGAGACCCAGAGCGCCGCCGCGAAGGACGGACGCCTGGAGTTGGCGAAGGGATTGGGCGAGTCCACAACTGAGTTGCGCCAGAGGTTTGAATCGTTGGAAACGCGCACGGCGCAGAGCCTCGAGACCATTCGCTCAAAGGTCGATGAGCGGCTGCAGCACCTCGGCGAACAGGTTCAGCAAAAGCTCGAGAAGAACCTCCAGGAGGGCTTCGCTCACTTTCAGAAGGTGCAGGAGCATCTCAAGGCCGCCGAGGAGCAACTGCGCAACGTGGGCGCCGTCGGCCAATCGATCAATGAACTCAATAGCCTGCTCAAGCTGCCGCACTTGCGCGGCAAATTTGGGGAGGCCGAGCTGGGAAAACTGCTGGCGGATTTTCTCCCCGCCGGCTCTTATGAGGAGCAAGCCGCCGTGGTGCCGGACTCTAAGGAGGCGGTCGATGCGATTGTGAAGTTCCCGGGCGCCACCCTGCCCATTGACAGCAAGTTTAACCGCGAGCAGATACTGCCTCTGTTCGAGACCAGCGAGCCGCAACTCCTCAAAGAGGCCCGCCAGCAGTTGGCTGTGGTCATCAAGCAGCAGGCCCAAAGCATCAGCAGCAAATACATCCATCCCGAGCACGGCACGACCGACATGGCCCTGATCTTTCTGCCGAGTGAGACCATCTACTTCGAGGTCATTCGAAACACCGAGTTGTGCGAAGCCCTCCACAAGTTGAAAGTCTTTCCGGTCTCACCCAACACGCTGGCCATCACGCTTAAGTCAATTGCCATCAGCTTTGGGCTTTATGAATTTGCCAAAAACGTGGAGAAAACGCTCGAACAGGTGAAGCAGGCGCAACGCTCCTTCGGCCTGTTTCAGAAACGGTTTGAGGAGGTCGGTAAGGGCCTGGAACGCGCCCAACAGGCGTATGGCACGGCGGCCGGCCATCTGAGCCGATACAGCAACCGCGTCGTTCGGCTGACGGGTGAAAACGTCCCCGAACTGGAGGAAACCTCAACGGTCGCCATCGAGCCGGGCCAAATCCCGGCCTCGGCGCCGCGCCTGGAGGGTGGCGATGGGGCGGATGGCAGCCCGGTCGTTTAGCGGCGGCTCGGACGGGCTGGGGCATTGGATGCTGCCCACGAACTTCTGCATGGCCGCCTCCTGGCGCTCGATGGATTCCACCAGCTTAAATTGCGTCCGGCACCGGTCCAGGTTGTGCCCCGGACGGTGAATGCGGAAATAGGTGTCGCCGCTCAGAAAATCCGTAAGAAACCGGATGCCGATCTCGAACGTGATGAGCTTGCCCGAGAAAGCGATGAGGTCCTTTTCCGCCTTGGTCAAAAATTGCCCGGCGGTCGAGAGGTAACCCTCCGAAAGTTTCTTGAACATGGAGAGCTGCATCTTCACTTTAGAGAGGTCGCGCTCGTCTTCGAGGGTGGGGCTGGTGGTGGTGCGCACCATGTCGCCGAAATCATAAAGGGCGCAGCCATGCATCACCGTGTCCAGGTCCACGACGCACATGGCTTTACCGGTCCGGACATCGAGCATGACGTTGTTAAACTTTGTGTCATTGTGCGTGATCCGTTCCGGTATCCGGCCTTTCTCCATGCCATCCAGTATGACACTGGCCAGGGCTTCGTGCTTCATGGCAAATTCGATCTCCGGCTTGGCCTCTTTAGCCCGGCTGAAGTGATCCTTCTCCACGGCCTCCATTAACGAGGCAAACCGCTTGCGCGTGTTATGGAAGTCAGGGATGGTTTCCAACAGGCGCTCGCCGCCAAGGTCCACCAGGTGGTGCTGGAACTCGCCAAACGCCCGGCCTGCCTCGAAGGCCTGTTTGGGCGTCTGCACCGCCTCGAACGTCTGGACACCCTCCACGAAGATAAACGTGCGCCAGTATTCGCCGTCTCCGTTAAAATAAAAAGGCTGGCCGTCCCGGGTTGGAATGACGACTAAGGACCGGCGCGTGATGTCCTCCCTATCCCCGGCCTCAAGCTTCTGCCGGATGTGGCGCGTCACCCGCACCACGTTCTTCATTACCGCGGGCGGTTCCTTAAAGACGTGCTTATTGATTTTCTGGTGGATGTAGCGGACGCGCGTGCCGCCCTGGTCGTAGGTGGCGGAGTAGGTCTCGTTGATGTGCCCAATTTTGAAGGTCTCGGCGTGCAGAATCTCGCCGTAAATCTGGAATTGCCTGGAAATATGCTGCAACTCTTTTTCCTGGTAAGCCATAGTCGATTAGTGTCTTTCCGAGCCGATATTGGCCTTTTAGCACGGAACTGGCAATCCGGATCTTTAGCAATTCCAGAGCCGCTCCCGTTTCCCGCTCCGGGATGCTCCTGGGCATGCTCCTCCGCCGCTTACCCGGCCTGCTTACGGGTTCGTTCGGGGGTTGGAAAACCGTGATGCTGCCGGCGTCCGTCCACGCCGCCTTGCCCCCACCCCAGTGCGGTGGGCACGGCCACCCTTCCAGGCGCGCAGGATGCCTTGCAGGCCTGGAAAAGGCCTGTCCCACAGCCAATCCAGTTCGAGCCACAGCCCAGGCAGCACAGAGCTGACAAGCCGCCCACGAGTCAGGCGCTGCTTGGTGAACCGCCCGCCCGACCGAGCAAAGAGAGTTGCCTCGTGGCGTTCAGGGTCCACCAGCCAGTACTCCCGCACGCCGCTTTGTTCGTATTCGTAGCGTTTGTCGAGCGTGTCCCGCCCGCGGCTTTCCGGGCTGATCACCTCCACGACCAGGTCGGCGGCCCCATCCAGAAACGTCTTATGAATCAGGTGGCGACGGTCTCGGGCCACAAACAAAAGGTCGGGCTCCCGTCCTGACGGACGAGCCGGCAGCTTCATCTGGAACGGACCGGCAATGACCTCGCCGCTGTCATGCGCTGCCACGAATTCGGAAAGGACTCTGAGAAGAAAGCCGACGATTGTCTGGTGGAGGTAAGAGGCAGGACTCATAAGAATCACCTGGCCGTCCACCCACTCGGCGCGAGCGTCCTCGTCGAGCCAGTCCAGAAACTGCTCGTAAGTCATCCCGGAAGGGACCTCAGGCGAGCGCCGTGAAACGACCTGGGAAGCCGCAGCCATTGCCAGGGAAGTTAACGCGAATCCAAAGGAACCGCAACGCGAAAAGGCCGCGACACACGAGGAGGTGCGCCTGGTCGCGTTGATTTGAACTCCAGGCTTTGAAATAGCCCTCTCGAAGGATAGGTTGCGTGTGTGAGCACGACCGAATTGAAGAGGATCGTGGATGGAGCACTCTGAAGGCCTCAGCAATGCGTGCGCTCATCGCGGGGCAATTCAGGACACTGGCCCTGCCGCAAGTCAAGGCGGCCATGACTCTGCGGATTCGGAACCCGCCGCGTGACGTTTGGCCCGGAGGCCGGTCTAACCGATAATTCAATCATGCCGACTTGTTCTTGTACTGAATGCTCGCAGAATATTGAGTTTCCCGAGGAGATGGTGGGCCAGTCCGTGGCTTGTCCGACGTGCGGGAGCCAGACCGTGCTGCGCCACGCCATGGCCCCGCAGATCCGGATTCCCAAGGCACCCCGGATGGTCACCACCCATCTTGAAGAGGGCAACGCCGGCATCGCGCCGGTCGCGCGCAAGATCATCGGCAACGTGGAAAAGGTCGTGCTCGGCAAACATGAGGAAATCGTGCTGGCGCTGGTGGCGTTCTTTTCGGAGGGCCATCTCTTGCTGGAGGACGTGCCGGGCGTGGCCAAGACGATGCTGGCGCGAGCGCTGGCGCAAAGCGTGGGCTGTTCGTTCAAGCGGATTCAATGCACGCCGGACCTGTTGCCCAACGACATCACCGGCGCCTCCGTCTTCAATCCGAAAACGACCGACTTCGAGTTCCGTCGCGGCCCGTTGTTCGCCCACATCGTGCTGGCCGACGAAATCAACCGGACGACGCCCCGCACCCAGTCGGCTCTCCTGGAGGCGATGTCGGAACGGCAGGTCACGGTCGATGGAACGATCTACCCGCTGTCCCGCCCATTCTTCCTGATAGCCACGCAGAATCCTATCGACCACGAGGGCACCTTCACCCTGCCGGAGGCGCAACTGGACCGCTTCCTGATGCGGATGGCCCTGGGCTATCCCAGCCTCGACGCCGAGCACCAGATGATTGAGCATGTGCGCCGCGGCCACCCCATCGAGACCCTGGAACCCGTCGTCTCGTCGGAGGAAGTCATCCGCAGCCAGGAGACCATTCGCGAGGTTCACGTTGATAAGAAGGTGCGTGAATACGTGCTGCAAATCGTCCGCGCAACCCGCGAGCATCAGGCGGTGGTCCTGGGGGGAAGCCCGCGCGCCTCGCTGGCCTTGTTCCACTCGGCGCAGGCCCTGGCGGCCATCAAGGGCTTCGATTTTGTTCTGCCCGACGACGTGAAGCGCCTGGCGCACGCGGTGCTGGACCACCGGCTGATCCTGCGCCCGGAAAACCGGCTGCGCAAGATGACCGCCGCCAGCGTGGTCGATGAAGTGATCAACCATACCGAGGTTCCGCTGGTTCGAGAGGAATCGCTGGCACAGGCATGAAGTGGTTGCTGGGGACAATTGCCCTGTTGGTGATCGGCCTGGTATTCAAACTCGGCCTGTTGGTGTATGGGATGTACGCGCTTCTGGGTGTGCTCCTGGTGAGCCGGTCGCTGGCCTGGAACTGGACGGGGCATCTGACGGCGTCCCGTTCCTGCGAGCAGCACTCGGCTCAGATTGGCGAATCGGTCTCCATGGGGGTGATGGTTCGCAACCTCGGCTCGCTCTCCGTTCCCTGGGTGCTGCTGGAGGATGCCTTGCCGTTCGAAGCGCTGCGGCAGCATCCGCCCCGGCTCCGCATCGAAGGCTCGGCCTTGTCTGTCGAGCGGATCCAGGCGCGAGGCGAGACCACGCTGAGCTACGAGGCGCGATTCCTCATGCGCGGCTATTACCAATTCGGCCCGCTGTTGCTGGAGAGCGGCGACCTCTTTGGCCTGCACCGCCGTTACCGGGTGGCGACTTCGCCGCACTATGTGCTGGTTTATCCCAAGCTGGTGCCGCTTGAGGGCTACGATATCGCCTCGAGAAAGCCTATTGGCGAGGTGCGCATTTCGCATCGGCTCTTTGAAGACCCAACCCGCATCGCGGGCGTGCGGCCTTACGAAAAGGGTGATCCGCTCAATCGCATCCATTGGCGGGCGACCGCGCGCACCGGGATGCTGCACAGCAAGGTCTATGAGCCGTCTTGCATCGCCGGGGCGACGCTGGTGCTGGACTTTCACGAGGCCAGTTTCGATGTCAAGAACGCCTTGGCCAGAGTGGAGTTGGCCATTACCACCGCCGCCTCCCTGGCCAACGCTATTTACCAGATGGGTGAGCAAGTCGGGCTGGTCACCAACGGGCGCGATGCCGCCGAACGCGTGCGTTATGAAGGTTGGCGCCAGGAATTCCGCACCCGCACGCTGGCCAAAGCCGAGGCCCATACGCGGCTGCGTTCCGAACGTCTCCAACCTCTGATGGTCGAGACCCAGCGCGGCACAGCCCAATTGGACCGCATCCTCCGGACCCTGGCCCGGCTCGAATTGACCGACGGCTTCACCCTGCCCGAATTGCTTGCAGAATCCGCCAACCGCCTTCCCCGCGATGCCTCGGTCATCGCCATTCTCACTTCGGTAAGCGAGGAGGCTGCCATCGCGCTGGGCAATCTCCGGCGCAACGGCTACGCGGTGACCGCGGTCATGGTCATGTTCGGCGGTGAAAATGAGTACTACGATTGGGCCGAGCCGCCCGAATGGGCCGGACGCCTGCTCGCCGAGCATATCAACTTCCGGCGCGTCGATGACGAGGCCTCCCTCGCGCGTCTTTGCGCGGAGCATATCCTTCGGTGAATGGAAGACGTATGAGCGGGCATTTTCATTTCGTTGGCGAAAGCGAAAGCGGCGGTCCACGCCGCACTCCAAAGGCTGGCGCCAGGTTCGAGCGGGCCGTCCCAGCCTGCGGCCTTGCCGACTCCAAGGCGTCCAGAGGTCGCGCAGTGTTTGGGAATCTCGCGGAGCGTTTGGCGTGCGACGCCATCCGTCGCTTTCCTCCAAAGGCTGGCGCCAGGTTCGAGCGGGCCGTCCCAGCCTGCGGCCTTGCCGACTCCAAGGCGTCCAGAGGTCGCGCAGTGTTTGGGAATCTCGCGGAGCGTTTGGCGTGCGACGCCATCCGTCGCTTTCCTCTTCCTTTCCATTAAAGAATGAGGATTGCTCCGTATGAGTTTCCGCCGTTTACCCAGAAAGACCTTTGCCGATTACGCCGCCATTGCGGTATGCCCGGCGCTCATCATGCTGGTGGTGGGCAGCCTGATTTTCTTCCTGCTGGCCATCGGTTATTCCGGGTCGCACCTGGGCAAACTTCGCTGGACATTCTTTTGGTTCACACTCGCCATGGTGCTGGTCTCCCGCATCGCCATCGAAAAGGGCGCCGGCTACGCGTGGGTTTATGGCGCGGGGCTGGCGGGTGCAACGGCGGTCATGCTCCTGTACTATGTGGCCTTCAACTGGTGGATTTGGCCGCTGCTGGGCCTCATCTGGTGGGCCACCAACAAGCTCACCTGGGACTGCACCGTCATCGATGAGGAGCAGGACGCCTCCGGCGAAGGGCTGTTGCAAACCGCAAGACTTGACTCGCGCCAACCGGAGCCGCCGCCAACTCCCGCCGAATCCGCGCCGCTGGAAACCGGCCTCCACGTGGGCTCGTCAGGCACAGGGCCGCCCGCCAAGCCCGTCCGCGGCGCAGGCGCAAACGCAAAGCGCGCCGCCCAACCGCATGCGCCCGGCCTTTGGGTCATTTATTTCTCGCTCGGCGCCCTCCCGGTCTTTGGTTTAGGCCAGGGCCTGATTGCAAAACAGGATGCGGCGACGCGCCAGTATGCCTTTTCGCTGCTGTTAATCTACCTGGCCGCCGGCTTGGGCCTGTTGCTCATCACCAGCTTTCTCGGCCTGCGCCGCTACCTCAGGCAGCGCCGATTGACCATGCCCGCCGCCATGGCGGCCAGTTGGCTGACCACCGGCACACTCATCGGCTCAAGCATCCTCATCGTGTGCCTCCTGCTGCCGCGGCCCAGCGCCTATTGGTCGATTACGGCGATGATCGATCGGCTCGGCGACCGGCCGATAAGTCAGGCCCGGCAACATTCCGCCGCCCCGGCATCGGGCAACAAGAATTCGTCGGGGCAGGAACATAAGCGAGGCGGAAGCGCCGGCCATGCCAAGGGAGGGCCGCTGAATAAATCCACTGACCAGCAGGCTCAAGCACATCAAGAGCCTGCTCCCGGCCACGGCCAGTCCAGGGCCTCGCCGCCCATCCCGCGCCTCTCGATGCGAAGCCCGCGCCAGTTGCTCCGGGTGGCCCTCTATGCGGGGTTGGCGGTCCTGGGCCTTTTCCTCGTTATCAAATACCGCCGCGAGTTGGCGCGGCTGTTTCGGGAGTTCTGGCAGGCGCTGCGCGAGTTTTGGAATAGGCTCTTCGCCAGGCAGCCAGAGGAGGAGTTGGAAAGCGAACCGAACGTTTCGGCCAGCCCACGCCGGCCTTTTGCCACGTTGAGCAATCCGTTTGCTTCCGGCGCGGCGGTGAAAATGTCGGCGGAGGAGTTGGTGGTTTATAGCTTTAAAGGACTCGAGGCCTGGGCCGAGCAGAGCCATTTCGGACGGCAGACGGACCAGACGCCGTTCGAGTTCGCCAGCCAGGCCGCCACACAGGCGCCGGAGCTCGAACCCGAAATCGAGCAGGTCGCCCGCCTCTATGTCCAGGTCGCCTACGCCAAGGCCGCCGTCCTGCCCGCCTGCCGAACGACGCTGGAGATCTTGTGGTCGAAGATGACGCGAAACC
This sequence comes from bacterium, assembly GCA_021784555.1. Classification (GTDB taxonomy): domain Bacteria; phylum Verrucomicrobiota; class Verrucomicrobiia; order Limisphaerales; family UBA8199; genus JAJYHY01. The sequence goes on from JAJYHY010000001.1 coordinate 9,021, forward strand.
CCGGTCCTGAAGGGTGAGTCGGCGGCTTCCTCGAGAGCGCGTGCGTAGGTCGCTCCGGCTGGGCTCAGACGGCTGCTTCCCTAGAGTCCTTGAATTTCAAGACATGTTGCAGACAGGTCGAGTTTTGGCGTTTGTGCGGAGAGGGCGAACCGGCCTGGGGTGTGATGCCAGCGGCATTTTTCATTAGGCATTGGGCATTTAGCAGTGTTACCCCGAAAGTAGTGTAATGCGCGCTATACAGCATATAGGTACAAGATTGACGATGTCTTTGAGGGCGACGATTCCCAGTAGTTGCCCGTGGTCCACGACCATCAAGCGATTGACATGTGCGTGCGTAGCACTTGTCGATAAGACATCCTCGAGGCATTCAGAATGAACAGCCCGATAATAAAATACCAAACGCCTCCCACAAAGCTGCCCGTCACGAACGAAAACACCCCCCAGCCCATCAACAACACCGCGAAGAGGCTCCCCAGCCCTGAGGCCACCCGCGTCGCCCACAGCAGATTCTTCCTCCACGCCCACAGCGCCGAGCGAAACACCCGTCCGCCGTCCAACGGAAAGGCGGGAACCAAATTGAAGGCCAACAACAAGACGTTGACCCATCCGAGGTAATCCAGGACACCCGCCACCGGCCTGGGCCAGACCCAAAATCTCCCCAGAAAGGTCAGTCCCAAAAACAGACCGGCCAGCACCACCGCCACCGCCGGCCCGGCAATCGCCATGAAGAACTCCGCCTTCGCGCTCGGTGGATGCTCCTCCATCTCGGCCACCCCGCCGAAAATGAACAAGGTGATGCTTCGCATCGGGATCCCGAACCGGCGCGCCACCACGGAATGCCCCAGCTCATGCAGGACAATTGAGACGAAGAGCCCCACCGTTCCCGCTGCGCCCATCCACCAATACGCCGCCGGTGTCAGCCCCGGAAAAAACGACGGAAAGACCCCCTCCGCGAGGCTCCAGGTCAGGAGACCGGCGATAATCAGCCAACTCCAGTCCAGCCGCACCTCAAAACCAAAGAGCTTGAACAGCTTTATTCCTCTGCCAAACATCATACGTCTTCCTTCCTTTCGCATCACGCACTGCGCCAGCGCCCGAACGCCTCCGCGAAACCTTCCGACGATTTCCCTTGCCTCGCACCCCCACACCATAAGGCGCCCCAACTCGGTCCGCCAGTCGGGTGAATTCCGCAGCGGGGGTGTGGGTATGAGGATTCCCGCCTCCCTGGGGCGATGAAAAGCCCAACACTCCAATACTCCCGACGCCATCCAAGGGATCAAATGGCGGATTGCCACCACCTTAAAATCTGATAATCTGATTTCATGCAAAAGACGACGATAAGTGTGACGGAGGCGGCGCGCAGCTTTGCCGAGTGCGTCAATCGCGCTCGCTATCAGAACGTCACGTTTGTCTTGCTCAAGAACGGCTCACCGGTCGCTCGCCTCGTGCCGGACAGCGGAAGGGTCTGCACCGGCGCGGACCTGGCCGAGGCGCTGGCTGGAACCTGCCTGGCCAAAGACGAAGCCGCCCACTGGCACCGCGATCTACAAGAGGCCCGCAAGGCTCTCAAACCCCCGGCGAGCGAATGGCGATAATTCTCGATGCCGACGTGATTATTGGAGGCGAGAAAGGCACGTTCGATTTGCACGGCTGGGTGGCCGCCCGGCCGCATGAGCGATTCGAATTAGCGGCCATCACGGTAGCCGAACTGTGGCACGGCGTGGAGCGGGCCACAGGAGCACGCGGGGCGAAGCGCCGGCGGTACCTCCAAAGCGTTTTGGCGCCGCTGCCCATCATCCACTACACCGAAGAAACCGCTCGCGAGCACGCCCGCGTGTGGGCGGAACTGGAAAAGTCGGGCAGGATGATCGGGTACTACGATCTGATCGTTGCGGCGACAGCTCTGGAGCGCGGCAGCAAGGTCGCAACCTTTAATAAACGGCACTTCGGCCAAGTGGATGGGCTGACGGTCATCGTGCCCAAATAGGGCACTTGAGCCCAGTTTGCCAGTCAGGTGAATTCCGCAGCCGGGGTACGGGCACGAGGATTCCCGCCCCTGACGGACCTTGAGGTTTCTGGAATTGCGTTTTCGACAAAGGCGCCGGCCCTGTCGGGCTTAACAATCGGCGCTGGTTCCCACAAGTGGCATCCCGGACAAATGAACAGCGCCCAGCCAAGCCCGGCCGCGTTAGCCCTCAGGTTAGCCGGCGCAGCGGACATTGACGAAGCGCCAGAGCACTCAAACGTCGAGGCATGCCCCCGACCACTGTGCGCTTCACGCCGAGGCGCCACGCAACAGCTTGCGGCCCCGGTTCAGCGCATGTGGACATATTTTGGCCATCGCAGAACAATTTATGTACCACAAAAACTTTTATGAAAAACTGATAATAGATGTTGACACCGGGATTCAAAAGGAGCATGGTTGCGTCGAAACTAGGCGGAAATGCGCCCGGCGGCTGCGGCGGTTTGACATGTCCCATGAACGTGCAGAAAACCAGAGTCCGCGGAAGAATGTGCGGTGCGCGACAGACACACACACGAGACCTGCGCCCGCGAGGCCCTGCGCGCCACATCGGTTCCTGCTTCCCCCAGCCCTGCTGAATTCCGCTTCCCTCCTCCTGGCGCTCTGGTGCGTTGCCCCAGTTTCCCGCGCCAACGGCGCGCCGCCGCCGGTGAGCCAGATGGCGAACACGAACTTCGAGTTCTTCAAGAAATTCGTCAATGGCCAGGTCCCGATAAAGGAGGGGATGATGTACCGCACGCTGTGGAAAAACGGCAGGGTGGTCAACAGGGAGCAGTGGCTGTTCAGCCTCCAGGACGGGGGGCGGAGTTGGTATGTGTATAACGTGACCTTTAACCGTGGTCACCAAACCATGGGCGCGTCACTGACGCAGCTCTGGTGCGTGGGCGACAAGCTGGTTGACGTTGTTGATAAGACACGCGCGAAGGGAAGCACGGTTTACGACGGTGGGTTTGTCATGCGAGGCTTCCTGCGCGAGGCTGTGTCCCTTGGCATACCGTTCGAAGACATGACCGTCGAGATGAAACCCGTCAAGTGGACGGGGACCCACTTTGAATCGCTTAGGAGGGCGGGCGTGGGACCGCGATCGGTCATACGGGTCGCCCATGGGAAGGTTCGGTTGCGGGATGGACGCCCAAGCGAACTAGTTGATGACCATGGCCGAATCACCGCAATCTACGAATACCAGGATATGGGACCAATCCCACGCGCATGGACCCAAACAGTGGGGCCCTATGTGGTGCGTGATGAACTCGTGCGCCTTGAGCTAGGAACCAACGCGCTTTGCGGCGCCAGGGGATTTCTGCCGGGCAGCTTTGCGAGGAGTGCCAACCTCCTGTGCTTTGTCGAGACCAACGGCGCCACGTATGCGGTCACGGAACGCGGCCTTTGGAATACGGCGGACAGAGTCAAGGCCAGTCCTCGAACCACCGGTTCGGTTGCCATGATTGCCATCGTGGTGGCAGCATTTTCAGCTTTGTTTGCTTACTACATAATTCAAAAAAAAGAAAGGTGAAACCATGAAAAGGAAGAGCATAAGCAGATTGGCGACCGGAGCGATAGTCGCGCTCGCGACCACCGCGACGACCATTGCCTGTTATTACGACGCGTGGACGAACTGCCCAGACATCGACACTACTATCTACTCGGATTGTCCCGACGGTAGCGGCAATGTAGTGGATAGATGCGATCACTCCCCGGACAGTGAGTCCGTCGAAAACACATGGGGGGTCTTCCCAGCGAGCGGCTATTGTGGCGACGAGCTTGAGCCCAGTTCTTGCAGTTACGCGTGCTACGATAAGATAGGCGGTCAAGACTTCCCGTGCGGAACCTACGTCCTGTGGCACACCAACAGCGTCCCTAACGCCTTTTCGGATACCTGTAACTCTCTACTCCCGTGCAGCGGCAGCGGCAGTTAAGACTTCTCAGCCATGCGCAGTTGCGTCACGGAGCGCGGGCCATTCTGGGTCTGCGCCGCCATTCTGGCGTCAACGGCGGCGTTTAAAGCGGCCAGTTTGGCGCTGGGTACTGGGCTGCTTGCTCAGCCGCACCCGTTCCTGCCGGGGACCTACAGGGTTTACGTCTGGATCGGGCTGGCGGCTGAGATTGGCGCCTTTGCCACCCTGGCTTGGGGAACGCGCCGGTTTCTCCTCGCGTGCTTTGGGTTGAGCATCGTCTTTCTCGGCTACCACGCGGTCGGATCGTTCTTAAGGGTCGCCGCGCCCTGTCCGTGCCTTGGGGGTCTGCTGGGACATTGGAAGCCTCTTGCGCAGGCGGAATCGCCGCTTTCGTTTTTGCTTGCTTGCGGGCTCCTGGCCGCGTCGTTTGTGGGGCTATTCGGCACATCGGCCAGGGATGCGGCGGTCAGCGATGGCGACCAGACGGGCGGGCACGCCGGACACCCGAGCCCCGTGGCCGCGCTCGCGGCGGTTGGCATCTGGTTGCTTCTGGGGGTGGCGGTGGTTCTGCTCTGGCGGGGCATCTTCCTTGGCGGGGACGAAGGGATGGAGGCCGCCAAGTCGATGCAGATCCTTCATGGCGGATTGGCGCCGATGTGGAATGACCAGCCGCCCCTCTGGTCAATAATCGGGGCTGGCCTGTTCAGCGTGTTCGGCCCATCGCTATCGTGGGGTCGGCTGTTGGTGGTGGTGTTTGGCGCACTCATGCCGCTGAGCTGGGCCGCTTATTGGTCGCGACGCGGGCTGGGATGGGCGGCGGCAATCTCGGCCGTCCTGCTCTGGCTGGCGGAATACACCTACCTCGGCTCGTTCATGCTCGAGGTCCCGGCGTATGCCGTTGGCTTGGCCTCGCTGCTGCCGCTGGTCATTGCCGGTTACGGCTGGCTGCCGCTGCTCTTCTCGGCGCTGATCGCCGCCACCGGGTTGTCGATCAAGCTGACGGCGGCGTTCGCGCTGGTGGCGCCGTTTGCCTGGCTCTGCCAGCGGAGCTTCAAGCGGGCCCTCGCCTGGGGTTTCGCGGCGGTGGGATTGCTGATCCTGGGATCCTTCCTCCAGCCCGGATGGTCATGGAGCACAATGCTGGCGTCACACGCGGACCTTGGGGCGAGCCAGGCCTGGAATTTCCGCTTCGACCCGGGCGTTTATGCCGATGCGTGGCTGATGTGCCTGCTGGCGCTCTTTGCCATAGCCAATGGCTACGTCAAAGGCCGGCTGGAGGCGCTGGCCCCGTGGCTCTGGGCGGAGGGCGCGGCGCTGCTGATTCACCTGGTTCATCGCCCGTTCTGGCCCTACTACGATCTGCACCTCTTGGCCCCGGCAGCGGTGGTCGCGGGCGTCGGCGCCGTCGAGCTGTGGCGGGCGCTGCGCGCGGCCGGCGTCTCGCGGCGGCAGCGGGCTCTCGCGCTCGGAGCCGCCGCCGCGCTTTGCCTGTGCTGGGGCGGGCAGCAGGCCAATTGCATTGCCCACCAATGGAAGACCTCCGACGACTTCGCGGTCTCCCCGATAACCAAGGAGCTGACGCGGCTTGGAAGAGCCGGCCACGCAGAGTTTGCGATAGAGCCGCTCTGGACGTTTGCCGCCGGCCAGGTTCAGACACCGCCCGAACTGACGATCCTGCCGGCGAAACGGTTCTGGTCCGGCCAGATCGGCGAGCCGGCTATCGCTAACATCCTCCGTTCCAACCACGTCGATGCGCTGGTCCTGGGCGGGGGCGAGACCTCGGAACCGGGCTGGACGAACCTGCTTAGGGACTACGCGCCCGTCGTCCATGACGCGGGGGTCGTGCTTTTCGAGCGGCGCGCGCTTCATCCCAAGCCGATTGCCCTCCGTCACGACGTGCGAGACGTCTTTCTGCACAGCGTCGGGTTCTGAGGCCTCAACCGAAGCGCGCGACCTTGGCACGGCCGGGACGGAGCGCTGGAGCGACGAAAAACCCAGCACTCCAATACCCCAATGCTCCAGCACTCCAGCACTCTCAACTTTACCCGTAAGTAATCAGTTATCGGAAAACGTTCGCCGGAGGCGCGTGAGGCCCGTAGGGCCGGCATATTTGTAGAAGACCACCCCGTAACGCGATCGAGGCCCGTAGGGCCGGCATATTGTGGAAACGCCCGTGCCGGGCGTCTGGGCCCGTAACGTCCGGCCTATTTGCAGGTCTGAGGCGCAACCCACAATCCAGCCCCGCAGGCGCGTCCGCGCCGGAGGAGATGCCGTTCCTACGGAACTGGCGGATGAAACGCTGGTGGGCGCGGCTTCTACAGCGATGCCGTTCCTACGGAACTCGAAGAGGCTTGCCAATGCGGCTCCTATAAGCCTGCCGCGGTAACGGGGGAGTTGGGCGATTTGTTTCCGGGATGGCTTTATAGCCCCCGGGCGGCATCCTTGAAAAGGGTGCTCACAAGCGCGCCAGCCGCGCCGGCTCAGCCAGCGTCCGCAAACTCGTACCGGTCCAACACCTCCCCACAATCTCATGGCCCGGCTGATTTGCTTAGTACGAAGTTCTGTGGGGAAAGTTGAGCCAACTCTCCAACTCTCCAACCCTCCAGCCCTCTAACACTCCAGCACCCCGTCACCCCATTCGGCCGCGTCCCAAGGCTGGTTGTTTTGATTCAGTTCAGATCAGGCGCCCGGGGCCTGGAACATCCGCCGCAGCACGCGCAGGTTTTCCTCCGGGTCGAAGACGGCGCGAATGGGAATTTCGAAGCCCGGCACGACGAGACTCCGCACGTTGCCGGAGCCGCTCTTGAGCCGCAGGGCGTAGCCCGTCCGGGCCAGTTCATATTGTTCGACGGCCTCGGCCCCCGTATCGACCAGCCAGTACTCGGCGACGCCATGCGCGGCGTAATCGCGGAATTTGACGCCGCGATCCCGGTGGGCGGTGGTCTCGGAGAGGACCTCGGCAATAAAGTCTGGCGCCGGAAACAGCAACTGGCCCGGCTCAATTCCCACCGCCTTCTCCGGCCCATAGAAGAGGACGTCCGGCTCATAGTCGTTGCGGGTCAGGCAAACCAGGGCCTTTTCGTCGAGGACCATACCCAAATTGCGGGTTTCCACGTGGGTTGAGAGCAATCGCGACAAGAGCATGCGCGAGCGAGTGTGGCGGGTAGTTGCGGGGCTATGCACGATGACCTCTCCGTTGATAAGCTCTGCTTTGCGGCCCGGGGTCAACTCCTCCCGGAATTTCTCCCGCAGCCGGCGTTCCTCCTCGAGCCGGGTCTTGATTTGCTCTTCGTACAAGGCCAATTCCGGCGCCTCGAGCAGTTCGTTTGGCAGCGTCATCATCCGGGGCAAACTACAGCAGCCCCAGGGCGGCAGCAAGCCGCTTTCAGCACCGGGGTGCGACTAAGAGGGCGCCGGGGTCAGTCCTCGCTTTTTCCGCGGTGAGCAAGGGAAGTGGCGGAAAAAGGCGCAGGACTGACCCCGGCGCCTTCCGTGCCCGGCACGTTTAATTGCACTCTCCGCACCGGGTCAAGGCGAGCGGATTCTATAGAAGCGTTGGGAAAAGCTGAGGGAGTTGGTAAAGGACTGGGGCGAGCCGTCTCCGGTGATCGATTCGACCGGGGTCCAATTGGTGGTGTCCAGGTCATCCGAGTACTCCACCGTATAGGCCTGGCCGGCGAGCGTTTGGAAGGAGAAGCCGAAACTGGACTGGGTGACGTGGACCGCCTGAATGGCCGGCAGGGTCGAAGGCGAGGCGCAGGAATAATATCCGTCCAGAACCGATACGGTGTCGATGTACCAGCCCGAGCCCCCGTAATAGTTGCCGCTGTCGGTCGCCAGCCGCCACCGGAACTGGACATCCTGCCCGGCGGCGGAGGCCGGGAGCAATACTTGGGTAGTAATAAAACCTCCGGAAGAGCCGCTCCAGACTTGGCGACCGTCGAGGGGATTGTCGTCGGTGACATCAATGGTTGCGGTATAGCCGCCGCTGACAAAAGTTCCACCCGCGGCCAGGATATCGGCAAATGGGCCATTGCCAATCCGGATTTCGAGCACCCCGCCGTCGTAAGCCAGCGTGGAATCCACCGAATCCTGCTCCAAATTATAACTGCCGCGGAAGATGAGTTGCGCGGTGGCGGAGTCGATGTGAGTGACGGGCGACACCAGGTCAGAAGTGCCCGCAGCCGTCGGTTCGGGACCAAAAGCCGCATTTGGGGCCGTGTCATAGGCCTGGTGAGAGGTTTTCCAGGCTTGGCCTCCCCCCGATGTCGCCGTGGTCCATTGGCTCGGCAGGGCCGGCGCCGCAACCCCGTCGAAGCTCTCAGCCAGGCTGGTTCGAGAGATGAACCTGCCCAGCCGCAAATCGAAACTGACTTTGCCCAAACTGGCTGGACCGTCTTGAAGATCCAGCGTGGCGGTGGCGACACTACCGCACTGGCCGGTCGCGACGAGACTGAAGGATTGAGAGACCGCCGCGCCGCCGGCAACCAGCACGCCGTAGGTCTGCGGCTGCCCAGTGGAGGTGACGCCGCCGGTTGTCTCCAGCGTGGCCACAAGGTTCGTGGTGTCAGCAGTCCCCAGGTTTTGGAGCGAGAAACCGACCGTCACGGGTTCACCCGGGTCAATGGCATCGTCGGGTGGGGAACCCTCGTGCAGCAAGGTCGAACCCACGCCATTGATGATCGGTTTGGACTCCGCCGTCGCATTATAGATAACCAGGGCGAAATCCTGGTCCAGCGGCTGGCCATTATTCGGCACGCCATCCGAGTTGATGTTGGCGGCGGTCACCTGAACGGCGAAGCTTCCCGAGACGCCCGCGGGCAGGAACACACTTTCGACATTGTCGCGCGTATCGCTGGCGCCACCCGGCACGGACCAGGGGCCGCTGAAGACGTTTCCTTTGTAGAGGCTGCCCGCGACGGTGACCGTCAAATCCAGGTTATTGTTGTAGGCGCTGGCGGTGGTGCTGCCAGGGGCGTCGGTCCAAGCCAGAGTCACCCGGAAAGGCGCGCCCGTATCGGAGATGGTTCCAGTGAAAACGCGGGTCTGGCCGGTGGCCGTGAACAGGTCCTCCGGACGCTGGTCGCGAAGGACTCGCGGGACGCCGTCGAATGCCCTGCCCAGGTCCATCTCGCCCATGCCCTGGCTGTCCGACCAGAGCGAATCGTTGGCGTAGGCGCCGGTGAGGTAGCGGGCCGAATTCATCAGGTAGGCCTTGACCATGGCCGGGCTGGGAGGGCTGGCGAAGTGGTTGAGGAAGTACTGCCAGACCAGGGCGCACCCGCCAGAAACGCAGGGGCAGGAGTGGCTGGTGCCGGAGGAGCTGGTATAAAACTCCTGGCCTGAGGGAAAGTAGATGCCGGAAGGGCCGCCGGAGATTCCCTCGCCCGTGTAACAGGGCGCGGCGGTGCCCGTGGCGGCTGGATTGGCGGCCTCATAGACGCCGCCGCTGATGTGCGTGCCGGGGGCCACGAGGTCGGGCTTGTGCCGTCCGTCGGCGCAGGGGCCTCGGCTTGAGAAATCGAGCATGTCATTGGCGCTGTTGGCCTGGGTATCGCTCACGCCGCTGGCATCCGTGCCTCCGATGAATTGCACGCCCTCGGCGGCGCCGACCGTGATAACGTTTTTCGCCGTGCCGGGCGAGCCGATGGTCTGGAGGCTGGGGCCGTCATTGCCGGCGGCAAAGACCATGACCATTTCCTGGTTGCCCGCGGCGGCATAGACCGACCCGGTCGGTTGCGCATCGCGCGCCAGGGCGTCGAAGGCCTGGGCGTCGGCGTCATAGTCGGCGGTGGAGCCGGCTCCCCAACTATTATTGCTGATGCGCGCGCCGCTATGATAGGCGCGGGATTGGAGGTCGCTGTAGTTCGGGTTAGTGAAATTGTTCGGATCAAAGATGACCGAGGAACCGAGCTCAACGAACGGGCACACCCCCAGGCCGTAATGGAAGCCGGAATTATCCGCGAAGGGAAAACCGGAAAGATCATCGTAGCCGGCGATGAGATGCGCGTTCAGTGTGCCGTGGCCATCGCAGCCCGCCAGCGTGCTTCCTGGATTCGGTGTTCCCGCCAGCCGATTGTAAACCACCCGGCTGGTTGCACCGAGGATTCCATTAACATAGAGGCCAAAATGGTTTGGAGAAGTCTTTCCATTGTCTATGCCGCTATCGGAGACATCCACGACCAGCCCGGAGGCGGAGAACTGGGCCTGGGTGAAGCCCTTGCTCGCCAGCCAACCCAAATAGCCCGGTCCGCTCGGATTGTTGCCCGCGACGTTCCCGGCGGCAATCTGGTCCTGCCGCTCGCCGAATTTTCGAGGCGCCGTGTGGGCCTGAATCGAGATCACGTCCGGTTGCGCCGCCACTTGGTCGAGGTCCGAAACGGGCAGACTCACCAGCACGTCGAGGTAATCGAGCACTCTTTCCTGGCGCCGGATTGGCGCGGTTTGCAGTTGCTTCAACAACTCTAGAGTGCCGGCGTTGGCATCTGGGTCCGCCACCAGTTGCACCATGAACAGACCCGCGACGTTGGTCCCGGCGGCGGCGGTTTCCATCCTGGCACGCGCGCCGGGATTGACCTTGTAAGCATCGGCGTAGGGGCCGTTCCACTGGAACTGGGGAAGGACAGACGCCAACGCCTGAACTCGCGCCAGCGCCTGGGCGTCCCCATAGACCAGATAAGCATTCTGAGGCAGGTAGGAGACGATTCGAACGCCGGTGGCGGCCAACTGCCGATACCAGGCCGGCTGGATCGGGCCGGCAAATTGGACCAGGTGCAGCCGCTTGCCGGTGACAGCGCTCACCGGCGTGGCAAGGGCCTTGACACTGGGTCGGGCCGTGTCGATGGCGCCGGTGTCCAGGAAGATGCGGTTATAGTCGTCGCGCAACTCCAATCGGCTGTCAGTCCGCAATTGCGGAGCCGCCGCCGGGACTTGATAGACCGCAAAGGCGCCGTAGTCGGCAATTAAGCGGCCTCCGGCGGCCGCCACCTCGTTGGTCAGGATGTGATCGACACGGAGCTTGTGGAACTGGGCTGAAGCGGGCGCCGCATAAGCCTGCACGCCCGCCAAGACAAACGGCGCCAACAATGGTAAAAGGCCGAATCCGTGACGCCTTGCCCGGCGCCTGTTTTGACGGCACCGCAAAATCCGGGATGCACCCTCCTCCCCACCCCTGCGCGGTTCGCTACCAGAACCGCCCCAATCTGTCCTGCACTTCATACAAGTAATCTGCCGATTGGCAGACTACTTGCACTGCACCAGCACGCGCAAGCGTTTCGCGATGCGGAGCTGCGCACGGTGAAGAAGCTTATGGACCCGAACAAGTAAACCCGAACGGCCTCAACTGCGACGAGTTCACCGGCCGGGCGCTTTGCGGCATTCAGGATAGGCAGAGGACTTCCAGGTTCGCACAGGTCGCCGCCAAGCGAAGCCACTGCCGCAGCACTTCCACCCTCGTCTCCGAGCCAACCCGCTCCCGAACCGCCTCCGGCACCGACCCGAATCGCACCTCCAGTAACTCCAGCACTGCCCGTCGGCCAGCCATCACTTGCCCCTTCTCAATGCCTTGTTGCAGGCCCTTCTCAATGCCTTGTTGCAGGCCCTTCTCAATGCCTTGTTGCAGGCCCTTCTCAATGCCTTGTTGCAGGCCCTCCTCGATTCCCTGCTGCCGGCCCTTCGCAATCCCGAACCGCTCCGCACTCGTTACGTATGGCATATTCTCTTTCCTTTCAAACTCGCACAATTGCTCGTGAAACCGGGCTTCCAGGTCGTCGGGCAACCGCAACATCCAGTCCACCAACCGGTACAACTCCTGAATGTCTGCCTTCCCCAACCCCATCTCATACAGCCGCCGCGTCAACTCCCACTTCAACACCCGCCGACGTTCGGCGTCGTTACCCGTCCGCTGCGCCGCCAAGCTCGCCTGAATCACAATCGCCGCCGGCTCCCGGCTGGCCCGCAACGCCGCCTCGTCCGCCGTCAAATCTAACAGCTTGCAAACCGAAAAGTCAAACCGCACCCGCGTCCCTGGAAGCACCATCTCGTAGAAAGTGGGCCGCCAGTCCGGGTCCGTGTCCGCGAGCACCGCCAGCGTGATGACCGGTCGCCCGTAAACGTCCGTCGCCCGGTAGTTGTACCGATACATCCGCACCTGAAACTGCGGGTCAGGCCCGTGTTGGATTTCAACGTGCAATAGAATCCACTCCTCAGAGCCGTCCCGCAGCCACACCTTGATGAGCAGATCCACGAACTTGTTGCCCGACTGGGCATCGCGAACAATTTTCCGCAATTCCTTGTCCAGGAACTCGGGTCGGCGCAACCAGTTAATGGCACGCTCGACATCGGGGAAACAAACCCGCATGAAAGAGTGCAGGAAGATCCGCCAGCCTTCTTTCCACGGGCTGTCGTATTCGGTAGTTTTGCTCATAGGTTCGTGACTGCGCGCACATAGTGGCAGATTGCGATTGCAAACGCCAGTCTAGAGATGCCTGGTCCCCCAGCGCCCAGTGCCCCCAGCGATTCGCACCGCGCCAGGGTCAAATGGGCTTGGGCTTAGCGCCTTAGGGGCGATAAGTTAAGACCAGCATTGAGCTTGACGAGGCCACGTGGACCGATTTGGAAAGCCAGGCTGCCTGATTTCGGCGTTGATCACTGGTTCGTCCTGATCAGCGGACAAGAACGTCTGACTACTTGCACAGCACCAGAACGCGCAAGCGTTTCGCGATATAGCTCCCCGCGTTCCCGGCAAAGGTCCAGTCCGGGTTGCCGCCGTGCTGGTTGCCAATACCGAGGTCGGCGTGGCTGCCTTCGCTCCAATGATTCAGGGCGAAGAGCGTCTGCCGCGCGGCGTGATTATGGACCTGCATGCACCCGTAACCATTTGCCGGGTCAGTCGGCTGATCGCCAAAATCATAAACCTGGGAGGATGCATGCGGGACGTGCGCGGCGTTTTCCGGCCCATAGTTGTTGGGCCAGTACTCGATGTTGCCGCCCTTCAGATTCGTGCCCTGCGCTACCCCACGCACATTGGAATAGACATCCATGCCGGATACATCCTGTTGGAAATGCGCCCCTGAGGCGTAAGTGGGGATACCCATTTTGGCCAAGTCCTGGGTGAAAGCATCCATCGAGACATAAAGATAATCTGTGGCGCCATTCTTGCCTTGCAGTTCCAGGAAATAGGCGATGCGCTTCACCGGCCCGGCAATCTTGGCGCGATTATCGATGTCGTAATGGATGTCCGGCCCCAGCTTTGCGAGATCGAGATCATAGAGCACCTGGTAATCTTTGGTTTCCGGCACTTTCATCTCGAGCAGATCGCGTTTCGGCGCGTGGCCAGCCCGGAACGCGCTTGCGGGCAGCCCCGCCCCATTTTCCAGGTTCGGCTCGGCAAACATGCTCCACGCAAACCGCATTGCCACCGGGTGCTCCACCTCGGGCGAGGAGAGCACGACCGAATCCCCCTCGATTTGAGCGTCGGCGTTTACAAAGCCCCCCTCGTCACGATCAATAACCTCAAACCAATCGAGCGGCTTTCCATCGCGGCTTTTCAGAGCGCCGTCGGCATGGTTGAACGTGACCCGCAGCTTGTCGCCCTCGACGTCCATCGACTTAAAGGTCGGGCCGGAGCAGACCAGCGAGCCTTCGCCATAAGTCTTGGCCAGGGCCAGCAACGCCAGACGGCGCCCGACCTCCTGTTTGTTCTTCGGATGAATGTCTTTGACGTTGCCAATGTCATTGATAACCGCCATCCCGCAGTCTGGAATCTCTGTTGCCGCCGCCGCCTGCGCTTCCCAGAACTCGCCCATGACTTCCGGGTCGCCGCCATAGTTGAACGGGGCGATTTGCACGAAATAGAACGGGAAATTGCCTTCATCCCAGAGCTCGCGCCAACCGCGCACCAGCGCCTTCATGTGCTCGGTATAGAGCCTGCCCGTGCCGTAGTTGGACTCGCCCTGATACCAAATAGCCCCACGGATTGTAAATGGGCAGATGGGATGGATCATCCCGTTGTAGAGCGCGGTGGCCTGTTGCAGATCATGGACGGGGCGCAATTCGTCCGGATAGGTTGGCATCGCGGGGACGATTTGGTCCTGTTCCATGGCTTGACGCGCTGTGTCCAGCCACGTCCCCACCTTGTCGAGGAATTGGCCCAACCGTTTCCGATGAAGCGCGGTGGCCGGGTCGGCCAATTCGACGCGCTCGTATTCATGGCGCAGACTGGCAACCGAGGCGAACCCCTCCGGCGGCGTCCATGGCTCAATCCGCGTCCCGCCCCAGTCCGCCTCGATAAGGCCGATGGGGACGTGCAGCTTCTTATAAAGGTCCCGCCCGAAAAAGTAACCCGCGGCGGAGAAGCCGTTCCACCCGCCTTCGGCGATCGTCTTTGGCGAGCAGACCTTCCAGGAGGCAGGAGCAATATCGTTCTGCGCTTGAGCGGTCCACCGGTTCGGCACCATCAAGAGCCGAATTTTCGGATAATTGGCCGCCGCGATTTCCTCCTGGGCATTGTTGACCCGCCCGATGCCCATCTCCATGTTCGATTGCCCCGAGCACAGCCACACCTCGCCCACCATTACGTCGTGAAACTCGACCGTGCTCGACCCGCTCACGCTCATCGTGTACGGACCACCGGCCGAGAGCGCCGGCAGCTTCGCCTGCCATTCGCCCCTTGCGTTGGCCTTGGCTGTCGCCTTCTCCAAGGCCAGTTGTACCGTGACCGTCTCCCCGGGGTCCGCCCAGCCCCAAACCACCACCGGCTTTTCCTGTTGAATCACCATGTGGCTCGAAAATACCCGTGGCAACCGGACCTCCGCCCGGCCCGTCGAGGCGCAACTTCCCAGGGCCACAATCCCGGCCGCAACGCAGCCGGCCAATCGAATCAATTCTCGTGCTCTCATAAGGCTCCACTACTTCGCTTTCTCCAGCGGATGCGGGTATTTTCTCCTAAACCGGTTGCAGGAAGCGATGTCCGGCTTGCCTTGGTCGTTCTCCCACACCTCGTCATAGAGCGGTTCACGAGGAGGGGCCTTCAACGGATATTCCTTGAGGATTTGCCCCTTCTCATCCGCATCCACTTCAAAAAACTTCACCTTCTGGTTCCGGTTCCATCGGTTCGAGAGAACGACCAGTACCTTCCGCTTCTTCGCCTCTTTCTTGGCCATGACTTGTTTGCTTTGCTGCGTCACGGCCCTTGGCCGTGACCTCTTGTGTCTGCCACACGACTACCAAATCCGGCGTCCCCTTGTCCAGTGCTTCCCGACCTCCCACCGAATCACCATTGACTTCGGCGCGGAATCATCCACGCTCATGTAATATGCAATTGTCTAATCTGTCATCGCAACAACTACGGAGAGCCGCCGATCTCAAGGAGAGGATCGACGCGCTGCAAGATGAACTGAATGAGCTCGTGGATGCCGCAGAGGCTGTCCCGATGGAGGCACCGGCCAGGCGGGGAGTTGCCAGCAGGCGCAAGAGCAGAGGCCAAGGCCGGGCGGCCCAAGGAGCGCCTCCGGTCGGAACAAGGCGTTCAGGACCCAGAGCTGACGGCCAACTCAGCACCAAAGCGGCTGTCCTCAAGGTGCTGGAGTCCGGCAAGGCCATGACCAAGAACGAGATCATCCAAAGAATCTCGGCCTTGCGGGGAGGGAAGATCAATGCCGAGAGCCTCCATTCCAGGCTCTACGAGATGAAGACGAAGGACAGGACAATCGTCAGTCCTGAGCCTGGGGTTTACAAGCTGCGTGAATGATGGCGTCCACTGGGTTCGGTAAATCTTGGTCGTGTTCAAGATTCCGAAGACAATGCGGGCGGTCGTGTATCGCGGCGCGAATGATCTGCGTGTCGAGACCGTTCCGGTGCCGTCAATCCGGTCTGGCGAGGTGCTGGTCAAGGTCGCCGTCTGCGGTGTGTGCCCAACCGACATCAAGAAAATACACTTTGGAACGGTTCCGCCGCCGCGCATTTTCGGCCATGAAACCGCCGGGACAATCGTCCGGGTGGGGGCGAAGGTGCGCCGTTTCAAAGCAGGGGATCGAGTGGCGCTGCACCATCATGTGCCCTGCGGCGAATGCCATGCCTGCCGCCATCGCGCCTTTGCCCAGTGTGAACAATATAAACGCACCGGCATAACAGCCGGTTTTGAACCCGCCGGGGGCGGCTACGCCGAATATGTGCGCGTGATGGACTTTGTCCTGCCCGGTGTGGTGAAGATCCCGGCGGGCAATTCGTTTCTTGAGGGCGCCATGCTCGAACCGGTCAACACCGTGCTCAAGGCGGTGAAACGCCTGGTCCTGCTGCCGGGAGACACTGTCCTGGTGGCCGGCCAGGGACCTATCGGCCTTTTGTTCACTCGCTTGCTCACCTTGCGCGCCATGAAGGTCCTGGCCACGGACCTTTGGCCCTCCCGGCTTCGAGCGGCCCGCGACTTCGGCGCCTTGACCCCAGGCGACAGCCTGGACGACTCGGTCAAACAGTTGACCCATGGCCGCGGCCTCGATGCCGCCGTTATCGCCGTCCCCTTGGACGAGGTCGTGTTCCAAGCCCAGCAACTGGTGCGCGGCGGGGGCCAGATTCTGCTCTTTTCCCATACCCGGCGCGGCAGCCGGACGCCGCTGGACCTGGCCACCATCTGTGTGGACGAAAAGGACTTCATCGGAAGTTACTCCGCCGATTACACCCTGCAAAATGAAGTCGCACGCCTGGTCTTCTCCCGCCAACTCGACACCCGCCGCCTGGTTACACACCAGCTCCCCCTGGAACAAACCGCCGCGGCGGTGGCTCTGGCCTCAAAGCCAGCCGCCGATTCGCTCAAGGTCGTTGTGCTTGCTTCGCCCGAGGGGGCGGAGCCACCGGCGGAGAGCCGCGCGCCAGTGACGAAGCGCCCGGTTAATTGAGAATTGAGAATTAACTCACATTTTGGCGATGAACTTGGGTCGGGCTCCCGCATGGACGCGACAATAAAATACGCGATCGCGTATTTTATTGTCGCGTGGCGAGGGATTGGGGAGTTTGTGGCTTTCCAAGACCAAGGTTACCGCCAAAATGTGCGAATTAAGAATTGAAAAGTGTAAATTGGCGCTAAATGATGACTGATTACGCGCATTTTGGCAGAGACCAGCTCGTCGAACGATTGCGCGCGCTCGAAACCGCTCCTCCTTCCACGCCTGAGGCGGGGCCAGCAGGGGCGAACGCAGCGGTTCCCCATGCGTTGCACGACAGCGAAGAACGGCTGCGGGCAATCCTGCGAACCGCCGTGGAAGGAATCCTCACGATTGACGAGCACGGCATTGTCGAGACCATGAATCCCGCGGCCGAGCGGCTTTTCGGTTGGCCGGCCGCGGAGGTCATCGGGCGGAACGTGAGCCTGCTTATGCCTTTGCCCTACGCGGAGGAGCACGACCGCTACATGAGCGATTATATGCGGACGGGCAAGGCAAAAATCATCGGCATTGGCCGGGAGGTCATCGGGCTCAAGAAGGACGGCACGACTTTCCCAATGGATTTGGCCGTGAGCGAAGTCCGGCTGGCCAATCGCCGGTTGTTCGCGGGGTTCATTCGGGACGTTAGCGAACGGAAACAGGCCGAGGACCGGCTGGCGGAGCTGGCGCGGACACTGGCCGAAAAGAACAAGGAGTTGGAGATCATCGTGTACGTCGCCTCGCACGACTTGCGCTCACCGCTGGTCAACATCCAGGGCTTCAGCCGGGAATTGGCGCATGCCTGCCGAGCCCTGCGCGCGCGCTTGGCCGCCTCCGGCCCCATTCCGGGGCTGGAGCCAATGCAATCGCTCCTGGATGGAGACATTGCCGAGTCGCTGGATTTTATCCAGGCCGGCGTGGCCAAGATCGACGCGCTGCTTTCGGGCCTGCTGCGCTACTCGCGCCTTGGCCGGGCCGCCTTGCGCATCGAGCCGTTGGACATGAACGACCTGCTGCGAAGCATCGCCAAGGCCATGGAATTCCAGTTCCAGCGCACCCCTGCCACCCTCCATCTTGCCCCCCTACCTCCTTGTCTTGGGGACGCGACCCAGCTCGGCCAGGTCTTTTCCAATCTCCTGGACAACGCCATCAAGTATCTCGACCCAAACCGGCCCGGTGTCATTTCGGTCAGCGGGCAGGTGCAACAGGGCCGCTCTATCTATTCGGTCCGCGACAACGGAATCGGCATCGCGCCCGAGCACCAGCCCCGAGTGTTCGAGATCTTCCACCGCCTCGATCCGTCGGCTGGCGAGGGCGAGGGATTGGGCTTGACCATCACCCAACGCAGCCTCGAACGGCAGAACGGCAAGATCTGGCTCGAATCCGAACCGGGCAAAGGCACCACGTTTTTCGTTTCCCTTCCGTACGCAAATGCAACCAAACCAGACGACCCATCGAATCTATGAACGCCACTCGTGAGGTCATTATCCTCATTGCCGAAGATGACGACGGCCACGCGCGCCTGATCGAAAAGAACCTGACGCGCGCCGGCCTTCACAATCGCATTGAGCGGTTCGACAACGGCCAATTCGTGCTGGACTTCCTGTTTCGCCGCGGGGCGGGACCGCACCGGGCGCCGGAGACCTCCTACCTGTTGCTGCTGGATATCCGCATGCCTCGCGTTGACGGGGTCGAGGTGTTGCGGCAGCTCAAGCAAGACCCAGAGTTGCGCAAGATCCCGGTCATCATGCTCACAACGACCGATGACCCGCGCGAAGTGGAGCGCTGCCACTCCATTGGCTGCTCCAGCTACATTGTCAAACCGGTTGATTACGACAAGTTCGCCGAGGCCATCAAGAGTCTCGGCCTGTACATCTCCCTGGTCGAGGTGCCGGAGATTAACGGAGATCGATTCAAATGACTCCTTATGGGAGCGGGCGTTGAACAGAATCCTATCTTGATTGTGGATGACGATCGCGGATTGCTCCGCCTGATCGAAAAGGCGCTTCAGCGCGAGGGCTTCCCAACCGCCACCGCCTCCTCCGGCGAGGCGGCGCGGCAGTGGCTGGCGCGGAACCTGGCGGCCCTGATGCTGCTGGACCTCAAGCTCCAGGACGTGGAGGGACGCGAACTGATAGAAGGGCTGACCGCCGCCGGTCGCTGTCCCCCCTTCATTATCATCACGGGCCAGGGCGACGAGCGTGTGGCGGTGGAGATGATGAAGTGCGGGGCGATGGACTACCTTATTAAGGACGTCGATTTTCTCCAGTTTGTGCCAAACGTGGTCCGCCGCGCCTTGGAGCACCTCGACCAGCAGCGGCGGTTGGTCGAGGTCGAGCAGCAGGTGCGCCTGATAAAGAGCGCGGTCGAGCAGGGCTTCAGCGCGGTGCTCATTACTAGCGCGGAACTGCCCGACCCGCGCGTCCTCTATATCAATCCCGCCTTCGCGCGAGCCACGGGCTATTCCGCGGCGGCCGTCGAGGGCCGGCCGCTCAGTTCACTCGCCGGCCTGGCGGGCATCCAGGAGCGGCTGCGCCGGGGCATACCCCAAAACCAGCGGTTTCTCGAGCACGTTGCCATCTACCAAACGCCCGGCGGAGAACGATGGGGCGAATGGCGGGTCGGGCCGGTGAAAGACAGGTCCGGCGCCATCACGCATTGGCTGATTATTCTCCGCGATATCACCGACTCGAAACGATTGGAGAAGGAAATCCTCGAAATCAGCGACCGTGAGCGCCAGCGCATCGGCCAGGACCTGCACGACGGCCTGTGCCAGCACCTGGCGGGAATCGAATTGATGAGCCAGGCCCTTGAACAGAAACTCTCCGCCCGCTCAAAGGACGGCGCGGCGCGGGCAGGGGAGATCGCGCGCCACGTCCGCGATGTCATCGCCCAGACCCGCCGGCTCTCACGCGGACTCTCGCCGGTCACGCTTCAATCCGAGGGCCTGGCCTCCGCGCTTGAGGAGTTGGCTGCTAATGCCGAGAAGATGTTCGGCATCCAATGCCGGGTCAACCGCGAAGACGCCGCCGGGGTTTGCGAGCTGCCGGTCGCTACCCACCTTTACCGCATCGCGCAGGAAGCGGTTTCCAACGCCATCAGACACGGCCACGCCCGGACGGTACTCATTGAGCTGCGGCAAGCGGGGGAGCGCACGTTGCTGCGCGTGACCGATGACGGCTGCGGCTTTCCCAAGGAGCCGGGGGCGGCAGGCATGGGGCTGCGCATCATGCGCTCGAGGGCAGCAATGATTGGCGGTTTCCTGGCGATTGACTCGAGACCGCAAGGCGGTTCTGTGGTCACTTGCTCAGTTCCCGCCAAGGCGACGGCCTTGCCATGAATCAGAAGGCTCAAGGCAAGAGGCGGATACTCGTTGTGGACGACCACCCGATGATGCGCCAGGGCTTGGCGCAATTGATCGGCAACGAGCCGGACCTGGCCGCCTGTTGCCAGGCCGAGAGCGCCGCGCAGGCGCTCGAGCAGGTTGCGGCGCGGAAGCCGGACTTGGTTTTGGTGGATCTCTCCTTGCCGGATAAAAATGGGCTGGAGCTCATCAAAGACCTCCAGGCCATGCACCCCGGTCTGCCCGTGCTGGTGTTCTCGATGCATGAGGAATCCGTCTATGTGGAGCGCGTCTTGCGGGCCGGGGGCCGCGGCTACATCATGAAGCAGGAGGGAGGCAAGCAACTCCTCCACGCCATCCGCCAAGTCTTGAGCGGACAGATCTACGTCAGCGAGAGAATGTCCGCGAAGATCCTTGAAATCTTTTCCGGCCGCAGGGCCGAGGTGAGCGACTCGCCCGTGGAACTGCTTACCGACCGGGAGTTCGAGATCTTCCAGCTTATTGGCGGGGGAATGGGCACTCGCGACATCGCCCAGCACCTGCATTTGAGCGTCAAGACCGTCGAAGTCCATCGAGCCAACATCAAACGCAAACTCAAATTGAAGAGCGGCGCCGATTTGGTGCGCTACGCCATCCGCTGGGAAGAAGCCCGGCATCCGTCCTGACCCGAAGGCTCAAGATGGCTTTGGGTGGGCGTCTATGGCCGAAAGCGGCAGGCCGAAGTCGTAATTCGCAAATGCCGTAAATCGTTTGGCCTTGGCACGGGTTACGTCCGTGGCATGCTTATAGAAAGCGACACACTGTTCGCCCCTGTATGTTGATCGATTATATCCAGCACGCGTTGCGCCATGCGAGGCACGAGCTCATGGAAAACGGTCGCTGTTATGGCCACATCCCCGATTGCCCGGGAACATGGGGCGAGGGAGAGACGCTCGACCAATGCCGCGACGAGTTGCAGAGCGTCCTTGAGGATTGGCTGATGATCGCCTTCCGCTTTGGGGCTCGACTGCCCGTCATCGACGGTATTGACCTCAACCCCCAGGCATCCTATGCCAAAGCCGATTAGCCACCGGGAGATGATTCATTAGGTCAAGCAGCAGAAAAGCTTGACCGGATGGGCCGCGCGCCTGACTCCATCCTGCCCCTGTTCCCAGCCTCAGCCCAGGCCCTCCACCACCCGCCTCACCGCCTCCGCGTCGGTCGTCTTCCAACTGAATTCCGGCGGGCGGAGCACTCCGCCCATGAAGACCTTGGGATTCCGATGGTGCATCTGGCTCTCAACGGTACGGCCCACGCTCAGATGGATTTCTTTGACACCCGTTGCCGTCGCGATCCGGCGGGCGTTGTTGGGCGTGACGCCTCCGCCCGGCATGACGATGATGCGCCCGGCCGCTTGCTTCTCCAGCGCCGCGAGCAGTTCAATCCCTTCCAGACACGAGGCCTCCTGTCCCGAAGTCAGGACTCTGTCCGCGCCCAAGGCGATGAGCTCCTCCAATCCCTGGCGCGGGTCGCGGCACATATCGAATGCGCGGTGGAACGTCACACTCATCGGGCGGCCCAAGGCGATAAGTTCCCGCGTGCGCTCCCGATCAATGTCTCCCGCCGCGGTGAGGCATCCGATGACGATCCCATCCGCGCCCAACTCCTTCGCCGTAACGATATCCGCCTTCATTACCTCGAACTCCTCGGGGCTATAAAGAAAATCCCCGCCTCGCGGACGAATGATCACCTGCAGCCCGATGCGCAACCCTGCCCTGGCCACTTTAATAGCGCCAGCGCTGGGAGTTGTGCCGCCCTCCAGCAAATTGGCGCACAACTCCACGCGGCTGGCGCCGCCCTCCTGGGCTGCAAACGCCCCCGCCGGGGAATCTACACAAATCTCGACCTTCATCGTCGCCGATGATCCTGCTTTCCTGAGGGTTGGACAGCAAGAGGTTTCCCAACCTGCAATCTGCCTTGGTCATCCCGGGCTTTGGGCGCCCAATTAGAATCTGGAGATGACCTCTCATATCGGAAACCTGTCCTCCCGACGATCGTCCGCGGTCCAGAGGCGCACAATGACGGCCGCGATACTCGCGGTGCCGGAAGAGATCCGTATCACAAGAGTCCGTCCCGCGCCGCAGCAGGGGTGCCGGCCAAGGCCATTGGTAATTGCGTTTCATTGTGACGTCCAGGCGGTTTCTGCGGAAACCCGCGGGTCAGCGTCCGACCGCCCGGTAGAAGCGGCGGCTGAGGTTTGTTGCCTGGCGGTCGATGAAGACGCTCGGAACGCTTGTGCCGACTAAGCTGCCGAGCGCCGTCCAATTGAGCAGGTCGGTCGAGCCTTCGATCTCCCACTGTCCGGCGGCGGGCGCGGAGAGGGTGAGGCCGAAACCGCCCGGACTCCAGCCGGGAACAGCGCTCAACCGCGCGCCGACAGGGGCCAGCTCAGCGGACTGGAGAATTGTGCCGCCCACGCCGACCACGACGAAGGTGTTGTTCCCATAAGCCGCGCCAGACAGATAGTTCATCGTCCCGGCGTCGTGGCTGATCCAGTCTGTGCCGTTTGTCGAACTGAGAATGGTTCCGGCATCGCCCACCACCAGGAACGTGCCGTTGGCGTAGGCGGCGTGGTAGAGGTCGGCGCTCGTCCCGCTGTTGACGGGAACCCAGTCCACCGCGTTGGTCGAGTCCCATATATGGCCGCCGTAGCCCGCCGCTATGAAGCGTCCCCCGCCGTAGGCAAGCGTCTTTACCCAAAGCAGGTCGAAGTTCGTCACGATGGTCTCCGGCTCGGACCAATGCATCGCATCGGGTGAGGTCAAGACGCCGGTGCCGTTGCCCACGACATAAAGGCCGTCGCCATAAGCCACCCCGGCAAGCGGGCCGAGGTCCTGGGAGCCGGTGCTCCGCCATACGCTGCCGTCGGCGGAAGTCAGGATGGTCCCGTTGGAGCCGACGGCCAGAAATTGGCCATTGGCGTAAATGACATCCGGGAGCAGAGTGTCTCCGGTGTTAGTAGCGCTGCTCCAGTCGATGCCGTTCGTGGACACAAGGACCAGGCCCCGTGAGCCGACCGCCACGAACGTCCCGCCACCGTAGGCCGCCGCGTACAGATCGGGCGCGCTGGGGGATCCAGCGGCGATGCGCGTCCACTTCGCGCCGTCAGCAGACCGCAAGATGGTGCTCTGGTCCCCCACGGCGACGAACGAGCCCTCGCCATACGTCGCCGCGTTGATCAGCGTGGTGGTCACCGCCGCCGCGAGGTTGAGCCAGCGTGAACCGTTTGTGGAGACCGAAAGGGCGCCGCTGCCCACCGCTACGAACTTGCCCTCACCGTAGGCGATGTCCCAAATGTGGCCTGTGGTGGCCAGACCGCGGCCGGTCCAGTTCGTGGCGTCTGGAGAGGTCCAGATTCTCGCGCCGTCGGTGGCAACAAACTGGCCGCCACCATGCATCAGCCAGGAAGCGCTCAACAGCGAGGAGATCCTGCTCCACGCCAAGCCATCCGGGGAGCTATAGGCCGGGCCACCGGTCAGGGCGACAAAGCGGCCGTCCCCGAACGCCAGCCCGGGACTGATCGGAATGGCGGTCTGATAAAAGCTCCAGTTGGCTCCGTCGGTGGAGCGGAGGGTTCCTCCCTGAAGGCCGACGGCCAGAAACACCCCGTTGCCGTAGGCCAGGCCCATCCAGGATGTCTGGTCCGTGCCCGAGTCCCGGTGGGACCAGTGGACACCGTCCGGGGAGGTGAGAATCGCCGCCATGGGCTGCATGGCTTCGGGATTCCCACCCCCTCCGACCGCGATGAACTGTCCGTCGTCATAGATCATCCTGTCCAGGTGAGAGACCCCAAAGGAGGAGTTGCTGGGAGCACTCTGCTGCGCCCAGGTAGCCAGGTCGGTGGAGGTCACGATCACGGGGAAGGAGCCGCCACCTGGCGGCTGCCCGCCCCCGACGGCGGTCCAGGTTCCCGCGCCCCACGCGATCGAGCTGAGGGTGTACCCCATTGCGGCCCCGTAGATCGAGCCGAGGTAGCGGCTGGTCCAGTTCGTGGTGTCCGTGGAGGATAAGATCGTGCCGCCGTCCCCGACCGCCACAAACATGCCGTTGCCGTACCTGACGGCTTCCAACCCGTTGCCGCTCGGCAGCGGGTTGCGCCACTGCCACTGATCGAGCGGGTCGGCGGCGTAGCCGCTCAGTTGCGTAGCGAGCAGGAGCAGCGTGGCTCCGCTCCAAAGGCGGTGTGCAGGGCAAGTATTCATGGCAAAAGCAGGTCCCCGGCGTCCCCCGGGTGGGCCTGGTGGTCGCGGTTCCAGCGCCTGGAGACGAGGGGCTTCCGTCGGTCCCACAGCCCGGCGGTGGTGAGGCTCTCAACGTGCCCGTCGCAGAACACCACGTCCCACCTGCCGCCGTGCCGGCGCTTCATCGCGGCGACGCAACGCGGCGTATCGCTCGACGTTCCCCCCGCCGTTGGAATCGAGAGCAGCGAGCGGACGTCCGGATTGTCACCCAGGATAGTGGAGCCATAAAACAGGGCCTCTGGGGTGTCCAAAGCGCCAATGATGGAGGCGTCCCCGACCTCGATCATGTCGGAAGGCGCCCTGACCTGCGTTTCCTTGACAAGCTGGACATCGGCCGGCCCAACCTGGTCGGGTCCGACACCCGGCGTAAGGATGTCCCCACCAAGGCCAGCACTGTCCCTGGCGTGACCTGTGAAGTTGTAACCATAAGCCCCATGTTCGCGCCCGCCGTCAAAAACCCCAGGCAGGGTCACGTAGTCCGGGCAGGCGTATACCGTATTGCCCACTGAGTGGAAGGGGGGCCGATCATAGCCGCTGTGCAGCCAGAACGGCGGAGCAGCCTTGATGTACCTCTCGAGGCGCTGCTGCCAATAGACCGAGGCCATGCCCGGCGCGTCGCCCATCGCGTAGGGTGGATACACATCGAAGTCATCTACGTACATCCTCATCGCCAATCCCCACTGCCGCAGGTTGCTCTGGCACATCGTGCTGCGAGCGGCGATCTTGGCCCGGCTGAGCGTGGGAAGCAAAATCGCCGCCAGGATGGCGATGATGGCGATGACCACCAGCAACTCGATCAGTGTGAAACCTCTTCGATTTGTGTGAGCCTTCATGGGAAGTTGAATTCGACGAGGTCTTGGGAATGAGCCTGGTGGTCGCGGCTCCAGCGCCGGGCGACTAACGGGTTCCGCACGTCCCACAGGCCGGCCGCCGTGAGGTTCTCGGCGTGGCCGTCGCAGAAGACCACGTTCCACCTGCCCGCGTGGCGGGTTCTCATGCTCGCCACCGCCAAGGCGGCGTTTGCATCGCCCGGTTTGATCCAGGAGGTCCGTAGGGAGAGCAAGGGCATGATATTCGGCCCCCAGTGCAGCGAGGTGTACCCCTGGGCCACCGCATCCGGCCCGCTCAACTCCATGAGATAGGCGTCCGCCATCTCGATCATGTCACACGGCACGCGCACGTCTCCTTCAGCGACAAGCACGATGTTGGACGGATCGCTCTCCGCGGGGCCGCCCACCGAGCAAGGAATGTCGTTCTCGCCCAAGCCTCGCGAGCTCATGTATCCGGCATTGTATCCGTAGGCGCCAAAGGTTTGTCCGCCATCGAAGCCACCGGGCAGCCTCACGTAGCCCGGGCAGGCATAAATGCTATTGCCCACCGGACCGTAAGGCGCCTGGTCAAAGGCGCTGTCCAGCCACAGCGGCGGCTTCGCCTTGACGTACCTCTGCAGCCGCTGCTGCCAATAGAGAGCCGGCGAGTAAGGCGTGTCCTTCATGTCGTATGGCGGATAGAACTTGAAATCATCCACATACATCCTGATCGCCAATCCCCACTGGCGCAGGTTGCTCTGGCACATCGTGCTCCGGGCGGCGATCTTGGCCCGGCTGAGGGTGGGCAGGAGGATCGCCGCCAGGATGCCGATGATGGCAATGACCACCAGCAATTCGATCAGTGTGAAACCGTTTCGGTTCGTTCGCATAGGGTACTCCTTGTTGTTCATGAGCATCATTCATGCCAGGCTGCGCGACAGGCCCAATCAAGCACGTTTTCAACGCCCCGCTGGGGAGCACCCCGCAAAAATGCGTGAAGATCACGCATAGAATGCGTGAATTTCACGCATCCCTGGCCCCCAAGTTTGCTCGCCACAGGCCCGAGAGCCTGCTCGCCGCCCCGCTCCTCCCGCCACCGAGGCCCCCGCTCCCCGCGCGAATCGCAAATCGCAAATCTGAAATCGCCAATTTCCCCGAGCTCCTCGGCCACACCCCGGCTCGCGGTCGGCTTTGGACCAGCCGTTGTAGGAAACGAGGTAACGAGTCTCCGATTTGCCGGGCCCTTTGGAACGGAACAGAGACTCGTTACCTCGTCTCCCACAGTTTTGGGGCGGGCTTTGTATATGCTGACGCTCATGGGCCTAATTCCTCGTGCGAAAGGTGTAGAGCACCGGCTCAAGCGGAACGCCCGCGGCGCTCTGGAAGTTATTATGCGAAGGGCCGTTGAGCCTCATCCGGTATTCCTTGCCCGGCTCCAACTCGACCGGCACAACGCACGTTCGCCGGTCATCAGTCCAATAGGGCACGCCGCCATCGGGAGTGCCTGGAGCCGAAGCTCCCGCAAGCAGGCAGGAACAGCCGCGTCCCATCGGCACGTTGAAGCTCACGCGAAGTTCTCTTAAAGCTGGATCCACGTCCTTGGCCCCGTTAGCCGGCACGGCGGCAACGACTACGGGCCTGACCAGCTTTTTCTCGACCGCCCCGCCCGCGCCGCGCGTGCAAAAGTAGATCACCGAGAGTGCGGCCGGGACGCCGCCCACGCTCCGGAAGCCTCGGTGGCTTTCGGAGTTCACGCCAACCCGGTAGTAACGGCCAGGCTGGAGCCTCACCGGCAGGACGCAGGTGCGTTTGCCGCGCCAAGAGGGCTTCCCGCCGGGTCGGCCAGGCGGAAACCGATCCAGCGCGCCCGTCCAGGAGAAGGTGGGAGACATGGCGTGGTCGAAGGTGACGGTGATGGCCTTGAGGCCGGGATCGACGCCGGTTTGGCCGATGCGCGGCGTGGTCGCAATTACGCGCGGGGGCGCATTGGGCGCGGGAGGGATGGTCCGGCTCGGCTCCGGCCGGAGGGTTGTTTGCGCGGGCTGGCTGCGCATCCCGGCGGGCCACCGCGGTTCGGCGTCGGTGAGGGTTGCCACCGCGAGGAGGATGGCGGCTGAGGCGGCCAGGAACGGCAGGCCGGACGGGCCTCGCCCGTTCGCGATGAGCCGGATGCGATGCTTCATATCGCTCCCGCCGAGCGACAGGCCCGCCACGCCCGGCGCCCGCGAAGAACGCCCGAAGCTCTCCAGCAGCTTGATAATCGTCTCGCCATAGGCGCGGCGCTCCTCGGCCCGCGCGCCGGAAAGGGCCAGGGCATCGCAGGCCAGCTCCTCGTCCAGACGCATCCGGTTCAGGGCGCACCAGGCCAGCGGGTTAAACCAGTGCAAAGCCAGCGGGATAGAGCTGAGGACATTGAACGCGACGTCGCGGCGCTTGAGATGGCTCACCTCGTGCAGAAAGACGTGGCGGAGCTCCGTGGGTGAAAAGCCGCCGCACAAACCCTTGGGCGAGAGCAGGCGCGGGTGGAGCACGCCGAACAGGCATGGGCCGCGCACGGCGGAGGTCTCGATGATCGGCACCGTCCTTTTCACGCCCATTTCTCTCTGGCACTCCTCCAGCAACTCCAGCACAAACGGCTCGGTCAACGGCCGCAGCCGCCGCACGCGCCGGCGCAGATTCCAGGTCGTCGCCGCAAGGTAGCCGGCGAGGGCCAGGGCCCCCGCCGCCCAACAACTCGCCGCCCAGGTCTGCCATGATAGGGGACCAATTTGGCCGACCGCGAGGCGGGCGGACGCCGAACGCGCCGCCAAGCCCGAGCGCGCCGGCAAAAATGCCTGGCCGGTTGCCACCGGCGCGAGGGACGTGGGGGCAAACAGATTATAGATGCTCAACCGGCTCGGGGCGGACCACGGCAGCACCATCCGCGCCAGCACCACCAGCCACAGCGCCTGCCGCCACCGGGGGGCAAGCCGCCCGCCCAGCACCCACCGAACCACCAGCACCAGGACAACCGCCAGCGAGGCCCGCCACGATGCCGCCAGCACCCACCCGAACAAACCGTCCATTGCGTGCAGGAACGCCGCCATGGCTTACGACTCCTTCTCCAGGATGGCCTTCAATTCCCGCACCTCTTTGGCCGAGAGCTTCTTGTGCTCGACAAAATAGGCCAGCATTGGCTTGAGCGAGCCCCCGAACACCAGGTTCAAGAACCCCCGGCTGGCCGCCTCGACACATTCCTCCCGGCTCACCAGCGGCCGGTAGAGGTAGGCCCGGCCCTGCTTTTGGAAGGCGAGCACTTTTTTCTGTACCAGTCGGCCCAGGTAGGTCTTGACGGTCCGGAAATGCCACGAGGCGTCCCCTTCGCGCAACCTCCGAATCACCTCTTCGGCCGTCACCGGGGCGCGCTCCCAGATGACGTTCATGACCTCCCACTCGTTATCAGAGATTTGCGGTGTGGCTTTCATAAGCTGTTTGACGGCGAGGTTGCCCTCGCGATAATGATGAGACTACACAAATAGTCTTTAGCCGTCAATAGAAAAATTGAGTCTTTTTGCGACCCCCCCACGGCCGTTGACAAACTCCGCACCGCGTAGCGCAGACTTCCATGTCTGCTGTGTCACGGGCTTCCAAGCACGCCCGGACCGAAACGCTCAATGAGCGGCGGAAGGGGCCATAGGCGTCGGGAGGGCGAATTTGAGATTCTAGCGACGCAGTGTTCAGACCACTTGTTTTGGTCAGGGAGAATTGAGAATTAAGAATTGAGAACTTTAAATTGAGTCCCGATTCGGAGGGTGCTTGGGAGGGCGGCGCTGCTTTGCTTTTCGCAATCGATGGGGACTTGCCATCCATTTGCAATTTGCAATTCTTAATTCCCAATTCTCAATCTCCACGGATCTGGTGCCGCCCTTACGAAACTTGACCTGTTAACAACATGTTTTCAGAGTCTAGAACTCTAGCGAGGCAGGCCTCGGACCACCACTTCAAGGGAAATAGCAACCACGGAACACACCGTGAGAACCACAGAATACACGGAATACACGGAAAAGGCAGAGCCTGCCTGCGCCGGGTTCGGTAGTTGGCCCTTGAATTCACATCACAAATCGTTTGTGCTCCACGCCGGGGTAGTGCCCGAAGTTGATGAGCAGTCCGGCCAGCTCTAATTCGAGGCACTCCTGATAGACCGGCTCAACAAAACCGCAGCCTTTCTCTTTATAGCCCGCGCGGCGCGGCGGCTGGCTCCGGGTCCGCCCAGCGAGCCAACGATGCCGGCGAGGCGCTCTTTAAGGCGGGAGCGAAGGTTCTCATTTCGGAGCGGTTCAAGTCCCGCCTGGGCGATGTTGTGCGGGGTGGCGTCCTGCTGGATGAACTCCGGAAAGAAAAGACGCGGCATGAGCACAGCATCTGTCAGCGGGAGTGCAAGGCTGGCCGAGAGGTTGGTTGAACTGGAAAAACAGTTCGTGGAATTGCGCGCGCTGGTGTTACGCCTCGCGCCGCCCAAAAAGGATTGGCGCTTTACGGCGGGGATGATGCCCGATGATGAAGTTTCTCGCGGCGGTGATCGTCTTGGTCGCGAATGGAGGAAGGCGGTGAACCGCGACGACTCATGATCGTCCTGGACACCGACCACGCGAGTGAACGATTCGTGGTCGTCGTCACCGTTGAGTTACCGAGGCTCGGCACTCATCGAGACGGAGGCGTTCTCGCCATGGTGCCTGCCTCGCCAAGGCCCGCGCGCGGGGTTAGGGCCTGCAGGTCCAGCGTCGCGGACTGGAGTCCGGCGGACGTGGCCGTAAGCTGAATGGAACCGGTCTCGTTCCCGGCGCCCACAATGACGAGGCATTTGCCATTGAAGGCGTGACGGTAGCTGGCCTTGTCTGGGTCGTGGTCGCCCGCGTCGCCGTTGCCAACCCCGGCGACGTGGCCGGCGCCGCTGACCTCGAAGGTTACCAGGTTGTCCGCGGTTGGCACGATGCGGCCCTGGGCGTCGAGCACGTCCACCTCCACCGGTATCAGGTCTTCAGCGTCGGCGTTCAACGTGGTTCGGCTTGTCGTCAAGCGCAATGACGCGGGCGCACCGGTGGTTTCGTCGCTGTCGGTCGCGATGGCCGCGCCGCTGGCGTCGTAGCCCTTCGCTTCCAGGGTGCCGGGCGCGTATTTCACGTTCCACTCCAGATGGCCGTAGCGAGGCACTTCCTTGGCGCCAAGACTTTGCCCATTCAGGAACAACTCCACGCGCGGGCAATTGCTGAAGGCAATGACCTTGATGGTCTGTCCCTCCCTGCCCGGCCAGTTCCAATGCGGCATGAGATGAACGATAGGCTCGTGCTTCCACCACGAGAGATAATAGTAGTAATTGTCCTTGGGGAAACCGCAGATGTCCATAATGCCGAAATGGCTGTTGA
Organism: bacterium; assembly: GCA_021784555.1. GTDB lineage: Bacteria > Verrucomicrobiota > Verrucomicrobiia > Limisphaerales > UBA8199 > JAJYHY01. The sequence goes on from JAJYHY010000001.1 coordinate 39,690, forward strand.
TGCTCGGCCAATTGTAGGGCGTCGGCTCGCCTTTGTAGTCGAAACCGGTCCAAACGAAGCTGCCGGCCATGAAGGGCCGCTCTCCCACCGGACGCCAGCTCCCGTCGGTTGTATGGTAGGAGGTTACGTAGGCCTTCTGCCGGTTGTTGGCGTATTCGCCGCGGGTGGTGGTGGTGCTGGCGGTCTCGCTGGCGAACATGGGCATGTTGGGGTGTTCGTGATGGAAACGATCATAGACCTGGGTGTTGTAATTGACACCCATGAGGTCTTCAACGTCGGTGAAGCCGTTGCCGAACCAGCCGCTGTTCATCGCGCAGCTTACCGGGCGGGTTTCGTCATACTTCAGCACCGTGGCGCGCATGGCGGCGAAGACCCGTCCGCCCGCCTCAGTGCGGGCTTGAGGCTGTTCGTTGCACATCGACCACATAATGATGCTGGGATGGTTCCGGTCGCGCTGGACCATGTTGGCGACCTCCGCCAGGTTCTCCGGCGAATCCCCCAGGTGCCGGTTCTCGTCCATGACCAGCATGCCCAGCCGGTCGCAGGCGTCCAGCAACGAAGGGGTGGGCGGGTTGTGCGACATGCGCCAGGCGTTGGCGCCCATTTCCTTGAGCTTTTCCACCCGCCAGTATTCGAGCGTGTCCGGCACGGCAATGCCCAAGCCGGCGAAATCCTGGTGGTTGCAGGTGCCTTGAATCTTCACGTGCTTGCCGTTCAGGAAAAAGCCCTTGTTGGCGTCGAAGCGGATGGTGCGAATTCCAAAGGGCGTCTGGACCGTATCGACCGGTTGTCCGTCCTCCTCAATGGTCGTAACGAGGTGATAGAGATGGGGCATTTCCAAAGACCACAGGCGCGGCTGGCGAACAACGATCTCCTGGCGAAATTCCAGCCGCTCGCCTGCCGCCAGTCTCACCGGAATGGAGCTGGTCCCCGCGACTTCGCCCCCGTCATCGAGCGCCTTGGACACCAGTGTCGCCGCCTTGCCGGAGGCATTCGCGTTCACCAGGGTCGTCTCGATGTGCAAGGTTGCGGGGCCGACCTCGCCATCCGCGCTCGGTTCGGCGAGCTTGGCGGTCACAAAAGTGCCCCACGGCGCCACGTGCAGCGGGTTGGCCACGTTGAGCCAGACGTGACGATAAATGCCGCCGCCCTCGTACCACCAGCCCTCGAAATGGCGCGGGTCCACATGCACCGCCAGGACGTTTTGGCCGCCGTAATTGGCCGCTTGGGTAATGTCATAATGGAAGGAGGTGTAACCGCTGGCGTGGCGGCCCAGGAAATGGCCGTTGAGCCAAACGAGGCTGTCGCGGTAGATGCCCTCAAAATCGAGCCAAAGGCTTTGGCCCTTGTCCGAGGCGGGGAGGTCGAACGTGTTGCGATACCAGCCGGTGGTGGTGGGAAGATAGCCGTGGTTGCGGTCGGCCTTTGGGTCGAACTTGCCCTCGACGATGAAATCGTGCGGCAGATGAACCGTGCGCCAGTCGTGATCGTCGAACCCTGGCAAAGCGGGCCCGACCGCCTCGTAACCGCGCTTCTCTTGCAGAAATACCGGGGCGGTGATCCCGCCCATTCCCGCCGTATTTTCCACCAAAACCGCTAAGACGTTCCGTCCGCCCGCTCTCCACGCCGGTTTGAGCGGCACGTCAAAGGGCTCGTCCCACCCGGTGTGATGAATGAGTCTCTGGCCGTTGAGATACACCGTGGCATTGTCATCGACACCGTCAAAATGCAGCATCGGCGCGGCGGCCGAGGTCTCCGGCAAAACGGTGCGATACCACGAGAATCCAATGCGTCCCCTGAAAGTGTCGTCTCCGGTTCGCGCGTCTTTCCAATCGCCTCCGGCTGTGTCCAGGCCGGGGGCGGCCATCTTGTCGGCGTCGTTTGGCCCGTTCGCATCGGCTACCCACCGCCATTGCTTCACGGGCAGGCCCGAGAGCCGAATTTGTGTACCCGGCACCTCGCCGCGATGAAACCGCCAGCCGGCGTCCAGCAGGACGCGGCGGGTTCCGGCGGCATGGGCCGGAGCCAGGCCCATGAGCAACAGCCCAGCCAGGCAGGAAACCTGAGCTAGCCACGGCCAAAAGGAACGGGTCCGCGCTCCGCCGCACTGTGCGCTCGATTGCCCTGCATGAGAACGCCAGCCTCCAACCACGGGATGCAGGCGTTCTGATGATTGTTCGCATCGATCGGCGCAGGGAAAGGGCTGGGCTTGATTACTCATGGCGGCATTGTTGGCCAAAACCCCGTTTCTGTAAATAGCTCTCTTTGAGAATCCGGCAATTCTCATTTTACGCTCTGGGGAGGACAGAAAACGAAAGCGGTCCCGACCTGTGTCGGGAAACTCCAAACGCTGCGCGAGGTGCGGGCGCGCTGGAGGAAGCCCACGGGTTGGAACCTGGCGGAGCCCTTGGAGTGCGGCGCGGACCGCCGCTTTCGTTTCTCGGCCATCACAATTGCCGCTGAGAATCCGGCTTCGGCGTTTGAAAAACGCGGCGACTCAGAATAGGTTCTCGGCGGATGAATGAAGTAGGAAAACTGTTGGTCGTTACGGGACTGCTGATCGCGGCGGTGGGCGCCGCCCTCTGGTCCGGGAAGGGATGGATTGGTCATCTGCCGGGGGATTTCCACTACACCCGAGGCAATTTCAGCTTCTATTTTCCCGTGGTCACCTGTGTCTTGCTTAGCATCCTGCTCACCCTCCTCCTGTGGATGTTTCGGAGATAACCGCCTCTCATTCAGGCGGCCCTGCGCTCCGCCGTACGCGAGAACCTCGTTTGCTCGACTCCCTCGATGAAATAATAGGGCGGACCGTGCCGGCGCTTCCTGGGCAACCGCGAGCCCTTGCGCGGCCATGTGAACTGGCAATTCTTGCAATAGAAATCCTTCTGGACCACTCCCAGCATAGCGGCGATTCCCAGTGCGAAATTGGTCATAACGGACCCCTGGGTGAAGAGCGCCACAAGCATGCTGCTCATACAATACCTTCGTCCTGGCCAGGCTCCCGCGCAAGGGGAAGCCGGGCTACCGTATCGTAGCCATAGACGCTATCGGTAACCGCCGAGGTTGTCGGTGCGGTTGGTCACCCACCCGAAGGCGTCATAGTTGAAGTCTGCCCAGGTGTTGTCGCCGCAAGTGATTTCGCTGACCCAGCCGGCGTTGTCGTGGGTGTGAGCGAAAGGGTCGTCCTTAATCTTGCGTCTGCGATAAGATTATAGGACTGACCCCTCATTGTGAAGGGCAAGCTTGACACGGTCGTTGCCGCCAATCAGAGTGGCGGGCAGCAAACGCGGTTGCGTGAATGCTGCGGATGGTTGCGCACAAACATAATCCCCCGTTTCGTCTGCTCCTGAGCCTGGCGGCGAGCATGGTGATTTCCATGCTCGGATTGATTTTGACCAGGCACTTCGCGCCGCTCTCCTGGCTGCGCGCCAACAACGACGTTGCCGGCAATTATCTGCAGACGGTGGGGACAATCTACGCGGTGCTTCTGGCCTTCGTCGTCTTCGTGGTCTGGCAGCAGCATAATGATGCCCGCGGCGCCGTGGAAGCCGAGGCCAACGAACTCTCCGACCTCTATCGGACTCTCAAGGCCCTGCCCGGCACCGAGCGGGCGCGGGAATGCGCCCAGGCCTACGGGCGCGCCGTCGTGGTCCAGGAATGGGCGGCGATGGCCCGAAGACACCCGAGCCCGGAGGCGGAGTTGGCCCTGGAAGCGATCTGGCAGGCCTTGCAGGACATCGAAGTGGGCGCCGGGCGCCAAGAGGTGCTTTACGCCGAGGTCATGGGCCGGTTCAACGATCTGAGCGACGCCCGGAGCCGCCGCTTGTATTGCACCTTGCTGCGCGTCCCGCGGAGCTTGTGGGTGCTGCTTTTCACCAATGGCGGGCTGGTGGTCGGCTCGATGTGGCTGTTCGGTCTGAAGTCGTTTCTGGCCCACGCTATCATGACCGTCGCCTTGGCGGTTTCGATAGCGTTCATCCTCTTCTTGGTGGCGGACCTGGACAACCCGTTTTGGGGTTCCTGGCAGATCGGGCCGGAGGCCTTTGAGCGGGTGTTGGCGGAGAAGCCACCGGCGGAGGCCCGCGCCCCTGCTGGTGGAGCCAGCGACATTTCCCATTAGGGATTGAGCATCGGGCATTGAACCACCCAAGTGCTCGGCGGGCGCGATTTCAGCCGCGCCCGGCAACTCATCCGCGAAACACGCCGGCAGTTTGCGCAGCACCAAGGACGCGGGCCTCCAAAGTGACGCCATTTCCGGATCGCAGCGCGCGCCGCTCGGAAAAGGAGAAACAGCCGCAGAGCCGCTCGTATGCGCCTTCATCAACCTGAATGCTCCCGGGCGCGGCGCAGGCATTGAGCTGGCAGGCCGTGTTGACCGTTTCGCCCCACAAGTCGAACGCGAATTTGGTTCGTCCGATGATCCCTGAGACCAGTGGCCCAGTGCTCATTCCAACCCGCAACCGCAGGCTCATATTGTATTGCTGGTTAAAGCGGGCAAGAGCCGCCTGCATTTCGAGCGCCAGGCTGGCCAGCTCCTGCGCATGGTTGGGCATCGCCACGAGCAACCCCCCGGCTACGACGTAGCTGTCGCCCATCGTCTTGACCTTCTCCAAGCCGCGGGCTTTGACCAGCAGATCAAACTCGGAAAAGATTTCATTCAAGAAGGAGACCAACTCCTCAGGCCCGATATGCGTGGCCAAGGCAGTGAAGCCGGCCAGGTCCGCAACCAGCAACGAGACCTCCGGATGGTGATCGGCAATCGTCACCTCACCTCTTTTCATTCGTTCCGCGATGGACTCCGGGAGAATGTTCAACAGGAGGCGCTCTGACCGCTCGCGTTCGGCCTTGAGGTCGTTGAAGAGTTGCGTCGTCTGCAGGGCATTGCGCACGCGCAACAGCAGGTCCTGGAGGTCCACCGGCTTGTTGAGGAAATCAGTCGCTCCGGCCTCAATTCCTTTGAGCCGCTGGTCGCGTTCTGATAACGCCGTGACCATAAGAATCGGAATCGATGCCGTCCTTGGATCGCCCTTTAGGCGCCGGCACACTTCGAAACCGTCCAGTCCCGGCATACTCACGTCCAACAGAATCGCGTCAGGCGGGGCCTGGGCGGCGCTCCTCAACGCTTCTTCGCCGTTCTCCGCTTCAATCGTAAGATGGCCGTGAGCTTCCAGCCAATCCCGCAACAACACCCGATTTTGTTCCTCATCATCGACGACCAGCACCGGTCGTCGATGCGGTGGCAGACTATCGCTAAAACGTGAGTTCATGGGCATTGAGTGAGGTGTGGCTGGCGGGACTTGATGCCTTCAACCAGGGACAGGATCCTTGCCGCGAACGTCCGCGTATCAATCGGCTTCGCCAAATATCCATCGCAGCCCGCTTCCAAGATTATCTGCTTATCCCCTTTCATGGCGTGGGCGGTGAGGGCGATGATCGGCAGGCGTTTGGTCACGGGATTCGCGCGAAGGGCCTTCGTAGCCGCCAACCCGTCCATCCCTGGCAGACCGAGATCCATCAGAACAACGTCCGGCATCGCACTTTGCGCGAGCCGAAGTCCCTCTTCCGCAGTGCGCGCCTGGCAGACCGTCTGGCCGGCGGCCTCTAAAAGGTCCGTTGCCAACTCCAGGTTGAGTGGATTGTCCTCAACGATAAGGACCCTCATCTTCGCTCCAATACTCATGTCAGACCTCTCACCTCAAAATGAGTCATGCTTTTTTGGCGGCGCCGCAAACTGTCTCCGCCCCGCTCTCCTGGCCGTTGCCGCACGTGGGTTCACCGTTCGCCCGGAGCGGCGGCAGCGGAAGCATGAAACTGAACCGGCTGCCCTTCCCCTCGATGCCTTCGCTCTCAACCCAGATCGAGCCGCCGTGCAGTTCGACCAGGCGCTTGGTCAGCGCCAAGCCCAGCCCCGTGCCTTGTTGTTGACGACCGTAGGAGGAGTCCACTTGCTCGAACTCGCGAAAGATGCGTTCGTGGTCTCGCGGATCAATGCCTATGCCCGTATCGGTCACGCGGGTCAGCAGGCACGCCCCCGATAGCCCAAACATCGCCTCCCTGCCCGGATGCAGTTCCACCTCCGTTTCGCGTGTCGCCTTCACCTCTATCGTCCCGCCCGGCAGGGTGAACTTAACCGCGTTGCTCAGCAGGTTATATAAGATTTGCTTGAACTTTGCCTCATCGGCGAAGATTTGGCCAACGTCAGCACCGGCCTGGACCGTAATGGCCAGTCCCTTCTTTGCCGCCAAACTCTTTACAATCGTCTGCACGTTGGTGACGGCGCTTTCGACGCTGAACGCGGCACGGGCTAACTCCAGTTTGCCGGCTTCGACTTTTGACAGATCAAGGATATCGTTGATCAACTGAAGCAGGTGCCGGCCGCTGCCAAGAATATTGTTCACGTATTTGGACTGCCGCGCGTTCATGTCGCCAAAGGTCCTGTCGGCCAGGATCTCCGAAAAACCAATGATGGCATTCAATGGCGTGCGCAACTCGTGGCTCATATTGGCTAGAAATTGGCTCTTCGCCCGGTTGGCCCCTTCGGCCTCGGCTTTGGCCTGCCGCAAGGCGTCCTCGGTCTGCTTGCGCTCGGTAACATCCTGAATCACCGCCTGGAACTCGGGTTTCTCGCCTCTGGCGGGGAACAGCCGCCGGACAACGTATTGCTGCCATACAACGCGCTCATCAGCCTCGACGACTCTGTGGTCGAAAGCAACAGTGGGCTTCTGTTCGGGCAGGCTCTGAAAATAACTCAGAGGAACATCGCGATCCTTTTCACCCAGGGTCTGGAGGAAATCCGTGCCGAGCAACTCCGCCTCGGCTTTGCCGCGAAACCGGCAATAGGCGCCATTAACAAACGTAAGCTCCCCATCGGGTTTGAAACGGCAAATGAGATCCGTCTGGTCCTCCACCACCGCTCGATAGCGCTTTTCGCTCGCGGATAGGTCGCACTCCGCTTGCCGTCGTTCGGCGGCGCCGGCCGCCAAGAGCATGTTGGTTACCGCCAGGATACCGATGTAACTACCCATGAGCATCAGGCTGTCTCGCTCCAGGGTTGTTACAAACGGCCCTCGCCGGCCCAGCAACGAGTGGATGGCCAGGGCGCTCACCAGAAGCGTCCCGGTCGTGGCGCCGCGCTGCCCAAAGCGTAACGAGCCCCATACCAGGAAGGGGAAAGGCAGGTAAGCCAGAGGGTAGTTTTGAATGCCATAGACGAACCAGGATTGAAATGAGATCAGTGTTCCGACAATTAGCCCGATGCCGCAAATGGCCGCTTCAATCACCAACCGCGGGCGCCAGCGCAAAGCCGAGCGCGTTCCCCAGGCAAGGATAAGCGGGGCTACCACCATAGCCGCCAGGGCGTTGGGCACCCACCACTCCAGTACCGTCGGAAAGAGGTCCGGCCACCGCACTGCCCCGGCGTAGGCAAGGCTCACGACGTTGAAGGCCGCGTTCACGGTCGTGCCCAAGAAACACGCCAAACCGATAAACCCGACCGCGTCCCGTGTGCGCTCCATCGCGTTATCAAAGCCCACCGCCCGCCTCAGCAGGAACGTGCATACGACCGCGCCCATTGTGTTGCCAATCGCGGTTCCAAGGGTGAAAAACCCCAGCGGAACACCGTTCATGAGTGAAAAGAGGCAGGCACCCAGGGCCACCCCGGGCCAGAAACGGTAGCCGAACAAGAGTATGGCCGCCAAGGCAATGCCGGCGGGCGGCCAAACCAACGCCATGCTGCCTGAAAGGAAGGATGTCTGTTTTCCGAGCAGGCCGCCCAAGAAATAGACTGCCGTCAGCAGTACCACCCGCGTGGCGGTGGTTAATCCAGCATTCTTGTTCAGCTTCATGGCCGCGTCACCGCCAATTTCATCTCGGTAAAGGCTCACTAACAATGCTTATGCATTGAACCTGTGGAATCTTGCAGCAAGGCCCGTGCCGCCTCCGGAACCTCAGGCTTACGGAGCAGGCCGTGGCGGTATGTCCAGGAAAATGGCAGTGGACTGCCGTTTCCAGGCCAATCCGAAGGCCTGAGCCAGTCTCGCGGCTTCACCGGCAGCCTGAACTCAGTCCGAGTTCTCCAGCAACTCCCGCGTGGCACGCCGCACCACCGGGCCATCTCGACGAGGATGCTTTCGAGCAAGAAATGCTAAACAATTCACAATGGAGGAGAAGCATCGCGTCTGGTCCTGCCGTATTCAATGGCTATGAATTACCCAGTTTGGGATGTTACCTTTGGCGCCGGCTTGCTGATGGCCATGGTGGCGATTCTGCATGTGTTTGTCTCTCACTTTGCCGTTGGAGGCGGGCTGTTTCTGGTAATAACGGAACGGAGGGCGCGGCGGAACAACGACGTGGCGCTTCTGGGCTGGCTGAAGGCCCACACGAGGTTCTTTGTGTTAGTGACCGTGGTGTTCGGCGCGATCAGCGGCGTGGGCATCTGGTTCACCATCGGGTTGATCGCCCCCACTGCCACCAGCAACCTCATCCATGCTTACGTCTGGGGCTGGGCCATCGAGTGGGTGTTTTTCTTCGTCGAGATCACCGCCGCCCTGCTCTATTACTACGGCTGGGAGAAGCTGGAAGCGCGCCTCCATGAATGGTATGGCTGGGTTTACTTTATCGCTGCCTTCGCCAGCATGGTGATTATCAACGGCATCATCACCTTCATGCTCACCTCCGGAACCTGGACGAAGAACCACCAGTTTTGGAAGGGCTTCTTCAATCCCACCTGCTTCCCCTCGCTGGCTTTTCGCTTCGCCGTCGCCCTGGCCTTGGCCGGGATTTACGCTTTGATTACCGCCAGCCTGCAGAAGGACGCGCTTCTAAAGGGGCGCCTGGTCAGGTGGAGCGTGTGCTGGATTGCGCCTTCTCTGGCGGTGTTGCCGGCCCTGGGATGGTGGTACATCCACAAGATTCCCCCCGAAGTGTGGGCCGATGTCCGCGGCCCCATGCCCACTGCCACCCATTTCGCCCTGTTCGCCGTCGTTCTGCTGGCGGTGACCTTCACGTTGACCCTGCTGGCGCTGGTCAAACCCGGACGCATGCCCCTCGCCCTTAGCCTTCTGGTCGCGCTGGTGGCTCTTGGCGCGATGGGCTCGTTCGAGTTCGTGCGCGAGGCTATTCGCAAACCGTACGTCATTGCCAATTACCTGTACGCCAACTCGCTTTATTCAGACACGACTCCGGGCGACGGCGGATTCAGCGTGGACGAGGTGAACACCGCCGGCATTGTTCACTCCGCGAAGTGGATAGCCAATCGCGACCTGACCAAAAAGGATCAGGCCGCGGTGGGCCGTGAGATATTCCGCCTCGAGTGCGAGAGTTGCCATACGACGGATGCCTACCGTGGTGTCAAACATTACCTGGCTCTGCGCCAATGGGACCGCACCAAGATTCAAGCCATGCTCAGCGTCCTTGGCTTGATGCACAACGGCGCCATGCCGCCTTTCGCCGGGACAGACGCCGAAAGTCGCGCCCTGGCGGCATTTCTAAGCACGCTTCACCCCGTGTCCGCCACCGCGACGGCCGCCGCCAGCGATGGCCAGACCGTGTTCGATCAGAACTGCTCAATGTGCCATCGGATAAGTCCCGGCGACACACTCTTCACGAAGCTGCCCAAAGACCCGAATGCCGCCAGCAAAGCCCTAACGGATTTACCGAGCCTCTTTCCCGCCATGCCGGACCTGAAGCTTCCCGACCGGCAGCGGCTGGCGCTGGTCAGTTGGGTCAACACCCAGCGCAAGGCCAGGGGCTTTGGCATCAGCGCGAAAGGAGCAAACTGAAAAAATGAACCCGCTCAATGTGATTCCAACCATCGATCCCAATCCGTTGCCCGCGCCCTATTGGGTTTTCAAAGTGCTCCTGGTGGTGACGTTCTTTCTCCACATCGTCGCCATGAACTTTCTGCTTGGCGGAGGCGTCCTGGCCCTCGTAGCCAGGTGGGGCTCCAGGAAACCCGACCTCGGCAACCGCATGTTCCTCGACCTCGCCAGGAAGTTGCCCGTTCTCGTGCCGGCCACCGTCACCCTGGGCATCGCGCCGCTGTTGTTCCTTCAAGTCCTCTACGGCCAATTCTTCTATACTTCCTCGATCGTGATGGCCTGGCCCTGGTTCCTGGTGCTGGTCATGCTCACTATCGCCTATTATGGCTTTTATTACGCTTCGTTCCGAAGCGGACGACAAATCGGACGGGCTGGTGCGGTCATGGTCCTGAGCGTGCTCTTGATTCTCCTCATCGGCTTCCTGTTCAGCAACAATCTCACCCTGAGCCAATCCCCTTCGCGCTGGGCCGGAAAGTACTTCGCCGATACCGCGGGCTGGAACCTCAACCTGACGGAGCCCACGTTGATCCCCCGCTTTCTCCACTTTTTCCTCGCGGCGGTCGCGGTGGGCGGACTCTTCCTGGTGTTTCTCGCCCAAGCCAGGTGGACAGCGGACAATGCTTACGCCCGTCAACTCTTGCGCTTTGGTGGCAAGGCGTTCATGTACGCCACCATGGCGCAGGTTGTAGTCGGCATCATACTCCTGGCCAGTCTCCCTCGCGCCCTGCGGATGCTCTTTATGGGCGACAACACCGCAGCCTCCATCCTGTTCGTGATTGGTGTCCTGGGCGCCATCGGGGCCATCTTCCTCATGTCTGACGCCCTGCGCAAGGAGAACGTCCGGATGGCCGCTCTTTATGTGCCGGCCGTTTTGGCCGTGGTGATCGCTTGTATGTCTATCATGCGAGACATCTTGCGCGACGCATACCTGAAGCCCTTTTTCCACCCCGCGCAATTCGCCATCCATACACAGTGGTCCGTGTTGCCACTGTTTTTGCTGCTTTTCCTCGGCGGGGTAATCCTTTGGTTCGTGATGCTCAAGCGGTACGGCCTGCTCACCGGCAAGCGGGCGGCGACTTGATGAGCGGGGGCTTTTCTGTCAGAATGACAATATATGACGATAGTTGAAATGTCCTCCACCGGGCGTTTGCTGGTCCCCAAGGAGATCCGGCAACGCCATCAATTCGAGGACGGAACCTCCTTTGCGGTGTTTGAAAGCAAGAGTGGGGCGATCACCTTCCGCCCGTTGAACCCAAAGCCAGGCCGCAGGTTCGTTGTGGCCCTTCGCGAGTGTATGGAAAGCGTGGAGATTCCCGAAATGCATTTCCGCAGCCCTCCTCGCCTCTAATGTTCCTGCTCGACACAAATATCCTTTCGGAACTTGGCAAGCAGCAACCGGACGCCAAAGTAATCGCATGGTTGGATGAACATGGTGAAGAGTGCTTCCTCTCGACCATCAGTGTGAGTGAAATGCGTTATGGGATCGAACGGCTTCCAGACGGTAAAAAGCGGCTTGAGCGCGAGCGCAAATACAAATTCTTACTGGAAGATTTCGAGGGGAAATTTTTCGACTTTGACGGCCCTTCCGCCAGCGAGTGGGGCCGTTACGCGGCGGAACTCGAAGAGCAGTTCGGTCGGGACTGGTGGAAACACTTCGACTTGCGCGACACACAGATCGCGGCTATCGCGCGCGAATACGGCCTGGCTGTGGCGACCCGCAATGAAACGCACTTCCCAAACTGCGCCACGGAAAACCCCTTCGCCTAATTCACATTCCTTCGACCCTCGTGCCATTGTGCGATCTGCTGGCCTCAAAATCCCCTGAGATCGGTGCTGGAGCGGCGAGGTAATCCGGGGGCGGGAGTGCGTTTGAGAACCAGGTACTCGATGCCGCGCTGGGCACAGTACTCCCGTTTGCCGCCCCTATCCCCATCTTCATTGACGGCATAGACATCCGGCTTAATGCGCTGGATTTCCGGGTCGGCATCCAGCCAGCCCTCCCCGGTGGAGATCAGGGCTTGGGTCACAAATCGGATGGAGCCGATAAGGTAACGCCGTTCCTCTTGCGGCAGGAGCGGATGGCCAGGCCCCTTGAGCAGCCGGATGTTGGCATCATGGCCAACAATGGCGTAGAGGTCGCCATACGTGCTCACCTCCTCGAAGAAGCGGACGTGGCCCGAATGCAGCCAGTCATAGCATCCAGTCACGACGACTTTTCTTCGCCCTGAGGTTCCAGGCGATAGTGGCATCTCCGGGAAGCCTGCCAGCCTCTCCGGATGGAGGACGGCGTACTCGATGCCCTGCTCGCGGCACCACGCCAGGCGCGCTGCATTGGAGACGCGAACGGTATCCACCCACACTTTAGGATGCACGCCTGAGATGGCAGGCAGCCGATCTGCGGGCGCCCAATCACCTGCCGGAACGACGCGGTGGACGTACCGGACCGCTCGCAAGAAATAGAGCCTCTCTTCAAACGAGAACAAAGGGAGCTTCGCGGTGGCCCTTTCCAGCGGGTCTTCTTGCCACAAGAGGACGGTCACCGCGCCGAGTTTGGCCGCCTCCTGAAGCAGTCGGATGTGGCGCGAGCGGATGTCCTCGAATGCGCCGGCCACGATCACCTCTGGCTGCGAGGCGGTCATTTTCCCGGCAGACGAATAGTCACATGGAACGAGCCGGGGACCGGCTCGTTTGACACCACGAACAAATAGCCGCCGCCGCACCCTGAATACATCGCGCCTGGATAGCGGCGCTGGTAAGCGCGCAGAATGGCTTTGAGGTCGAGCTTGATCAACGGATGCCGTACGGTGTGAGGGAGGATCTTCTCCCAGCAGACCATGCATTCGTTCATGGAGGCGCCCAGGGCCTCGAGGTCCATCCCCCGGATGGCGTCGAAGCAGGACCGTCCACTCCGGCCCAGGCGCCCAATCCAGCGCGGCTCCAGGCATTTTTGGCCCAGGGGACTGTACCCTTCCGGACGCGGCTCTATCGGCAGGACGTGCAGAACGCGCTCCAGCCATCGGGCGGCGCGGCGGTCCCGCAGGGTCTCGATATGACCAGGGAACAGGCCGCCATCGGCCGCAAAATCATAATCCAAACGATTGATGCCCGGATAGACCAGCCCGATCATGTCCTGCGAACCGCTCGGCTCGGATTTGCCCCGGTTCTCGGCCTGGTAGAGGTCGCGGACGAGCTCGGCGGCAGGCCTATCAGGAAGGCGCCCGTTCCACAGCTTGGCGGCGATGGCCCGGGTGCCGCTGGCAAACCCCGACCGGTCCATCACGCGAAAGGTCGGCTCAAGGGCGGCGACAACCATCGAACCGGGCGGCTCAGGATTAAGGCGCGAGACAAAGGGCTGGTCGATCCAACCGCCGGCCAGCGCAAGGCGGTTGGGGATCTGGCCAATCACACCCGCCAAGGGAGCTTTGTCAAGCATCTTCACCAAAGCTTCATTAGCCTCGATGTAGTTCGCTCCGACTGAGCCGGAGGAGTTGACCAACCGCCTGGCGTCTTCGATGCTCGCCAGGGTCCGAGGTAACCTTCGGATCCAGGCACGCACGTCTTTCGCGAACTGATACGTTCGTTCCTCAAGGTCATACCGCCTTGGTGACTGGTCGTTTTGCATTTGTGGCGGATTCTGGATCTAGCGCCGATGCCCCTGTCATCCCCTCTCGTCTCGCCATGCCCGCCGTACGCGCGTGTTTTGAACATTTCCCTCTGAGGCATTTGAATTTGTTTCGGATTTCGGATTTGCTCGCATTAATATCGCTTGACTCAGGCGAGATCATTCAATCACGCGCCTGCCTTCCTTCCGAGCGCGATATTGTTCCTCGATCCACTTGTAGGTGGCGCGCAGGCCGACATCTAAAGGAGTGTGCGGTTCCCATTTGAGGACCTTCTTGATGAAAGTATTGTCGCTATTGCGCCCGGCCACGCCGCGGGGCGCGTTGAGGTCATATTCTCGCTTGAGCTTGACCCGGGCGATCTTTTCGACCTTCTCCACTAGCTCGTTGATCGTCACCAACTCGCTTGAGCCGAGATTGATTGGGGTGGCAATCAAATCGTCACAGTGTGCAATGCGGTCGATGCCCTTCACGCAATCATCGATATACATGAAGCTGCGGGTCTGGGTGCCGTCGCCCCAAATCCTGATCTTGTCGCTGCCGCTGTCGAGGGCTTCAATCACCTTGCGGCAGATGGCCGCGGGGGCCTTTTCCCTTCCGCCGTCCCAGGTGCCGTTTGGGCCATAGACGTTATGGAACCGGGCGATAAAGGCCTTGAGGCCGCGTTCCGCCCAATATTCCTGGCAGAACATTTCGCTCACCAGCTTCTCCCAACCGTAGCCGCGCTCGGCCATAGCGGGATAGGCATCGGACTCTTTCAGCGCGCGGACCTTGGGGTCCTGCTGGAGGAGCGTGTTGTAGGCACAGGCCGAGGAAGAGTAGAAATAACGCCGAGCGCCGGCGCGCCAGGCCGCCTCGACCATGTGCGTGTTGATGAGGATACTGCGCAGGCACTCCACCCGAAAGCGCTCGATGAATCCCATGCCTCCCATATCCGCCGCCAGATTATAGACCTCAACGGCGCCCTCGCAGACCCGCTTGCAGGCCTCTTCCTGGCTGCAGTCCAGGCTGAGACATTCCACGCCCGGCACGCGCAGATACCACTCATAGACCGGTTTCTTATCCACCCCGCGAATGCGCGTAAAGCCCTTGTTCTTAAAATAGAGGGCCAAATTGCCGGCGATAAAGCCACCGGCGCCGGTGATGACGATCAAATCGTCCTTTCGCAAGGGTGCGTCCTTCTCAACAACTCTGTTCTCTTTCATGGGTTCTCAGTCCTCTCTGGCGATGAAAAAAGGCGGAAGCCCTCCTCCGCCTTTCGAAACGCCGATAAGATAATGACGGAACAACTACTTGGCCTTTGCGCCGAGGATGGCGTCTTTGGCGGCCTTGGCGACACGGAACTTAACAACGCGCTTGGCGGGTATCTTGATTTCCTGGCCGGTGGCGGGGTTGCGCCCCATCCGGGCCTTGCGGTTCACCAGGACTAACTTGCCCAGTCCCGGGACCGTGAACGAGCTTTTGGCGTGTTTGTAGGCCAGGGCGACGAGCGTCTCCATAGCCTCAACCGCTTGTTTTTTGGTGATGCCGACAGTATCCGCAATGGATGCGGCAATTTGTGATTTGGTCAGTGGTTTTGCCATAGGGGCACAATCACTAATGTGAACCGGCCCGCAATACAAGCAAAAAATCGCGAAAAACCCTGCAATGGGCGCAAAAAGCCGTGTAATTTCAGCCACGCGAAGATTTTTGTCTTGCGCCCCACACCCGCGAACGTCCGAAAAAAAGAGTGGACAATTGTCTGAACACCTGCCAGACTCCTCAGAAATCAATCGGCCAATGAATCAGAGCGTGGCCCGATTTGGCCTTGTCCTTACGACCACCTGAAGCATTGGCAAGCATGCTATGAAGACCTATTCCGTCAATATCCGCCGGGGTGGTTTTACCCTCATCGAGCTCTTAGTGGTTATTGCCATCATCGCCATCCTGGCCGCCATGTTGCTGCCAGCCTTGACGCGCGCCAAGTTGAAGGCCCAGGCCGTTCAATGCATGAGCAACGGCAGACAGATGATGCTGGCGTGGCGGCTTTACGCCGACGACAACACCGACAACTTGCCGACGGCCTGGGGCTACGCCGCGAGCGACTGGATCCCCTTCGACTTGGAAATGAGCTGGAGCGGCAATCCGGTCACTGACGGCGCCAACCCGTACAACTGGAATGTCGATTTGGTGGTAAAGAAGAGCCGGCTCTGGCCCTATTGCGGCAACAGCGTGGGGATCTGGCGATGCCCGGCCGACAACAAGTACCCCTGCGTGGCCCCCTCCGGGCCCTACAAAGGCCAATCACTTCCCCGGCAGCGGAGTTATTCGATGCTCAGTTGGTTCGGCAGCATCGACGCCGATGCCTTCACCGGGTGCAGCGGTTACACGAAATATAAGAAGATGAGCAACATCCTGAAGCCGGGGCCGGCAATGACCATCGTCTTCCTGGACGAGAGATGCGACAGCATCAACGATGGGGAATGGTGTACGTCCATGAACGGCTGGCCCAACCAGCCCCAGGCGTGGCACCTCATCGACTTCCCGGGCAGTTACCATGATGGCGCCGGCGGCGTTTCCTTCGCCGACGGCCATTCCGAGATTCACAAGTGGCGCGACCCCCGGACGACGCCGCCGATCGGCCGGCTCACTTCCCTGAACGTCGCATCGCCCAACAACGTCGATGCCTTTTGGGTCATGGAACGATCCACGCGCAAGCCTTAGCGTACGCGCTTCTCCCGTCCGGCGCCTTTTGCGCGCAGAACCACCTCCCGCAACCGGACCGGCCTGCCTGCCTCGCGCTGGCTTTCATCCGCAGCCTCCATGAACGCGTAGATCTCGATGGCGCGTTGACAGTGAAAAGAGATTCCACCCCATGAACGCCGTACCAGAAAAGGTCCGGATGATGAGGCTCCCGTTCACAGGGGCTGGAGGTCTCGGCAAATAGGACGGCATCGACGTGGCGGCATAGCTCCCCGATGGTCGGGTAGAACCTTACGCCCTATTTGTCTCGCAGGGTCTTGGAAAGCCCGTCAACTCGCGACCAACTGGCTTTAATATCGGGGCTGCCGCCCCTGAATGCCGCGACGACCCTCCCGCCGGGCACATGGTTCCTGGCTTTGGGATTGTTGAGGATCTCGGTGAAAGCAACGGCATGAGAGGTGTCACAGCCGATGATGCCGATTCGTAGGTCGGCGCCATAGACAGCCGCGCCAAAGGCCAGGAGATTGATTGCAAGAGGCCAGAGTTTTATTTGTCGCTTGAATGGGTTCAGAAACGCCTTTCAGGATAGGCGTCGCCGAAGAAGATAGCCATCGGCTTTGCCAAATAAGGATGTCCCGGGGCGCACGACAGAATTCTTCGTAGGATGCCATCCCGCGCCACGTGCCGAAGATTTCTGTCCTGCGCTCGATCTTCCGGTTTCCTCGTGACTCAAGTCAGGGGGTAGCACGCTTTGGTATAGCATGTTGCGATTGCATAGGCGTTGGGTCTGGGGTATCGTCAAGCTACCGATTACCGTGCCGGCGCGCCAGCCTGAGCGGCGCTTGCTGAAATTGAGAGCGACGCGACTCAGGCAGAGCCGTGGCGGCGTCCGCATGATCGGTACCGCCAAAGAACAGCGCCATGACGCAAAAAACACGACAGGACCGCGGTGAGTTGGACCTGGTAGCAGCTTTGCACCAGCAGCATCCGTGCGGCGCGGTCCTGATTAATAGCGAGCTTAGGATTGTGCGGGTGACGAGTGGTGCGGTGCGCATGCTCGGCCTGGGCGCGGGTCAGACGGAGGATTTGCCCCTGGAGGCACTACCGGGGTCTATCCAGGCACTCGTCCGCGAGACTTTTGCTTCGCGCAGAGCGGTTGAGGGTCTCGGGCTGGACCTCCGGCGTCCATCTGAAGCATCCATCCACCTCGGTATCGACGTGACACCGCTGCTGCAGGAGGGGAAGGCCTGCGCGGTCGTGCTGGTGCTCAACGATCTGACCGCCGCCGCTCGTTACGACCAGCGCGTCCACCTCCTGGAGCACCTGGCCAGTTTCGGGACGATGACCGCCACCATGGCGCACGAGGTCAAGAACGCGCTCATGGTGGTCAAGTCCTTCCTGGACCTGGTGCTGGAAAACAAGACGGACGCTGAATTGGCAAAAGTCGCCCGCCGCGAAGTGGCGCGCATAGACGGAATCGTGGGCCATACGCTGCGAATTGCCAACCCAAGCAGGCCGGCGCTTTCCAAGATACGTTTGCACGATGTCCTCGACCAGGCCCTGCTCCTGGTCCAGCCGCGCGCGGCCGCCGCGAGCATCCTTCTCAACCGCTCTTTCCAGGCCGCGCCGGATCTCATCGCCGGGGATGACGCCCTGCTTCAGCAGGCCTTTCTGAACCTGTTCTTCAACGCGTTCGAGGCGCTGAACCCCCAGGGCAGCCTAACGGTTCGAACCTGGACGGAGCCCTTGCGGAGCGAACCTGGCGCGCTCCGGGATGCCGAGTGGCGGCCGCGCCTTCATATCTCCGTTGAGGATAACGGCTGCGGCATCCCGCCCCAGGCGCAGGCGCGGCTCTTCGAGCCATTCTTCACTACCAAGCCGAACGGAACCGGCCTGGGTCTGGCTATTACGCGCCGAATCATCCAGCAACACCAAGGGGAAATCTCGGTGGAGAGCGTGCCAGGGCAAGGAACCCGCTTTCAGATCATCCTTCCCGCTCTGAGGTGAGGCCCTGGGGTCCCAGGCATTCAGTTACTCCAGCCTCGGATTTGTCAGGCGGCCGCTACTTTAATCATGCGGTTTTGGGCGGCGCGTTTGCGCTGGGTCTCGTTGAGGATGCGCTTGCGCAAGCGGAGGTGCTTGGGGGTGGCCTCGACGTATTCATCCGGCCCGATGTACTCGAGGGCGCGTTCGAGGGAGAGGCGCAGAGGCGGCTCCAACTGGATGCCCTTGCCTTCGCCCTGGGAGCGCATATTGGTCAGGTGCTTGACTTTGCAGGGGTTGACGGGAATATCGTTTTCGCGGGCGTTCTCTCCCACAATCATGCCCTGGTAAATTCTGTCGCCCGGTTCCACCATGAGCCGTCCCCGTTCCTGGATCATGTTCAGCGCATAGGCGGTCGCTTCACCGTCTTCCATGCTGACCAGAGAGCCGTTCTTGCGGGCGGCAATTTCGCCGCGGTCCGGCCCGTATTCGTGGAAGAGGTGGCTCATGACGCCCAGGCCGCGGGTTTGGTTGACGAGGTCGGTTTCAAAGCCGATGAGGCCCCGCATGGGCAAGAGGGCCTCGATACTGACCTGGTCGCCGTGGTGGTTCATGTCGGTGATGTCGGCCTTGCGGCCCGCAAGATTTTCGAGGACGGCGCCCATGCTGTCCTTGGGGATTTCCAGGAAGAGCCGTTCGATCGGTTCCATGAAGTTGCCCAGGTCGTCCTTGCGGTAGATGACTTCGGGGCGGGAGACGAGCACTTCGTAGCCTTCGCGCCGCATCTGCTCGACCAAAATGGCAATCTGCATTTCGCCTCGTCCGCTCACGTTGAAGATGTTCGGCGCCTCCGTTTGCTCGATGCGAAGAGCGACATTGGTCCGAACTTCCTTAACCAGGCGTTCCCATATATGGCGCGCGGTCACGAGCCGGCCCTCCTGGCCGCCGAGCGGCCCGTCATTGACGGCGAACTGCATCTGGATGGTGGGCGGGTCGATGGGCACGAAAGGGAGCGGTTGGCGGTCCGGTTGGTCGGTGATGGTTTCGCCGATAAACACATCGTCAAAGCCGGTCAGTCCCACGACGTCGCCGGCATGGGCTTCGGGAATCTGGATTCGCTTGAGGCCCTCGAAATGGAAAATCGCGGTAATTTTTCCGGCGCTCGTGTGGCCATCACCGTGGATGCTGGCGGCCGTGTCGCCGACCTGTACCTTGCCGCTGTGTATCTTGCCGAAGGCAATTCGGCCCAGGTAATCCGAATAGTCCAGGTTGGCGACCAGGAGTTTGAATTCCTCGCCGGCATGAGCGCGCGGGGGAGGGATTTGGTTAATAATCACGTCAAAGAGGGGTCCCATCGAACGGCTGGGCTGCTTGAGGTCGGTGGTCGCATAACCGTCCTTGGCGCTGGCATAGATGACGGGGAAATCCAGTTGCTCATCGGTCGCGTGCAGGGAGACGAACAGGTCCCAGACCTGGTCGAGCACCTTGTGGGGATTGGCGTTTTCCCGGTCGATCTTGTTGATGACAACGACCGGTTTGGCGCCAGCCTCCAGGGCTTTGCGCAGAACGAAGCGGGTTTGCGCCTGGGGCCCATCCGCCGCATCCACCACCAAGAGCACGCCGTCAATCATGTTCATGATCCGCTCCACTTCGCCCCCGAAATCGGCATGGCCCGGCGTATCCACGATATTGATGTGAAAATCCTTGTATTTGAAGGCGGCGTTTTTGGCCTTGATGGTGATGCCCT
Organism: bacterium; assembly: GCA_021784555.1. Lineage (GTDB taxonomy): Bacteria > Verrucomicrobiota > Verrucomicrobiia > Limisphaerales > UBA8199 > JAJYHY01. The sequence goes on from JAJYHY010000001.1 coordinate 59,540, forward strand.
TCTCCCGCTCCAGGTCCATCGAGTCCATAATCCGCTCCTCGGCGGCGATGGCCTGATTGGCGCGGAACGTCCCGGACTGCTTCAATAAGCAATCCACGAGCGTCGTCTTGCCATGATCGACGTGGGCGATAATGGCGATGTTGCGTATATGCTGCATGTCTAACTGATTCTGGCTCGATAGCCGCGGTGGCAAGGAAATCTCCCCCGTTTGCGAATCGAACCGGGCAATGTGCCTTGAACCGCGAAAAAAGCAAGGCCGGAAGAAGAGGCCGCGTCGCGTAACAATCCAACCGTCCGATCCGGCGAAGAGGCTGCCCAGCTATTTAATCGCGGCGGCATTGAAGCTCTTCAGCGGCTCCCCGCCGGTGGCGACGTTTGCCTTATCGAAGAAGCGCGAGTGGAGGGCGATGTCCTTGGGGACCTTTTTCCCGGCAAGGATCTTTAGGGCGGCGTCGATAGCCTCGGCCCCGCCGGTTGGATACTGGAATGTCGCATCGAGGATTCCCTGTTTGACCCAGCCAATGCCCTCCTGGGGTAAAGCATCAATCCCGACAAACAGTATTTGCTTGGCGCGTCCCGCGGCCTGGGCCGCCAGATAAGCCCCGTGCGCCCCATCGTCGTTGTGCGAGAAGACACAGTCAATTTTGGGGAAACGGGCCAGGGCCGACTCCATTTCCTGCCTGGCATTCGGCTCCAGCCATTGCATATCAGCCACAAAGATGACCTTGATGCCAGTGCCGGCAATCGCTTCCCGGAAGCCAGCGTGGCGGTCTTGTCCAGGGGTCGAGGTCATCAGGCCCTCGAGTTCGACGACATTGCCTTGGCCGCCCAGCTTCTGGACAATCCACTCGCCGGCGGCGCGGCCAATTTCCTTGTTATTCGCGCCAATGAAGCAAGTGAACTTGTCTCCCAGCAGCCGCCGATCCAAGACAATGACTGGAATCCCCGCGTCCATTGCGCGTGCCACCGGCTCCGTCAGGGGGGCCGCCTCTTTGGGGCTGATGATGAGCAAATCGACGCCGGCGCTGACGAACTCCTCGACATCCGCGCGCTGCTGGAGGGTGTCGTTTTGGGCGTCTTTGAAAATCACGTGGAGGTTGGGATGCTTGGCCGCCGCGGCCTTGATATCGGCGTTCATCTGCACGCGCCACGGCTCGCCCAGGTTGCACTGGCTCATCCCGATGGTATAGACCGCTTTGGCCCCTTTCTTCGCCGACGCGGGAGTTGCCGGTTCGGATTTGCCGCAGCCGGAAAGGAGCATGCCGAGGGCGAAGAGACCGCCCGGGAGGGCAAAGCTGAGAAAATTCTTGAATGTCCGCATAATTGGATGATGTCATAGTCAGTTGCGGTGCGGTTGGAAAGTGGATTCTTCGGGGGTGTGATTAAATGTGTCGGGCACGGACGGCGCCGGGGTCAGTCCTGCACCTTTTTCCGCCACTTCCCTTCCCTCACCGCGGAAAAAGTGAGGACTGACCCCGCGCCCTCGGGGCCTGATTGACTTAAGCGGGAGATCCATTAGGGTTTTGGGCAACATCGGGATTAAAAGTGTTATTTGCGGCTTCCCACCAGGCAGATTCCGCCTCGCGCGTCGTCATTACCGGCGCGGGAATTATCACCGCTTACGGATTGGGTTGGAAAGTCAATGCGGCAGGTTTTCGGGCGGGGCGGGTGGCGTTCAGGCCGGTCTCGCTGTTTGATGTTAGCCGGCAGAGGGCGAAGGTCGCGGGCGAAGTGGAGCTCCCCGGGACGCTGCCCCAAACCGCGTTGAGTCCGCGCCATCTCCGGCGCATGGAGCGCGGCGCCAAGATGTTGCTGCTGGCCGCCGAAGAGGCCTGGCGCCAGTCTGGCTGGGCGCCTTCGGAGAATCTGCCGGTTGTGCTCGGCACCACCAGCGCCGGGATGAGTCTGGGGGAGGATTTCTATCGCCAGGCAATTCAGAGTCCGGACTCGCAACGGCGCCAGGCCACGCGCATCCTGCATTACCAGGCTCAACGCCAGGCGCTCAATCTTGCCGACGCCTTCGGGTTTGCCGGTCCCATCACCATTATCGCCAACGCCTGCGCCTCCGGCGCCAACGCCATCGGCCATGCCTGGGAGCTTCTTCGGCGTGGGCGCGCCCAACGCGTTCTCACCGGCGGGTACGATGCCCTGAGCCAGCTCGTTTTCTCCGGGTTCGATTCACTCCAAATTCTTTCCACCACGCAATGCCGTCCCTTCGACGCCGACCGCGACGGCCTCACCCTGGGCGAAGGGGCGGCCGTGCTGGCATTGGAGAGCCTTGAGCACGCGAGGCGGCGCGGCGCTGAGATTTTGGGCGAGATTCTCGGCTACGGCGCTGGCACCGATGGACATCACTTGACGCAGCCCCATCCGGATGGCGAGGCCGCCGTCGCCTCGATGGCCGCCGCCTGCCGGCAAGCCAGGGTTGGCCCGGAGCAAATCGATTATCTCAACGCGCACGGCACGGGCACGCCCCTGAACGACCATTCCGAGGCCGTGGCTATCAATCGCTGGGCGGGCCAGCACGCCGCTTCATTGCCGGTGAGCTCCGTCAAGTCGGGCATCGGCCATCTCCTGGGCGGCGCTGGAGCCGCTGAGGCGGTCGCCTGCCTGATGGCGCTACGGGAAGGGTGGCTGCCGCCAACCGCGAACTTGCGGACCCCTGAACCGGCTTGTGCCTTTGAACTGGTCCGGCGGCCGCGTGAGGCGCTTCTCCAGTGTGCGCTGAGCAATTCGTTTGGCTTTGGCGGGGCCAACGCCACCTTGATTCTGCGGAGGTGGTCCTGAACAAGGTCCTGATCAGCGGCTGTGGAGTAGTCTCACCCGCCGGGTGGGGTATGCCTGCTTTTCGTGATGCCCTGGCGGCGGGCCGTCCCGTACCGGAGAAGGACCTTATGCGCCCGGGCTGGAAGCGCGCCTTGCACGTCCGCCCTGCCGCCCCACCCGTACCGCGCCCCTTCTTCTTGGCTCAGCCCAGATTACGCCGCGCCAGCCCCGTCTCGCAATATGCCGTCGCGGCAGCCCTGGAAGCTTTGGGGGACGCGGCTCCACTCTATAAGAAGGGAGGATTGCGCCTCGGTCTGATTGTGTGCGCCATGTGCGGTTGCGTGAACTATTCGCGACGGTTCCTGGATGAGACGTTGAAGGACCCCGCTGTCGCCAGTCCGCTCCTCTTTCCGGAGACGGTGCTCAACGCGCCCGCCAGCCACCTGGCCGCGTTCCTTCATACAAGCACCCCCTACTATAGCCTGGTCGGCGACCCCAGCGTCTTTCTCCAGGGCCTGGCGATGGCCGCCGATTGGCTCCTGGATGGCCAGGCAGACGGTTGCCTGGTTATAGGAACCGAAGAGATGGATTGGCTGGCCGCCAGCGCAGCCTGGCTGTTTGACCGGAACATCATTTTGAGCGAAGGGGCCGGCGCGCTCTATCTGCGCCTCGCAGCCCCCCAGGACCACGGAGTCTTTCTCCACGCGGTAACCGACGCGCACCTTTTCACCCAGCGCCAGAGCCGGGCGCGAGCGGCTCAACTCGCCCGCGCGGACCTTGCCCCGGCGCAACCGGATGAATTGCTTTGCGACGGCCTTCAAGGCGCCCGGCGAACGGACCTTGATGAGGCCAGCGCCTGGAACGAATGGACTGGCCCACGCCTTTCCGTCAAGCGGATTCTGGGCGAAGGGCTGGCCGCCGCCGCCGCCTGGCAATGTGTGGCGGCTGTCGATTCCTTGGCGGCAAACAGGTTCCCCGCCGCGACGGTCAGCGTGGTCGGCTGCAATCAACAGGCCATTGCGGCACAATTCCAGCGCCGGTAGTAGAATTTCTAGCTTGTCCTGAGAGCAATTACGTTACACGTTTTTCGGAATCAAAGCTGACAATGGCATTTTTTTGGCATGACTGACGCAAACACTCTTAACGACGAAATCAAGACCATGCTCGTCGAGAACCTGATGCTCCAGGTGGCGGCGAGCGAGATCACGGACGATTTGCCCTTGTTCGGCCCTGAGGGCCTTGGACTCGACTCGGTCGATGCCCTCCAATTGGTGGTGGCTCTGGACAAGAACTACGGCGTGAAAATCCCCGACCCGGCCGCCGCGCGCGAAGTCCTGCGCAGCGTCAATACCATGGCGCGAGCCGTGCGGCAGAAGCAGGCGGACACCACCGCCGCCTGAACTCCCACAGCCATTCACAAGGCCAATTCTTTAACCCCAGCGGCGTGGCCTGTTCATAGCACAAGACGGCCCCGTCCCCGCAGGGTGTGGCTTCGGTTGCTATTACAAGGTGAAACAAACCATCCTCCTGCCGTGTAATTGATTGAGGTATGAGAATAGGCGGCCGCCATGAAAGAGCTTTGCTTTCAGTGCAACTGTGGATATAGACTAGGCCCCGAGCCGTTGCTGTCCGATCATGACAGACCCACAACAGTTCGAGGCGTTCATGCGTAACTACCAGAACATGGTATTTAGCACCGCTATGCGTTTGCTTGCCAACCAGACCGAAGCTGAAGACATCTCCCAGGAAGTGTTCCTGAAGGCCTACGAACGCTTCGACCAACTCTCTGCCAGCCCGACCGCCGGCGGATGGCTCAAGACGGTCGCCACCAACCTCAGCCTCAACCACTTAACACGATACCGCTCACGCTGGAGCTTCTTTTCCGAGCTCTCTGGCGGCGCGGAGGGCGACGAGGAGAGGGAACTGCCGTTCGCGGCGCCGGAGAACCTGGAAGACGAATTGGCTCGCGCCGACCGCAACAAGCTGGTGGAGGAGGCCCTGCAGAAGCTCCCGCCAGCCCAGCGGGTTCCGCTGGTGCTTTTTCATCTGGAAGGACTTAGCTACGAAGAAATCGCCCGCAAACTCCACGTCTCCCTTGGCAAAGTAAAGACCGACATTTTCCGCGGGCGCGAGGCGCTGCGCAAGAGACTGCTGCCGCGCCTGGCGGAGGAAGTCCATGTGTCCTGAGCAAATGAAACCCGGCTACGAAGAACTCGAAGCAAGAATCGACCGGATGGTCAAAAGCCTGCCGGAGTTGGAGGCGCCGGCGACGCTCCACAGTCGCGTTATGAGGGCCATTGAGCGCCGCGCGGCGAGGCCCTGGTATCGATTGCCTTGGCAGGCCTGGCGGCTGGAATGGCGCATGGCGTCACTGGCGCTCTTGCTCTGCGCCTTTGGCGGGCTTTGCTTCGGGGGTTGGGAATTGAGCAGGGCTGCCGGTGTTGCGACGGCGTCCGCGAAAGTGGGGCATGTGGTTTCCGGGTTCAGCCTCCTATGGAACGTGCTCGCGGCCCTTGGGAATGCCGGATGCCTGGTCATCAAGCACTTCGGCACACCAGTGATTCTAGCCAGCATCGTCCTAATTGGCTTTGGCTACGCCCTTTGCCTTGGCCTGGGGACCCTCTATTTCCGGCTTGCCCTTGCGCGGCGTTAACGAACCTGACTCTCTATGAGAACTAACACGCAATCCAAGCGCGCAACGCTGGAAGAGTCGAGACGGAGTGGCGGAGTGGCGGAGTGGCGGAGGGATGGAAAACCCGATGCTCCAATACTCCAACACTCCAGCACTCCAGCACCCCATTCGGCACGGAATGGTGGAGGGGTGGAGGGGTGGAGTAATGGGGAATCCAATACTCCGGTATTCCAACACTTCAGCACTCCACCACGCCGCTCGCCGGTGTACCAACGTTCGTTGTTTGGATGCATGGGCTGGCCTTTCGCGCTGGCGGCCATCCTGAGCCTCCTGGCCGGAACGGTTTCTCGCGCCCAAACGGCGGAACTCGCCGCCTCTCTGGCGGGTTCAAGCCGAGATGGCCGGCAAACCGACGCGCGGGATAAGACACTGGCCGAGGTTCCCGATGACGCAGCCAGTCAACCCGGAGGGGGCGCGCGTAGAGCGGCTGACCTGACGCCACCGCCAAGCACCGGGGTGCATCGCGGAGTGATTGTCAAAATCGGCCGGGCTGTGGACTTAAAGCGCGGGGACACCGCCGAAACGGTCGTGGTCATTGGCGGCTCCGCTACAATCCATGGAGAGGTGCATGACGCCCTGGTCGTCATTGGTGGCAATGCGGAGGTGGATGGCCAGGTCGGCAACGAGGTTGTTGATATTTTGGGCGACCTTCAGGTAGGGCGGGGCGCCCAAATCCACGGCGACGCGGTGGCGGTCGGTGGGAAAATCAATGTGGCGGACGGCGCGAAGATTTGGGGGCAATTGCAGGAGATCGACTTGGCTGGCGCTGGCTTTCTCCAGATCCGCTGGCTTAAGAGCTGGGTGGCGCATTGCGCCCTGTGGCTGAGGCCGCTGGCGCCGCAGGTGCCCTGGGCCTGGGGCATCGCGTTGGGCTTTTTCATCCTTTACGCCATTATAGCCGTGCTCTTTCCGCGCCCAGTGGCGGCGTGTGTGGAGGAATTGAACCGGCGGCCCGCCACCAGTTTTCTCATGGGGCTGCTCACGAAGCTCCTGGTGCCGCTGGTGATCGTGATCCTGGTTGTCACGGGTATTGGGGTCGTCGTTGTGCCCTTTGTCCTGGCGGCGCTGTTTCTGGGCGGGCTGCTCGGCAAGACAGCGGTGCTGGAATGGATCGGCTCGGCTATCTTGCGGCAATCAAGGCGGCCTCACAACCCTCTGCCCGCCCTGCTGCTCGGCGCGGCCGTTCTCACCTTCTTATACATGGTCCCGGTTTTGGGTTTAGTCGCGTTTGCCGTCGCCAGCCTCTGGGGCATCGGCGCGGTGGTCATGGCCGCTTTCGGCGGGATGAGGCGGGAGATGCCGGAGAAGCCCCTTGAGTTTCCGACGGGAACCGTTCCGCCGTATGATCCGGCGCCTTACTATCCGGTCGAGCCAAGTTCATCGAGCTCCTCCCTCCCCGCCCGGCCATTGGAAGTGGAGGCGGCCTCCTCTCACACGGCCCATGTTGCCAGCCCCACCATAAGTGAGCCACCCCGGCAGGATGAAACCGAACCGCTTCCCGGACCGGCGGCGCCCGCGATGCCGTTGCCGCCGCCCATCGTCTCTGAAGCCCTGTCGTATCCGAGGGCGGGTTTCTGGGAACGCATGGGCGCCGGCTTCCTGGACGTTGTGCTGGTGAGCATCATCTCGGGCTTTGTGGGGCCATTCGGGTTTCTGTTGGCGCTGGCCTATTTCACCGGGATGTGGGCCTGGAAAGGCACTACGATTGGCGGAGTGGTTCTGTCCTTGAAGGTGGTGCGCCAGGACGGTGAGCCGATGACCCTCCTTATCGCCCTGGTCCGCGCCCTGGCGGCCAGCTTTTCCGTCGTGGTGCTGTTCCTGGGTTTTCTCTGGATAGCCTGGGACGAGGAGAAGCAAGGCTGGCACGATAGAATCGCCGGAACCGTTGTTGTCCGCCTCCCACGCCCCATGTCCCTGCTCTCCGTGTGACGCGGCGGATTGCCCGCGGTGGAAGCGATTCCGAACTATTTCAAGGCGTATCGCTTCTTGGTCTCGGATGAACACAAACACCCGCCCGAAGAGAACCAGCCTCTCCACCATGGCCTTGTGCTCGACCGACCTCGCGCGACCAGGGCGTGGCGCATGGTCGCGGCAAAGCTCGGCTCAGCGCTTGATGGCTGGGGAAGCGGGAGCGGCGCCGGTGCTGTTTCGGACGATGAGATCGACGGGCAACGGCTTCTGCGTGGGACGCCGGCCCAGGAGAACCTGGCGCATGGCGGCCACTGCTTCCGAACCGAGGCGGGAAACCGGTTCGTTGAGGGTGGTCAACGGGACGCGAAAACATTCACCAGCCTGGGTATTGCCGAAGCCGGTCAGCGAGAGGTGTTGGGGGATGCTCACGCCCTGGCTCAGGAGGACGCCGGCGCAGCCGAGGGCGACGGAGTCGTTGACCGCCTGAACGGCGGTGGCAGGGCGCGATTCATGAAGCAACTGGCGGGCGGCGGTGCGTCCGTCCTCAATGGTGTGGCCGGCCTGAAAGACGAGGTTGTCATCCACTTCGAGCCCGGCCTCTCTCAGGGCGAGGCGATAGCCCTCGAACCGCTCCTGCGCCCAGGGGGCGCCTTGAGGTCCGGCCAGGAAGGCAATCCGGTTATGGCCGAGCTTGAGCAGGTGCTTAGCGGCAATGTAACCCCCCGCCCGGTCGTCAATTTCAACGGCAGGGAACTGCGTGCAGAAACCGGGCGGATGGCCGAGGACCACGGTGGGAGTGCCGCGGGCGAGCAGTTCGGTATAGATGGGGGCGTCGTCTGAGAGGCGGCTAGCCGGGGCAATAAACAGGCCATCCACACGCCGCGCCAGCAGCCGGCGAACGCAGGCCTCCTCGCGCTCGGCCAGGCCCAAGGTGTGGGCCAGGAGGAGATCGTAGCCTAACTCATAAGCGCGCTGTTCGATGGCCAGGATGAGCGGCGTCAGCCCCGGCTCGGCGGCGGAGCTCAGCACCAGGCCGAAGAGCTTGGTGGTGCGCGTGCGCAGTCCCTGGGCCGAGGAGTCGGGCACGTAGCCGAGTTGCTGGGCCAGGAGTTTGACCCGCGCCTTGGTGGCGTCGGAGACATCCGGCCCGTCGCGCAAGGCCTTCGAAACGGTCATGATCGAGACGCCCGCCCGCTCCGCGATGTCCTTGAGTCGAACCATGGTTTAGATGGTTGCCCCGCGCCAGTGCAGTTTACGGCGCAAGGTTTCGCAGAACGAACTGCTCTTGAGATGCATCAGGCGGACGGCGCGTCGGCTCCGGTGAACCGTTATCTGGTCGCCGCAAGCCAGCTCGGTGACGACCTGTCCGTCCGCGCTCAGAATGGTAGCCGGTTTTTGGCTGATAATCTGCACCTCAATCTTGGCCGAGAGCGGGACGATGAGCGCGCGGTTGGAGAGGGTATGGGGGCAGATCGGCGTAATAGCCAGGACGCTGGCGGTGGGGAAGACCACCGCGCCGCCCGCCGCCAGCGAGTAGGCGGTCGAACCGGTAGCGGAACTGACTATGAGGCCGTCGCAGCGATAGCGAGTCAGCAGGTCGCCATCGACGCGGACCTCAAGCTCGATGAGCCGCGAGATGATACCGCGGCTGATGACAATGTCGTTCAGCGCGGTCCGTTCAATGTCCCGCCCGCCGCAGCGCCCCTCGGCCTGGATAAGGACGCGTGATTCGAATTTGAATTTCCCCTTCCATACACACGCGAGGGCGTCGGCAAGTTCCGCCGAGGGGACGGCGGTCAGAAATCCCAAGCTGCCGATGTTGACGCCCAGGAGCGGCGTGCGCGAGCCGGCGATTTCCCGCGCGATGCGCAAGATGGTGCCGTCACCGCCGAAAACCAGCAGCAGGTCCGCGGCGCGGGCCAGCGCGGCGGCGTTGGGGCAAACGGCGGTGTTGAGGTCGAGAGGGGCGAGGCGGGCGGTTTCAGCATCGCTGTAAAGGGTTCTGCCCGCCCTGGCAACCAGGCGCGCGGCCTCCGCCAGAACGTCGAAGCAGGCGGCCTTGCCGGCGTTTGCAATCAGCCCCACGTTTCGAATCTTATCGGCCAGTGTTTTCAAGCAGCACCAGAAATTCCTTATTGCCGGCCGGCCCGAGAATGGGCGACTCGGTCACTCCGCGCCAAGCCAACCCCGGCAGCCCGGCCACGAATTCGCCCAATTCACGAATGACGCGCTCGTGGATGGCGGGGTCGCGGATAACCCCCGCCCCCCGGTCCGCCTCAAGCTTGCCGGCCTCGAACTGAGGTTTAATCAACGCCATGATTTTACCGGAGCCGGCCAACAAAGCAACGGCGGGCGGAAGGATTTTGCGCAGGGAAATGAAGGAGCAATCGATCACCACCAGGTCGGCCGGGCGAAAGGGAGCCGGAAAAGCGGCCGGAGTCAGCCAGCGGGCGTTGGTCCTTTCCATGACCACGACGCGGGGATCGCCGCGAAGCTTCCATGCCAACTGGCCTCGTCCAACATCGACGGCATAGACCCGGGCGGCGCCGCGCTGCAAAAGGCAATCGGTGAAGCCCCCGGTGGAGGCGCCCAGGTCGATGGCCGTCTGGTGCGAGGCGTCGATGCCGAAGAAGTCCAGGCCATGCTCCAACTTGTAGCCGCCGCGGCTGACGTACTTCTCCGGCGCCAGCAGCCTGATCGTGTCCGAGGGTTTAACGGGGTCGCTCGGTTTGCGGGCCGGATGGTCATTGACCTTAACGCGGCCCGCCAGGATGGCGCGTTTGGCCTGCTCACGGCTTTGAGAGATGCCGCGTTCGACAAGAGCCTGGTCCAGGCGGGCGGTAGGCATAGCATTAGACCGGCCGCTTATCGATGAGCGATGGAGTTGCCAAGAGCAGGGCAACCACGGCCGTCAGGGCTCGCAGCGCAACGACGCCCGGGGCCAGGCAATGAGCAACCGCGTAGTCAGTGGCCAACCTCCCCGCCGCCGGATATGCTGCTGAAGCGAAAAGATCAACCGGCACAAAGACGAGGACGACCAGCACCACCGTTGCCGCCAACCGCCAATAACCATAAGCCGCGATTTGACGCCACGGTCGCAGAAGCGCCTGCGCCAGGGAACGGGAACTCAGCACGGCCACAATCCAGAGCAGCGGACTCAGGAGCGAGACACCAACGCCTTGCCTCCCTGCTATATGAATAGGCGGTGACCCGCCGAATTGGCCCACGGCATTGCCTATCGTCCCAACCAGGCCGATAGTCACCGAGGCCAAAAGGATGTTTTGGAGCGGTAACCGGCAGCTCAACGATACGATCAACGTTGTAGCCGCTTCGACAAGGAGCAAGACCGCAAGAAGCCGAGCATCCCCTGGCACACTCCCTGGAAATGCCCATTTCGCGCATCCCAAACCCGCCAGCGCCAGGAACAGACCGAACAGCGGGCGCCGGAGCCTCACCGCACGACCTCCATACACGCAGGCTCGCGTTCTCAAAGGCGTTTCTTGCATTGCTCCAATAGCTTATTGCATCGAAGAGCCAAATTCAGTTAAATTTGCCTCGCATGAAGCTGCCGTACCCTCAGGAAGCGGTTGTCCCTCGGAAAAAGACGGCCTATCCTCTGTCCACATGATTAAAGAGCTTGACTGCGTCGCCGTGAAGGCTGACCTCCCCAAGTAAGGGCTCGCGGCCGGTGGTGCTGGCGCGGTCGTGCATGCCCATAAAGAGATCTGGCGCGCAGTCAGGCCGCAAACCCACGCCGCCGAAGTCCTCGCCGCGCTGGGCGGTGAATAACCGGTGAATAACTTTATATGGACATGCGTTCAGTTGTAGGACATGATATGTCCAATGCTGGGCGGTGCTGCGCTCAAGGGCGCCTGCCCCCAGTTCAACCTTAAGAGCCGGAGAAAACCTATGGCGATTATGCGATTCAGACGTTTTACTAAACCCAGCCTCCTGCGCACCGTCGGACGGACGTTGCTGGAGACATTTCTGGGCCGATTCCACGAGGACCTAGCCGCCTCCGGCTTGGAGCCGCCGGGCACGGGCCTGCCGGACGGAGATTACTACGACGCCCTGGTCAAGCTGCTGCTGGCCCCGGAATCGTTGCCGGGCGCGCTCAACGAGGCGCTCTTTGCGATTGACGAAATGGCGACGCCCGAGGGTCAGGAACGGCTGGAAAAGGCGGTGACGGAGGCCGGTTTGGAAGTGAACTGGGCCGCGGACTCCTCCCGCGAAGAGATTGCCTTGCAGGTTTGGCTGGCCGCCCCCGAGTTGCTGACCGCCGCGCACAACCAGCAACGAATGCAGCGCCTGGCCCGATTCGAGTATTTCGGCGCGGGCGCGGTCCCGGGCAAGCGGGCTCCCTTCAACCCACCTGGCGCCGCGGCCATCCACACGCTCTGTTTGACCCTCGACGCTTGGTTTGCCCGGCATCACCGTGGACGCGAAATGGCCGCGGTGGAGATGTATCCCATCGATGGTGAATGGTGGTTCCTGGTGCAGCACGGAGACGCTTACGTGCGCGCGCCCGCGATTGAGGAACGGCAGCGCAAGGGCGTGCTCCATTTCCGTCCGGAGAGAGACGACGTAGTGGTCTATTCGCCCGAACAGGACGAAATCCGGCTCAACGCCCGCACTCGGGGCGAGCGCGACCTCTACTGCGGGGCCTTTGGCCTGATGCTGCGAGGCAGCGAGAATTATTTTTCGGAGCGGCGGACCTACACGCTGGAACCGTTGCGGCTCGATGGGGCTGGCGCTTTGGCCGTGGAGGGTATTGATACAATCTGCAAGATCACCTTGCGCGAAATCGAGGTTGTCTCAGACAACGCTGCCAACCAGTTCATTATTGAGGGCGCCAACGACCTCTTCGAGACCTCCGCCCCGCTGCCTCCCATCCCCAGAAGCGGGCGCCTTACGCGGGCCCAATTCGATTTCCACTTCGCCGATTCTCCCCGGCCTCGGGCGGTGCAAATCCGGCTCCCCAACGTCCTCAAGCTCGGACGCCATTGCGATATCCGGGCCGTACATCGCTGGGCCTGCCAGTGCGGCTTCCGAGTGGGCCATGAACAGCGAGGTGCGGCGGAGGGTTAGATTCTCCGCGCCCGCCCGTGAGCCGCTCGCCCCCTGCTGAATCGGGGAGCGCGCGCAGGATGAGACCGGGCTCTGTACTTGCGGGTTAGACCCTGGCCAATGCCTCATCCCAGTTGAACCGCCGTCCATCCTGCATCACAGCCACACCCAATCCAGCAGCCCAGCGGATCAACACTTCGGAAGCTTCTTCCCCCGCGGCCACGGCCAAGGTTTTCCAACCCTTCTTCCGCAAGAGCCCCGCACGCCGCGCCGCTCGTTCGATGTCCGAATTATCCAGTGTCACCGACAATTCCACCACCGCGAAAACCTCCTGGCGCACTCCGGCCAACATGGCACGGCCTTTCAATATCACATCGGCCCGGAGCAACTCTTCAAATTCTTGCTCCGTCAGCACCCCTTCCAGCTCTTCGGCCAAATCGCCCGCCGGGATCACCCTCGTCCCTCTCATTACAGGGCCCAAGTACGCCGAGGCCCTTTCGCGGAACTGTAATTCAAACGTGCGTCCGTCCAGTTTGGCCAATCGCCCGTCATGCGACCGAACCGTTTCCGTCAGCGCCCGGACCGCCCTAATCAGGTCGTCCAAACGTTCATTGGTTCGCGTCAGACCCAGGGTCAGTTCCTCGACCCGCCCAGTCAGCGCCTCAAGTCGCGCCTCGGTTCGCTTCTGCGCCTCGGCCAGTTCCTCCAGCCGCGCCTCGGTTCGTTTCTGCGCCTCGGCTAGCTCGCGCACAACCTGCTGGAGTTCTCTGAACTCGGCTTTCGTGACCGTGTTCTGTAGTTCCTCGCACACCTGTCCCAGCACAGAGGCAAGTTTGCGGGCCGCCTCCGGCGGCATTGCCTGGCTGAGATCTTCGAAGATCCTCAAGGTGTTAATCACGACATTCCCAGCGTGGCCCCGCCTGTTCCTGCTGTCAAGGCCTTTGGCCATATCTTGAGCGCATACGCAGCCTGCGCCCGGGCGCGCTGCCATAAACCTCAAGGGCGCCGCCTCCCGGCGGCGCAATCGAAGCCATAATGCTGGTTTCGTGCTTTACTGGGCTTGGCGATCGCGGGCAGGATGAGGCCATGCTCGCTTTGCGTCTGAGAGGAATCGTCCGCTGCCTCCGTTCCGGCTGGTCCTGGACAGCCATTGTCCTCGCATCGTTGTTGCCCCAACTCGCCTGCGCCCAGGCGGACCTGCCCATCTACACCGACCACCTGGTCAACGGTTTCCAGGATTGGAGCTGGGCCACTCGAGACCTCGAAAACACGGCGCCAGTCCACTCCGGGAGCAACTCCATCCGCGTTTCCTCCGCCATGTACGAGGGCCTGTCGTTTTATCATCCCCCGTTTGACACGGCACCGTACGCCAGCTTTTCGTTTTGGGCCAATGGCGGTGGCACCGGCGGGCAAATCCTGCAAGTGAGTGCGCAGGTCAACGGGGTTGACGAACCGCCGTATCGGCTGGGGGCCTTGTCTGCCAACCAATGGAAGCGTTTTGTGATCTCGCTCGCCTCGATTCACGCCGCCAACCAAACCGGCGTCACCCGGTTCACCCTCCAACTGGTTGGTGGCAGCACCGCCACGTTTTACGTGGACGACATCACGCTGGTAGCCAGCCCCGCTCCCGCCCTGGTGCATATCGACGTAGATGCCAATCGCACGATTCGAACCGCTGATGCCCGGTGGTTTGGACTCAATGCGGCCGTATGGGACAACTACTTCGACACCCCGCAAACCGTCTCGCTCCTCAAGGAGATGGGCACGCGGATGCTGCGCTTCCCTGGCGGCTCATTGTCCGACGAGTATCATTGGGCCTCGAACACAACCCAGAGCAACACCTGGAGATGGGCCACTTCCTTCGACCGCTTCGCCCAGGTGGCAACCAACGTCGGCGCGCAGGCCTTCATTACTGTCAACTACGGCTCCGGCACCGCCGCGGAAGCCGCGGGCTGGGTGCGCGACTCCAATATCACCAACCATTATGGATTCAGGTATTGGGAAATTGGCAATGAGAACTACGGGACATGGGAGACCGATACCAACGCGCGTCCCAACGATCCCTACACTTATGCCGTCCGCGCCGCCGACTACCTCCGCCAGATGAAGGCCGCAGACCCATCTATCAAGGTCGGCATCGTCGCCACCCCCGGCGAAGACAGTTCGGACAACGGCTATAAGGACCATCCCGCTTACAATTCGCGGACGGGCCAGACGCATTACGGCTGGACGCCCGTCATGCTCACGACGCTCAAGCAGCTTGGTGTGCGGCCCGATTTCCTGGTCCACCATCGCTACCCGGAATGGTCCGGCGGAACGGGCCCGGATTGCCCGGACAGCGACCCGCTCTTGCTCCAGTCCGCCAGCGCCTGGGCGGGTGATGCCGCCGACCTCCGCCAACAGATTAGCGACTACTTCGGCCCGGAGGGCACGAACATCGAGTTGGTCTGCACCGAAAACAACAGCGATTCAGGCGCTCAAGGCAAACAATCCACCAGCCTGGTTAACGGCCTTTACTATGCTGACAGCTTGGGCCAATTGATGCAAAGCGAGTTCAACGCCTTCGTTTGGTGGGACCTGCGCAACGGCACGGACCACAACGGAAGCATGGATCCGACGCTCTACGGCTGGCGCGATTACGGCGACCTCGGCATGATCGGCGGCGTTTCCACCCGCCATCCCACGTTTTATGCCGCCAAGCTCATGCATGATTTCGTCCAACCCGGCGACACCATCGTCGGCGCCGTCACCGATTACCTTCTCCTCTCCGCTTACGGCGCAAAGGGTCCGGACGGCAAGGCATCATTGCTTGTCATCAATCGGGATTCGACGACTAACTTTCAGGCCCAGGTCTCCTTGAACGGCTTTTTGCCAAACCCGCTCGCAACGGTCTATTCCTACGGCATCACCCAAGACGAAGCCGCGCGGACCAACGGCCCTGCCGAAGCTCAAGATATCGCCGAGACGAATTTTACAACGGCAGCCACGAATTTCATCTATTCCTTTCCGCCGTTCTCCATGACGCTGTTCAGGTTTTCGCCCGTGGCGCCCACCCCGCCGGTTTTGGGTTTGCGCGCCCTTGGAGGACAGCCGAGCAAGCAGCTTGTGCTCGAGGTTGCCGGCCAGCCCGGGACCGGCTTTATCCTCCAGACCTCTGACGACCTGACGGCCTGGGCCCCCGTCTCAACCAACACCCTGGCGGGCACTTCCCTGGCCATCACCAACTCGCTGCCGGCGCAAGCGACCCAACAATTTTGGCGGGCGGTCCTGGAGCAGTGAGGCCCTGATCCTTGCCGGGAAAACGCCGGCTGACTTGCGGCAAGAGCAAGAAATCCCCCATTAGTTACCGCCAAACCACGGGTAGTAGCCATTGTGGCGAGGGATCAGGGGCAACTAACGAGGCGGAGTGGCGCGAACCCGGAAGAACCGGCCGGGGGCCTGGCGCGGGCTGAACCACTCCGTTTCGGGGCAGCGTCCCGGCAGGTTGGTGACCAAATTGAGGGAGGCGGGGTCGGTGCCGCTCCAAATCTCATAGTTCCACGATGGGCTGGCAGGCCAGCTTAGCCGATCAATCGTGCCGTTCCAGGGGGAAAGGTCGATTGCGAACGGGAAGTTGTTGGCCACGGTCGGGTCTGTGCCCATGAGCTGCTCGCGGGCGTTGGAATAGCCGTCGTGGTCGGGGTCGTCCTTTGGTCCTTGCCGGAGGTTGCCGAAATGGGCGAGTTCCCAGTTGTCGTCCAGGCCATCTCTATCGGTGTCGAGAATGGGAACGCCATAGATGGTGAGACTGACGAAATGGACCGAACCGGTGGCGCCTGCGGATTCATCGCTGAAATAGACCGTCCAGTTGCCGGCGCTGCTCTCGAAGAAGTCGTGGGTGGTGTAGTAAATCCAATCGACCGGGCCGGGGCTTACATCGCCGTTATAGCGCTGAAGGACGCTGCGGGTGCCGGCCGGAGAGACCAGGGTGATGCGGAGGTCGCCGCGCAGCGGGTGATCGGTTTTGACCCGAAGGCCGACTTGCTCGCAGAGCAGGGTGTTGGTGACGGTGAGAATGTAATTAGTGGCGGTCAGGTGGATTTGGGCGAGGGCGGCGCGATTTGTCGCGAACAATTGCTTTAAGGCCTCTCCATCCTGGTGAGCGACGAAAACGGCCGGAATCGGGACAAAATCGGTTGCGCCCATAGGGATAAGCTGGCTGCCGCCCGGCGCGCCGATGCCGCTGGTGTTTGTCGCGTAGTTATAGACCACCGCAAAGGCCGCACCTGCCTGTGCCGCCAGGTCGATGGCAGAGGCGAAACTGGCGCCGCCGCGTTGAATGAGGGCGCCGTGGTGGGTAAGGTCGATTCCGGCCAGATTGGTGCCAAAGCCGAAATCGGCGAGAGAAAGCCACGGTGTAGGCGTATCGGCGTGGGGGCCGACGCTGGGCAGGGTATGGATAGAGGCGAGGCTGGCCGGGACGCCGTCTCCTGCTATCAGCAATCGGAGGCCGTCATCGGGGATGGCGGCCACGTTAGTGGCGACAACGGTCACGTTCGTGAGCGGGGGACGATTCTTCCAGGTTCGCGCCAGGTTCACCGCCACGCCGGCATCCGGCACGCCGAAGCCGACGTTATGGCTGACCAGAAAGCCTGCGCCATTGGTCGCCAGGTCCGGATCGGCAAAATCAAATTGGCGCGCCGACAAGATCAGGATCTGTTGCACGTCCCGGTAGGTGAGATTGGGGTTTGCCGAGAGGATAAGCGCCGCGACGCCCGAGATTTCTGCCGCGGCGGCCGAGGTGCCGCTGAAACCCATGCTGTCGAAGACGTAACCGGAGAGGTCCTCGTTAGGCGGGAAAAAGTTGAGTTGGTTCACTCCACGGGCGCCGAGGAGGTCGGTGCTGATAAGGCCGTTGAAACCGGAGGCGGGATCGCCGCTGGGCGCTCCAACGAGGATGCAGGCGCCGGGTTCGCTCGAACTGGAGACCCGCCCGTCCTCGCGCACGGCCGCCACGGCTATCACCCGCGGGTCCGAAGGGTAATGGTCGTCGTCGGCATTGGCGCCCAGGGCGCGACCATTGCCGGCGGAACGGACCATGACAATGCCACGCCCGGACCGGCCGAAGTGAACGGCGTTCGAGATGCCAACCTGTTCCAGCAGACTCGGCCCCTGCTGCGCGTAACCGCTGTTGCCCCAACTGAGGTTCTCCACGTCCACCACGTTCGACTGGTATTGGTAGGCGTCCATCAACTCTTCGTCCGTAGCCAGGTTGAAATTCGTATCGAACACGACAAAGCTGGAGAGGCTGGCTTCGGGCGCCACGCCCACCATCCGCGCGTTGTTCATCGAGGCGGCCGCCAACCCGGCCACTTCCGTGCCGTGGGCCGCGGAGGCGGTGCCTGAAATTGGTCCGGCATTGGTGTTGTTCCGCGTGAAATTGAACTGGGGCGCCCCGGCAACCCGCGCGCTCAGTTCGGGATGAGTCAGCTCAACACCGGTATCGACCACGGCAATGGTTACGCCCTTGCCCTTGGCGTACGGCCACGCCGCCCGGACGTCCAGGTCCACGCCGGCCGGGGAACCGTTGGGGTCTCGGTGTTCAAGTTCCCATTGATTTCCGAAGAGGCTATCGGTCGGGTAAGGCGCATAAGACCCGTCGAGGCTTGCCCCCCTGCGGAACACCGGGTAGGCGGCCAGAACGTTTGGCAATGCCGCCAACCGCTGGGCCTGGTCCGCGGCGGTGAATGCGTCCGGCGCCTGGAAAATGAAGATGTTCGGGCCCACGGCGCGCGAGAGCTTGAGAGAAGTGCCGGAAATGACGTGGCCAATATCGGCCGCGGCTGCCAACTGGACAACCACCCGGCTGCTCAGTTCGATGAAGTTCGTGGACCCATCGTCAGGCCAAACCTTGAGCCATTGGCTTGGGGCGGAGGCGGAACGAAGGCGCGGGGCGGACGTATTGACCCGGTACGTCATCATGCGCGGAAAACGGAACTGAAACCGAGCGGCAGCCGGTGCCGAAACGAGGTTTCGAGCGTGAGCCAATGCAGCCAGACATACAACCCAGGAGAGAACCAAGCGCTTCATTCTGCTTTAACAGACGATGCCAGTGTATCAGGCAGGGAGCGGTTGGCAAGGCCCGCTAAATGGCTCTTCGGTCTGGCCAGTCTGACTGCTCAGACAAGTCAGACCGGTCGGATGGAGGACGCCCGGGGAGCCCTGGCTGCTTCGGCCGGCCGGAAGTCCACTTGCCTCTTGAACGTGTCCACCTTGGCCGCCTCTACCTCGATCCGATCTCCAAGGCGGATCACTCGCCGGCTGCGCCGCCCTACGAGTTGGCCGCGAACTGAGTCAAACCGATAAATATCGTCGCTCAAACCGGATAATGGGACCAAACCGCCTAATCCCAAAGCGGGCACATCGACAAAGAAACCAAAATTGCGCACGTCGGTTACCAGGGCGCCATACCGCTGGCGGCGGCCGGAGTCGATCTGCGCAAGCAAGAAGGCGAAGAGCTTGACGCTCTTGCTGTCCCGTTCGGCATCGTCTGAGTTGCGTTCGGTTTCAGAAATGTGGTCGGCTTCCTCCCTAGGGGTGCCGGCGGTCAACGGTTGTCCCGGCGGGCCGAATAAGGCTCGATGCACCAGCAGGTCCGCATAGCGCCGAATAGGCGAGGTGAAGTGGGTGTAGCGTTTCTTTGCCAGGCCGTAATGGCCCAGCGGCTCCAGCGCGTAACGCGCCCGCATCAGCGAGCGAAGAAAGCCAATCTTGAGGGCAGGGCCGATGGCCAATCCGTTTAGCCTCCCCAGCAGTCTCTGAACCTCATGGCGGTTCGACAGGTTCCCGCACGGGATATGGTGACTAAGCACCTCTTGGCGGTATTCCTCCAATCGCCGGGTTTCGGGCTCCTCATGGATGCGGTAAATGGCGGGCTGTCTCAGGCTCATTAGCCGGGCAGCCACCGCCTCATTGGCCAGCAGCATGAACTCTTCTATGAGTTGGTGGGAGACATCGTTCTCGACCGGCTCGATGCGCGCTATGCGGCCGCGCTCATCCAGCCGTATCTTGGTTTCTGGGAAATCAAGGTCGAGGGAGCCGGCCCTGAAGCGGGCGCGGCGGATTTTCTGGGCCAGAGTATTAGCGGCGTGCAGCATCCGTTCGAGGTGGTCCTGAGGCTTGCGCTGGAGAATACTCAAAACCTCCTTGTAGGTGTAGCGGTGTTGGGAGCGAATCACCGCCGAATAGAACCGCGTCTTCAGAACTACCCCTTCGCAAGAGAGCAGGAACTCGACGCACTTGGTAAGCCGTTCCACGCGCGGTTTCAACGAACAGAGCTCGTTGCTCAGACCCTCCGGCAACATCGGGATGACGCGATCCACTAGATAAGTCGAATTCCCGCGCTGAGCCGCCTCCTTTTCGAGTGCCGAACCGGGCGTAACGTAATGTGAGACGTCGGCGATGTGGACACAGAGCTTCCAGTGCCCGGATGCGGCGGGTTCCAGACTCATTGCGTCGTCGAAGTCTTGGGCGTCATCCGGATCGATGGTGACGACCGGGGCGTTGCGGCAATCCGTGCGACCGGCTAACTCCGTTGGCCGGACCTCGTGACCCAAGGAGCGCGCCTCGCGCAGGACCCGATTGGGAAAATGCAGCGGGAGTGAATACTGGCGGATGACTGAAAGCATATCCACTCCCTCGGCGCCGGGCGGGCCGAGCAGCTCAATGATTTCCCCTTCCGGGTTGGTATGCCGGGATTTCCATTCACGCAGTTCCACGACCACTTTGTCCCCTTCGCGGGCGGGGCGCCCCACGTCGCCGGCCGCCGGCACATATATGTCCTGAGGGATTCGTGGGTCATCGGGAATCACGTAAAGGAAGCTGCGCCCGCGCTGGAGAGTCCCCACAAGCTGGGTGCGCGCCCGCTCCAGAATGCGCACCACCCGGCCGGTTGGCTCACTTGGCCTCTTGCCGCGCCGCGCCTGTGGAAGAATGTCCCGCCGGACCAGGACGTGGTCTCCATGGAGGGCGGTCGAGGTCGCGTCGTGCGGAATGCGAATCACTTGATTCTTCGGGTTATCCGGCTGGAGAGTGCCGATGCCCTGGCGATTGATTCGAATCCGCCCGGGGAGGAGGTCCGCCTCCGAAGGGAGGGCGTAACGGTTGCCGGTTTTGATTCGGGCGACCTGGCCTGAGCGTTCGAGCCGGCCCAGCACACGCTCCAGCGCCCGTAATTCGCGGCGCGGCAGGCCGAGTTGCCTCAGCAGCCCGGGGGCATTGAGCGGGGTGTAATCCCGCCTGCCGAGCAGTTCCAAGATTTTCTGTTCCATAATGATTTTCCAGGCGCAGAGCCGCTCCGACGCCACTCTGACCTCTCATAGGCGTGGCGACATTCCCGGCATCTCGGATCTCAAATTTCAGATCTCAGATGACCGGCGCGTGTCGGATTACTTCTGGGCCAAAGTCTCAATGCGATGATTCAATACTGCATGCCCCGCGGCAAGATAATGCTGGGCAATTGCGTTCGTGATGTAACCCTTGGCTTGATGGGCTGCTTCAGGCAATGGCAAGCCTTTGGCGAGAAAGGAGGTTACCGCCGCCGAAAAAGTGCAGCCGGTGCCATGGGTACGGATCCCCCGAATGTACGGGGCGGCCATCTGCAACTCGTGTTTGCCGTCATAAAGCACATCCACGGCATCCCTGCCCGCCCGAAGATGGCCGCCCTTCACCAGCACCGCACACCCAAGAAGCGCATGGATAGAGCGCGCGGCCGTCCGCAGGTCTTCCTCTGTGCGGAGTTTCTCCCCGGCAAGCAACTCGGCTTCCTCCATGTTCGGCATCACCAGTGTCGCCAGCGGCGCCAACTCGGAGAGGAGTATCTCGACTGCCGCCGGCTTGAGCAACCGTGTGCCGCTAGTGGAAACCATGACCGGGTCCAAGACCAGCGGGATGCCGCGGCGCCGGGAGAGAAACCGGGCCACAGTCCGAACCAGGGCGCCGGAGAAGAGCATACCGGTCTTGACCGCTTGAGGGGGCAACTCGGAGAAAACGGCCTCCAGTTGGTCGTGGACAAACGCCGGCGGGCATGGGTGAATGCCCCGCACCGCCCTGGGGTTTTGCGCCGTGACACATGTGACCACGCTGGTTCCATGAACCTCAAGGGCGGAGAAAGTTTTCAAGTCAGCCTGAATTCCGGCTCCGCCGCCGCTATCCGAGCCGGCTATTGTGAGCGCAACGGGAAGCCGTTTAGGTTTGCCCATCGGCCGAGTGTGCCAGGGGCATTGGGGTTCGTCCCGCTTTTTTTCGCTGGAGCAAACCACGGAATAGATTGAATACACGGAAAGAGGAAGGAGCTATGAGTAATTTGCGAATGCCTGGAGCCCGAGAATCCTCCTTGACGCGACAATAAAATACGCGATCGCGTATTTTATTGTCGCGTCAAGACTGGCAAACTTGATTTGCGATTCCAGGGTTGCAATTCCGATCACACGCATCTCGGGGAGAGACGCCGCGGCCGACTTCGGTAGAAATCGCAGACCTGGAATGGCGAGTGAGAAGACATTTTTTTGCCTCCATTTTTTTGCCTCGACCCTTTGGCGCGGCTCCAGTTGTGCGAAATGGCAAGAAGATGGGGGGGCAAAGAGATAGAGAGAGAACATTCTTTTGTCGTTCCCTGCCAGTCGGCCCTACGAGCGCGGGACTGACTGCAGCAGCGCCAAAGCGGGCTTTTCAAAGGTGGGCCTGTGGGAGTAAAGTGCCTTCAGGAATGGCCATAACACCGCATGAATAAAGAGCAGATAGCCGAAATTCTGTCCGAGATTGGCATGTTGCTGGAGCTGAAGGGAGAAGTCGTTTTCAAGGCGCGTGCCTATGCCAACGCGGCGCGTGTTGTCGAGGGGCTGAGCGAACCGCTCGAGACCATCATTGCCGATGACCGGTTGGGCGAAATCAAAGGCATCGGCGAAGGAATTCAAAAGAAGATTACCGAATTGGTTCGGACCGGCAGGCTTGCCTATTACGACGAACTCAAGGCCTCAATTCCCCCCGGGTTGCTGGAAATGCTTCAAATCCCTGGGCTCGGGCCGAAGAAGATCAAGGCGCTTAACGACAAGCTGGGCATTACCAGCGTGGCGGAACTGGAGGCGGCCTGCAAAACCGGCAAGGTGGCCGGGCTGGCCGGGTTCGGCGAAAAGACACAAGCCAATATCCGCGACGGCATCCTCCGGCGCCGCTCCTATGCGGAGAAGCATCTTATCAGCGAGGCGATACCGATTGCCGAGTCGCTCCTGGAGGCCCTGCGTTCGCACCCGGATGTGATTCGGTGCAGCACGGCGGGCAGCCTTCGCCGGCACCGGGAAATCATCGGGGACATCGACTTGCTGGCCTCCTCAAAGCATCCGGAAAAGGTCCTCGATTTCTTCACCCGCCAGCCTGGCGTGCTCAGCATCATTGCCAAGGGCGAGACCAAGGCCAGTGTTCTGCTCCAAGGCGGCATCCAAGCCGATCTGCGCGTGGTCAGTGACGCTGAATTCGCCTCCGCCCTCATGTACTTCACCGGCAGCAAGGAGCACAACATCGTCATGCGTCAGCGTTCCATCGATCGTGGCCTGCGCCTGAATGAATACGGCCTGTTTCGGTCAAAGACTGAGACGCGCGACCGGAAACTCCTGGCGCCGTGCAAGACCGAGGAGGAGATCTTTGAGACCCTTGGGTTGCACTATATCCCGCCCGAGATGCGCGAGGACATGGGCGAGATTCCGTTAGCCGAGAAGGGCCCGCTGCCCCGGTTGCTGGAGTGGTCGGATCTGAAGGGGTCCTTGCACAATCATTCCACCTGGAGCGATGGGCACCAGCAACCGGCTGAAATCGCCCGCACCATGCGTGAATTGGGCTTGGCCTATTGGGGGATTACCGACCATTCCAAGGCATCATTCCAGGCAAACGGCCTGGATGCCGGGCGCCTGCGCCAGCAATTGAAAGAAGTCCGCGCGATTAACCAGTCTCTGGCCGACGAAGGCGCTGAGTTCCGGCTCCTCACCGGCACGGAAGTGGATGTCCTCAAAGACGGCAAACTCGATTTTCCCGATGATTTGCTGGCGGAATTGGACGTTGTCATTGCCAGCATCCACCAGAGCTTCAGCCAGAGCGAGGCCGAGACGACAAAACGGCTCGTCGGCGCCGCGGCCAACCCGCAGGTCCATATTCTAGGCCATCTGACCGGACGGCTCCTGCTTGAACGCGAGCCCTACAAAGTGAACCAGCACGCGGTAATCGATGCGTGCGCCCAGACGGGGACCTGGATCGAACTCAACGCCAGCCCCTCACGCTTCGATATGGATTGGCGCCTCTGGCCTTACGCGAAAAGCAAGGGGGTTAAATGCGTCATCAACTGCGACGCCCATCGTTTCGAACACGCCGGCTGGCTGCGCCTGGGCGCCGGTATCGCCCGCAAAGGCTGGCTGACGAAGGAGGATGTCCTCAACACACTCCCATTGTCCAAGCTGAGGAAAGAACTGGTGAAGAAGCGGCGCCACACCGCATCCCAGAAGTCCTGAGCCCCGGCGCGCTGTTTTGTCCCGTGGAGTTGTACTGAGCACCACTCCAGTTGTCAGGTCCACTTTTTCGCTGTCTTTCTCTGCGTGCCTCGCTTCTCTGCGGTTCGTTGCGCCTCAGGTCCCATGCATATAGGCTGGCGCCTTCACAGGGCTAATCCACCCGCGGAGACGCGAGGCACGCAGAGAGACCTGTTCACAGCGTGTTTCGCCATTCAAGGACTCTAAGCCGCGGCCAAGGCCTCTTTCCAGTTGTATTGCTGCCCGTCCTGGAGCACCGCCACGCCCGCTCGCGCTGCGGTCTCTATCAATCGAGCTTCGGCCTTCTCGCCCGCGGCCGCCGCAAGCGTCCTCCACCCTTTCTTTCGCAGCAAGGCTGCACGCCTCGCGGCGCGCCCAACGTCCTCGTCCCCCAGCGGCACGGACACCTCAACAACCGCGTACACTTCCTGGCGCTGGCCTTGGAGCAGTGCGCGGCCTTTGAGAATGACGTCCGCCCGCGTCAGGTCAACCCATTCAATTTCAGAAAGAACCCCTTCCAAGTCGTCGCCCAGATCTCCCACGGGGACAACGCGCGTGCGGCGCATCACGGGTCCTAGGCAGGCGGAGGCCTTGTCGCGAAATTCCATCTCGAGCACCCTGCCATCGGGCTTTCCAAGACGGACCTCATGCAGGTGGGCAACACGTGTCAACTCTTTAACCTCGGCAATCAACTCCCTCAACTGCTGTTCGGTGCGCTTCTGCAGGTCGGTGTACACCGAGTCGAAAATACCTGCCAGCTTTCGAGCCGCCGCCGGATCCATCGTCTGGCTTAGTTCCTCGAAGATTGGCAAAGTACTGATCCTCGAAACGGCCACGGTTCCTGGCAGACAGCGAGATACTCCCCTCCCGGGATCACGCTAAACTGAGCACGGAATCGCGCTAGCCCATTACCGCCAGGCTTAGGCCGTGACACCCTGAAGCTTATAGCTCAGCGTGCCGTAGTAGCGCCGCTTCAGTCCTCGCTTCCTGCGTTGGCGTTCCCGTGCCTTGACCAGGTGCTTGAGGCATCGCGAGCCTTGAACGGCCGGTTCACCGCATTCGGTACACCGTTTGTCGCGTTGCATCCGCAACTGGTACTTTCGCTGCCGCGAAATCTGCAGCTTCGTGAATTCGTCTTCAATCCGCTTTCTCATCTCTCAACTCATCCTGCGGGCGCGCTGGCGCCCGCTTTTAATTTGACGATCCAAGGGCCAAAACTGCTCAAACCTCAATTGTCCATATTTGCTGCGCACTCCACATGCGCCTTGTAGCCGGCTTAGGCTCACGCCGGCCCTTGGGGTTCTGCTTTATGCCCTTTAGTAAGGTAAAATATAATCAATTGCAATACAAATCAAGCGCCATGTGCTCGGCATTACCCCAAAACAGCCAGCAATGGGCTGCCAAACACTCCAGGTCCTACATATTCGATCCGGCAACCAGCCACCCATGAGGCCCCCTCGGCGCATAGCCCCCATTCACCGGGGTCTTGACCCCATCCCGGCGATGCCGCGCGCCGAGTAATAACGAGCCGCCTCCGCATATTTCTCAGCCGACTCTCGGAGCCGCTCCCGTTCCTCACGGCTCAGTGCCCGCACTACCTTCGCCGGCGAGCCCAAGACGAGCGAACCGGGGGGAATCCGTCTGCCCTGGGTTACCAGGGCGCCCGCACCGATTAAAGAATAGGCCCCTATCGAAGCGCCGTCAAGCACGATCGCACCCATCCCCACCAACACCCCCTCCTCGACCGTGCAGGCATGTACCACCGCCGAATGCCCCACGGTTACGTAACTGCCTATAAGACAAGGGATTTCGTCGGCGAGATGCACGACCACGTTGTCCTGGATGTTGGTATGGTGGCCCACCTCGATGCGGTTGATGTCGCCCCGCAGGACCGCGTTGTACCAGACGCTGGAGCAATCACCCAAGGTCACGTCGCCAATAACGACGGCGCCAGGCGCCACAAACACTCCCTGCCCCAGCGTAGGCCCTTTGCAAAGGAACCGGCCGAATTGCTCTTCCAGCCGAGTCGTCTTACAGTCAGTCATGGTAAACACTCATTCATAGCAGCGGCGCCGCGTTATGTCCAAACCGAGGCCCACCCGTCCCGTTCTTGCACGGCAACCGCTGCCCCGCTCGTTCAAGGACCTGACGCCTGCCAAACACTTTAACCCGCGGACGTTCTTCCGGGAAATGGTCTGGAAGGCTTGGCTCACCCCGCGCAGCGGCCAGCAGCGAAAGCCCGCCTTCCCCAAGCTCACGTCAGGCCAGGTGGCTGTCACATGGATAGGGCACGCGTCGTTCCTCGTCCAATTTACCGATCTGAATGTGCTGATCGACCCGAATTTCGCCAACTGGCTCTTTCTGCTCAAACGGCTCAAGCGCTCCGGTTTCCGCATCGAACACCTGCCACCTATCGACCTGGTGTTGCTCACTCACGCCCATTTCGATCATTTCCACAAACCCACTTTGCGCCGCCTGCCGCATCCCAAACTGGCCATCATGCCCTGGGGCATGGGCGACCTTGCCCGAGACCTGGGCTTTGGCCGCATTGTCGAACTGGAATGGTGGGAGAGTTTCTCCAGGGGGGAATGGGAGGTTACGCTCACGCCATGCAAGCACTGGGGCGCCCGGATTCTGCGAGACCATCACCGGGGCTATGGAGGGTTCGTGCTCGAACATCAAGGGAGGAAGGTCTATCATGCGGGCGACAGCGCTTATTTTGAGGGGTTCCTTGAGATCGGAAAGGCACTCTCTCCCGAGATTGCCTTGCTGCCTATCGGCGCCTATCATCCCGAATCCTTCCGTTATGTCCACATGGGCCCGGATGAGGCGGTGAGGGTGTTTAAGGACCTTGGCGCTCAATGGCTTGTGCCGATGCACTATGGCTCCTTCAGACTCTCCTTTGAGGACATGGATGAACCGCCACGCCTGCTCAGCCGATTCGCCAAGGAACAAGGGCTCACCAACAAGGTCAAGATCCTCGAGGAAGGGGTGCCGCACGTATTCTGAGTTGACGGCCCTACGGGTGGTGTGGTATTTCTAGATGAGCACAATTAGGTGTAGCTGTGCTTTGCCCTTATGCGTTGTCCAAAATGCGGTCTGCCGGATGATAAGGTTATCGATTCTCGCGTTTCGCGCGAGGGCGCGACGATCCGGCGCCGGCGCGAGTGCCTCGCCTGTGGGTACCGGTTCACCACCTACGAAGAGATAGAGCGGAGCGGGTTGGTGGTCCTTAAGCGAGACAAGCGGCGGGAGGAGTTCTCCAAGGAAAAACTGCTCACCGGGGTCAAGAAGGCCTGCCAAAAGCGGCCCATGAGCCCGAAAACCATAGAAGACCTGGTCGAACGAATCGTCAATCGGGTTACGGACACCTACGAACCGGAGGTGCCTGCCGAGGTCATCGGCAAGATGGTTATGGAGGAGTTGCGCAAGCTGGATCACGTTGCCTACGTGCGTTTTGCGAGTGTTTATCGCCGTTTTCAGGAGGCGGCGGATTTTGTGGATGAAGTCAGAAGCCTGGAGGAAAAGGAATGATAGCCTTGGCGTCCGATTGCCTGGTTTTTGAGTTGGCAAGTGGAGAGAGCGTCCCGATGTCAGCGGAGATGATTTCCGTCGAGGTCGCGGGAGACGCGTCGAACCTCTTTGACGCGGAGTTCCTCAAAAACACTTCACACGCCGTTTTTCACTACTTCAAATATGAGCTGGGCAGGCAGCGCGTCTCATTGGGGGAGTTCTCCGGCGCGCTGGAAAAGGTGCTCAGGAGCATGGCGCTGGTCGCGAAATCGCCGCACGCTCCGCCGGGCCAGACCGTCTTGGAATCCGACCTTCGCCAGTTGGTGTCAGCGCCGGGGGGAGGCTGTGAGCTTTTCTTCTTTCCCCGCCTCCGGGAAGAGTTGCGCCAAAAGCTGCGCCAAGGGCCCGGGGTGGTGCGGTTTTGTGGGCTGCGGCCCTGCGTCAAACGTTTGGCGGGGGTGCGGCGCTGGACTCTCAGGTGCCGCGCCATCGAAGAGCAGGTGGTCAGCTTTCTGCGGCAATGCCTGGAGGCCGAGCATTCCCAAGGCCGAACTGCATTGGTGGTGCGGTGACCCGTCCGATGGGCTGGAGATTGTTTAGTTGACAATAGCCCGGTTTTGTACAGGCTCAGGGCCGAATCTATGAGGCACCTATATCGAACCTGGACCGGCGTCGCCCTTCTGCTTGGCGCTGCTATTGCTTCCGCCCAAACCAACCCAATACCTGAAACGGTCTCCAATCTCGTTGCCACCGTGCAATCGCCGGGAGGGACGGTGATCCACCTCTCTTGGGACAGCACCGCGAGTGCTGACTCCTACGAGGTATGGCGCGGAACGAACGCGGATGTGACCGCGGGGGAGCCCCTCGAGACAAACGCCGCCTCGTCGTTGCAATTCGGCGATGACACCACCCGCGCGGGGACCACTTACAGCTATTGGGTAAGAGGCGTGAACCAGGCGGGGCCAGGCGCGTTTTCGGCCCCAGCCCAGGCCAGTCAGACAAACCAGTTCTGGCGGGCGCCCTACGGAGATTTCAGCCCGGAAGTGGCTGGCGACGGCACCGTGTACGAGGGCGTCATCAGGCTGGTTCCCTGGCCAGGCCCCCCGCAAGGCGGAATCATAGCCTATAGCGAAGACGGCTCGCAACTGTGGGTGTATCGTGATGAGGAATCCGTCGTCGGAACGCCCGCCTTGGCCCCGGATGGCCGAATCGTATTCCAGACCCCCTCGCTCGGCGGAGGGGCGGCGGTGAAGTCGCTCGACGGGGATGGAAGGCTTATCTGGAGTTCGTTGCTTACAACCGAGTTGTGGCAGGACGTCTGTGTCGATGCGTACGGGACAGCCTGGGTCATTTCTGACCACGTGGCGGGGGGCATGGGCTTCCTGTATCTTGACGCTCTCAGTTCGGATGGCGTCCTCCTCTGGTCGCAGCCTTTGCAGGGATCGATCGATCTGCCCCTCGGGGCTCACGTGGCTATAGGCCAGGATGGCACGGGCTACACGGTCTCGGGCTCAGTACTCGAGGCGTTTTACCCCAATGGGGATATTCGCTGGACATCTGCCTCGCTGCCCGTCCTGCGCGCCGGCCTGCCTCCCGTGTTCAACCAGAATGGGGAGTTGCTGTTTGGCGGGCCGTGGTACGAGCGGTTCTCTCCGGACGAATCGCTCGTGGCTTCAAACCGGCTGGCGGGCTTGGCCTGGACCTACCAAACGGAACCGGTGGTGGGCGCCGACGGAAGGGCTTATTTCGCTACATTTAAGGCTGTGGCTTGCGTGGATACAAACGGTCTCATCTGCTGGACGAACCACCTTGATTCTTTGACAGCGGGCGGCTCCTATGCATGCGTTCCCGTGCTGGACAAAGCGGGCAACATCTATGTCCCGGTGACGGGCGCGGTGGCAATCCTGGACCATGACGGGGCACTCATCGAGCAACTTGAATTGGCCCATCTGCCGGACGCTCCTCTAGTGCTGACCGCTGACGGCAGGCTCTACGTCCCCACCGACGGCGGGCTCTACTCATTCCGTGCCTTGGCGGGCCTGGACACGAGCGCGCCCTGGCCCATGTACCGGCACGACCCCGCCGGAACCGCCTCTGTCCAGGGGCCGCTGCAAGCGCCCGCACCTCCGGTCCTCCTGGCTCCAACCCCTTATGCCAACCGGGTGCGCATTCCGTGCCGGGCGACATCCGTGCCCGCGGCGTTGGAGTTATTCCGCGGCACGACCACCAACTTTGAGGATGCTACCCTCGTCGCCACGGGTCGAAGCGGAGAGCTCTTTGCCGATGACACAAACACGGTTCCTGGCGTCACCTATTTCTATTGGGCGTGCCTGGAAAACGCGGGAGGGACGAGCACGCTCTCCGGCCCGGTAGAAGCCGCAGCGGTGGATGTACCGGTAAAATGGTTCGCATCTGTTCCCGGGCTAACAGCCAATCCCCCGGCGATAGCGCCTGATGGCGCCATTTATACCTGCGGGACAAACAGCCTGCTGGCCTTGAACACCGACGGGGCGGTTCGCTGGCAAATCCCCGGCCTCACCGGTTCGCCCGTCCTCAGCCCTGGCAATGCCATCATTCTGCGGGCAGCCGGCCAACTCTACTCGCTTTCGTCCGCCGGCGCCACGAATTGGGTCGTGGAGGATCTTACCTCCTGGGCAAGTCTGCTCCCGGCAGTTGGCGAGGACGGAACTGTCGTCTTCAATCCGGCAGACACCGAGTTGATGGCGGTGTCCGCCGACGGGACCACTCTTTGGCGAACGAACTACGACAATTATTCGCTCACGACGCCGTCGATTGGAGCCGACGGTTCCATTGTGCTTGTCCGCGATGGCAGGGGTATCATCAGGCTGAATGCGGACGGGACAGAGTCGTTCGTCGTGGACGCGCCGGAATACTATCGGACCAGCCTGGCCCCGGTGCTGGATTCCGAGGGAACTGCCTATCTGCCCTGCGGGACGCCGCGGTCACTGAGCGCGGTCCTGTCCGATGGCACCAACAAATGGCAACTCCCCTCTTCGCAAAATATCCAAACACCGCCAGTCGTCGGCCCTGATGGGGAGGTCTATGCCGCCTATATTACTTATGTATATACTTGGCTCACGGTCCACCAATATCTCGCCGCAATCGCCCCGGACGGCTCGCTGTCCTGGACATTGGCAATCGGCGAGACCAACCAGGCCTCACTCGCCTTATCTTCCGACGGCGTCCTCTTCGCGACCGCAGGCACGACCCTCTTCGCCCTGTCTGCCGACGATGGCCAGATCCTGTGGCAAATGCCTTCCCCCAACGGCCAGGTCTTCGGAGCGCCGGTGCTGGATTACGACGGCACTTTGTATCTGCCGGTCACAAACGGCTTGCTCGCTCTCCAGCTCAAGGCCGGCCCGGCGGCTTCCGCTTGGCCCATGTACCGCCAGAACCCCAGGCAATCCGCCTGTATCCAGCGTTTGACCGCGCCGCAGGCTCACGTCGCATGGTCCTCAACGCGACAACCGGAACTGCAACTGCTGGCCCCCGGCGGAGCTATCATCCTCAGGAGCCGTGACCTGCAGGCGTGGCAACACGATGGCTTCCAGTCCGCAACCACCGGTCCCGTGCTGTGGCCGATTGACCCAGGCGGCCAATCGGCCTCATTCTTCCTGGTTCTGCCGCCCTAGCCGCCCCCCTCGCCGCATCTCCAAATCGCCCGACAAGTGATACGTCTTGCCAGGCAGCGTGTGGAACTGGATATGTTCCGAGCCAAAGCGGACGCGGCAGTCATTGCCGGATTTGGACTGGATGGTGATGAGCGTCGGGCGGGAGTTTTTCCATGCGACAGCGACGATGAATCCGCCGCGGGCGCGCAAACCGGTCACCCTGCCGGAGGGCCACGCGCCGGGCAAGGCGGGAAGAATGTCAATGCTGCCCGGATGGCTCTGGAGCAGCATCTCGGCTATGCCCGCGCAGGCGCCGAAGTTGCCATCAATTTGAAATGGCGGATGGGCGCAGAACAGGTTGGGGTACAGACCACCGCCGTTGGCGTAATCGGTTCCGGTCATCCCGGTAAGATGAATGAAGTTGCGAAGGAGCTTATAGGCGTGATTGCCATCGAGCAGCCGCGCCCAGAGATTGATGCGCCAAGCCATGGCCCAGCCGGTGCTCTCATCCCCTCGGGCACGCAAAGAGACCTTCGCCGCCTCCGCAAGCTTGGGCGTGGTGTATGGAGAGATTTGGTGGCCGGGATAGACGGCTACCAGGTGAGACACGTGCCGATGATGGTCGTTGGGGTCGTCCCGGTCGGTCATCCATTCTTGCAACTGCCCCCATCGGCCAATCTTTGGCCCCAGCAGCCTGGCGCGCATGCCGGCGATTTTGCCGCGGTAGCCGGCATCAAGGTTGAGGAGCTTCGCGGCTTTCAGGTAATTCGAGAACAGGTCCCACACCAATTCCTGGTCAAAAGAAATGCCGTCCTCGCGCGGGCCGTGTTCCGGAGAGAAGTCATTGGGTGAAACCAGGGCTCCGTCGGGCAGCGCCTTGAGGTGGTCCTGCCAGAATTCGCAGACTTCCTTGAGAATGGGATAGAGGCGCCGGAGATAAGCGCGGTCCTGAGTAAAGGCGTAGTGGTCCCAAAGGTTTTGGCAAAGCCAGGCGCTCCCGGCCGGGATCCATTCCCAGGTTGAACCTCCGAAAATCCCGTTCTCCGCGCGGGATGTCCAGCCGCGGGCATGGAATTGGGCCCAGGTGTGGGCGGTGCGCACCGGAATTCCGGCCCGCACCCATTCAAAAAGAGGATTGAAGCACTCGGAAAGGTTGGCCAAATCGACCGGCCAGTAATTCATCTCGACGTTGACGTCGGTATGATAATCGGAACGCCAGGGCGGCCGGTTGGCATTGTTCCAAAGGCCTTGCAGATTGGCCGGCAGCGCATCGCGGGAGGACGAAATCATCAGGTAGCGTCCGTATTGGAAGACCAGGGCCTCCAAGGCGGGGTCGCTCCGGCCCTGGGAATACTTCAGGAGGCGCTGATCCATCGGCGGACGGACGGGGTTTGAGGGCTGGGAAGCGGCGGAGTCGCCGTCTGAAAGCTCCAGGGTGACACGGTCAAAGAGCCGCTGATAATCCGCCTCGTGTTCCGCAAGCAAGGCCGGATAGGGGCGGGCGGCGGCGGCATCCAGTTGCGCGCTGATTCGGGCATGCGGATTTCCGCCTCGCCATCCCTTTGCGGGGTCGTCCAAGTAATCTGTGCCGGCATTGACGAGGAGGGTGAGGGTGTCAACGTTGGTGAACGCGAGCCGATCGCCTGCCGCCCGGAGGGAACCGCCGTTGTTGAGGACGAGCACCTGGGCCTCGTAATCCAGGGCGATGGCATAATCCGGGTGGTTGTCCTCGTAGGTATAACCGGCAAGCGAGCCGCTGGAGGTTAACCGGTTGCCCGCCGCTGCAATCCTGCCTTTGTGCATATCGGTCAACCGAACGGTTCCGGAGTAAGCGCCAGGCTTGTCGGCGGTGAATCGGAAGACCATCACGCCGGCCGGATGGCTGGCGAAGTATTCCCTTCGATAGGCTACCCCCCCAAGGGTGTAGGTAATCGTATGAACGGCGCGGCGAATATCCAGCTCGCGTCGATAGCCCGCGGGAGAAGCTCCGGGCGGCACGTCCAAATCGACAAATAAGTCACCGAAGGCCTGGTAGGCCCCGGTGTCGTGCTCGTCCCCTATCCAAAGGCTGTCTTCGTTGAATTGGATATGTTCGCGTCGAATCCCGCCGAAGATCATCGCGCCGAGCCGGCCATTGCCAATCGGCAGGGCTTGGGTCATCCAGTCACGGGCCGGATGGTCGTACCACAGGACGAGAGAAGAGCCGGGCCGCGGGGCGCCCGTGGAATAGGTTTGAGCCGCAGGGCAAGCTGAACCGCCACCGTAAATCAGCGCAAAACCGAGACCGAGAAGCAGGAGACCAAAGGGCCGCACGCCCAGGCTGGGGCAGACGCGGGCGGGCTGGACACGGTTGTTCACTGGCTGAGACCACATCGTCGGTGGGCGGCCAAGTGCTCCAGGGCGTAAGTCCGGTGACGCA
Organism: bacterium; assembly: GCA_021784555.1. Classification (GTDB taxonomy): domain Bacteria; phylum Verrucomicrobiota; class Verrucomicrobiia; order Limisphaerales; family UBA8199; genus JAJYHY01. The sequence continues at coordinate 93,092 of JAJYHY010000001.1, forward strand.
TTCATGATTTGCGATTTTAGATTTGCGATTTGCGATTGCGGAGGAGCGGCCCCCGCCGGCACGTCACTCTATTTGCGCCCATCGCCGCTGAGTATTGGCATTTCCATACGCCGACTTTATTTGACCGCCCCACCGATCGCACGATTATTCTCGCCTCCATTTCAAACGGCGCTTCTCATGTTGAGCATTAGCTCTACCGGGGTTACAGTACGCCAGTGGGAGGCAATCCGAAGAACCGGCAAAGGAAAGGATTCAAATGAAAGCAAATATCAATCAACTTCATTCGGCGTCAAGCGCCAAGAAGTACTTTGAAGACAAACTGGCGTTCACCACCGGGCCGGTGGAATTGGAGCGGTGGATCAAAACGGGGGAGGACAACTTCGTATTAGTGGACGTGCGAGAAGAGGAGGACTATGCCAAAGGGCACGTGCCTGGGGCTATCAACCTGCCCAAGGACCGCTGGGATAATCCTCAGGGACTGAGCCGGGACAAGACCAATGTCGTCTATTGCTACACGCAACAGTGCCATCTGGCCGCCAACGCCTGCGTCCAGTTCGCCGGGCTGGGCTATCCGGTGATGGAACTGGAGGGCGGATTCGCCGCCTGGAAGGACGATGAACTGGACATCGAAAAGGAGCCGGTCCACCGCTTCAAGCAGATCTCTGAACCGGCAACCAGCCGGGCCTGAGACTGAACCAGCAGATTACGCTGGCTCGGCGGCAAGTGGGGCGGCCTCTTCAAGCCACGCTTTGAGCGTCCGTGGAGAGAGAAGTCCCACCTTGGTATCGACCAGTTGTCCGCCGCGGAAGAGCATCAGCGTCGGCACACCGGTGATTTGAAGGGACCCCGCCAGTTGGGGCGCATCATCGACATTAAGTTTGCCAAAGAGGATGCGACCCTGAAATTCGGCGGCGACCTGCTCCAAGAGCGGGGCCAGCATCTTGCACGGACCGCACCAGGGCGCGTAGAAATCGACGATGACCGGCAGGGCTGCCTTTAACACCTCCCGATCAAAACTTTGTTCGCTCAGTTCAATGATACTCTTCATATTTCAACACCTATAAGAACTGAGCCGCCACCGGGGAAAAAGTTACACGCGGCGGGGTGGGCTGATGGGTCGCCGCACGGTGGCCATTGCCCTTAACCCGCATATCTCATGCCCCGAATAAAACGGCGACAGCCTGTGGGTAGGGCGCGCAGTCCTCTGCGCGCCCTACCCGCGTGTATCACTCTCTCTCCATTTCTTTTCTTTTTGAAAGATTTTTTTGCCCCCATTTTTTTGCCGGGGAGCTTTTCGATGTTTGGTTGCGGCATTGCCGCGTTGGGAAATATGCGGGTTAAGACGATTCACGTTTGGTCCCACGACGTCTCGTCTCAGTGCAACGGACCAGGGCAGGACACTGCGGAGCTTCGCAGTCAAGCGTGGTGGGGGGCGTTGAGAAAAGCGGCCTTCATCGCGTAAAACACCGCCGTCGGCTCCAGCTTCTCACCAAAGGGCAGCGGACGTTGCGGCAGGCCATCCTTGCGCTTGGCCCACCGAACCGACTGGAGCCAGGAATACGGGTCGGCCAGCCCCCAGGTCAGCGCGATGTCAATCTCCCCGGTGCTCAACGCACTGCGGAGAAAATCGCCGTACGTTTTCGCCACCAACTTGTCGCGCTCATCCTTGTCGGATGGGAAGGGCGTGTCGTTCACGTCCAGTTCGGTGATGAACACCTGGAGCCGGAGGCCCTTCAGGCGCCGGATCCAATCCGGCAAAGTCCTAAAGCTCGCGCCGCCGCGCAGGTGCGATTGCAAACCCACCGCCCGCACCGGCACCTTGCGCCGGAGCATTCCGCGCACCAAAGCATAGATGCACTCTCGCTTCGCCCGGCTGGCGTCTGAATCGTCCTCCGTTCCGTAATCGTTGTAAGTCAAAAGGGCGTGGCCGTCGGTGTCGTGGGCCACGCGAAACGCGTAATCCAGATATTCCACCCCGAGCTGTTTCGACCACACGCAATCGGTCAGGTGATCGGAGTTTTTCGCGCTGAGGTCAACGGCCGCATTGAC
>JAJYHY010000508.1:0-3515 GCA_021784555.1 bacterium
GGCTACTCCTGCATCTTCTGCACCCGTTGGCTACCCCAAGACAAAATGCTCTCCCTCTGCTTCGGCAAGGACTTGGTCGAGAAAGCCTTCCGCAGTCTCAAAGGGATCACCCAGTTGCGTCCGGTTCGTCACTGGTTGGCCGAACGGCTCCACGCCCACGTCTTTGTCTGCTACGTTGCCTACCTGCTCCTGTCGCTGCTCCAGTACCGTCTGCGCCACACCGACTTCACGGCGGAGAGCGCCCTGCTGGAACTGCAAACGGGGTGAAAGTGATAAAGGGTTGGCCGGAAAAAATCCGGCGCGCACAGTTGCAGCACAGCGTCAGAATCGGCGGCGCCGAACATGAGCGGATACGATACGGAGAGGAGGCGGACGACTGGGGAGCGGATTCGCAACCCTGCCATGATTGCGCGGTTATCAAAGGGCAATTCCACGTCATCGGTTGCGACATGGAGCGGTGCCCAGCATGCGGGCGTCAGGCGATTACATGCGATTGCAGCGGAACTTCCAGATGGAAGGTTCGGTCGCGACGAGTTGCTGACCGCCGCGCGCGCTTTTGAATCCGCTTATGATTGGATTTGGGCGCAAGGCAAGAACGCCGAGGATGATGTGCCGCGGGAAGTCGTCGAGTGACAAGCACGCCTGGGGGAGGGCGGAGCAGCCCTTCCCCTCGCGCTCTTGGGAAAAAGGGAACAGGGAATTCTTGGGATTGGAAGGGGGTAAAATGAATGGGGAATTGGCAAATGAGCGCATGGGGAATGGCCAGCAGCCGGTGGGGGCAACCGGGGCGGGGGGCAGTTCGATTTCGTTGGCGGAGGCGCACTTGCCACCGTCCCCGGCCAGGATGGCCTTCAGCTTGAAGGAAACAGCGGGGCTGTTGGGGGTATCGGAGAAGACGGTGCGGCGGCTTGTGGCGCGCCGGTTGATTCGGCCCTCGCGCGCGCTCCGGCATCTGCTGATTGCGAAGCGCGAGATCGAACGATTTCTTGCGGAAACTTGAGTCCGCGCTCGCCTGCAGCCGCTGGCAAGGGCCAGGATGGCGGGTGGGAAAGAACTTGAACGCCGCATTTGCGCCAGGACGCGAGATAGCGGCGGGGGGATAGATAAATGTATGGCGGAGAAACCCGCCGGATTGTTGAGGAGGAAGGGGAAATGGTAATTTTTAAACTGCTGACTGATATGGTCGCAAACGCCGGGATTCTGCTGTTCGTTTGGCACATGGTTAAGGTCGCCAGAGTTCTGTCTGAACCTGACCCCGAAGGAGTGGACAAAATCGTTTGTGCGCTCAAGCGGCTTCAAGTGACCACGGAGAGAATGAGTTCGCGCCTTAGCAAGGTCGTGCCATTCCCGACAACGGAGTCGCAGCAGGATTCTACCGAAGCCGAAAACGGATGAACCTGAAGAAGAGGTATTGACAAATCCACACACCTGATGCACCTGGCGGTTGCGGACAGGGCAAGATATTACGTCAAAAAACGCCCGATTTTCCCGCGCTTGCGCTGCCAACAATTCGCAAGCGCAATCCAATGATGTGCGTGTAAGTGCCTGAGCCTCAACCATCTGGCCCGCAAGCATTTTGTATCGACAGACGTGCCCGTTCGCGTATGCTCCTCAGCGAATGCAAACCGCTAACGACACGATCAGCTTCCGGCTCCCAGCCGAGTTCTTGAAGGTCCTGGATGAGCAAGCACTCACCGAGAAGAAGAGTCGCGGAGCCTGGGCGAGGCACCTTCTCATTCGAGCTTTGACCGACACTGAGCGAACAGAACTCCGCGAAGAACTCACGAAGGTGCAGGAAGATTTTCTCAAAATGCGGGGTGACCTAGCCACGCTGGGTGCCCACCTCTTGGTCAAAGTGGCCAACGAAGAGCCGGCAAAAGCCGAGGCCTGGGTCCGCGAGCATCTTGCGCCGTAATATCGGCCGACAATGCTGGCTTTGGTATGATGTCGATCGCGTTCATGGGGACCAGCGGCGCGGACTACTACCTGAGCCTGGCACGCGAAGATTATTACCTCAAGGGCGGCGAACCGCCGGGTATTTGGTGGGGGGATGGGGCAAGAGATCTGAAGCTTTCGGGACAAGTTAGACCGGAGGTGTTTCACGCTTTGTTTCGCGGGTTTACGCCGGAGGGCAGCCCGCTCGTGCAGAATGCCGGCAAGGAGCATCGCCAGCCGGGATGGGATCTCACGTTCTCGGCGCCGAAGCCTGTTTCTACGCTCTGGAGCCAGGGCGACGAGGCGCTGCGCCGGGAAATCCAGACGGCCCATTTGGAGGCGGTAAAGGCGGCTCTGGGGTATCTGCAGGAGGAAATCGAACTTACGCGCCGGGGCCAGGCGGGGAGCAAGAAAGAACTCGCCGGGTTAATCGCCGCGCTTTTCGAGCAGGGGACGAGCCTGGAGCTCGACCCAAACCTCCACACACATGCATTGCTGATGAATGTTTGCACACGACGGGACGGCTCTACGGGGGCGGTCTTGAGCAAGCCGATTTATCAGCGCAAAATGGTAGCTGGCGCACTTTATCGGACTGAGCTTGCGGCCCAACTCGAAAGCCGACTGGGCGTGCGGTGCAGCCTCCCTGAGAAGGCGTTCGCGTTCACCGTCGAAGGCGTCAAGGAAGCACTGAACAAGTTCTTCTCCAAGCGCCGAGGGGCCGTCGAGGAGAGGCTGAACTCCCGTGGCCTCGAAAGCGCGGCAGCGGCAGCCGTTGCCACGCTCGATACGCGGCGACACAAAGGGGAGAGATCCCGCCGCGCTCGGACCTCTTTGCGTCCTGGCGAGCCATCGGACGCAACTTTGGATTCGCGCCGGAGCAGGCGTTGGGGCGAGAGCGGCGGAATCTGAATGATCCAGAGGAATTCAAGAAAGCCCTCAATAGAGCCCTGGATCAGATAACTTCCTCCGAAGGCCATTTCACCGAAAGCGATCTCATGCGGGAGGTGGCGGTGCAGGCGCAGGGCGCTTGTCTTTCAGCCCGGTTTGTTCGGGAGCAGGTGCATGACGCCTTGGAACATTCCAGGGAAATTCGTCCGCTTGCGGAGTGGCATGGAGAAGCGCGGTATACGACACGGTCGGTCCTGGCGGCTGAGCGCGAGCTCATCGCTGCGGCGGCCCGGCTGAACGACCAGCATGAGCATGGGGCAAGTGATCGCATCGTCGCCAATGCCATTCGGACCGCCGCAAGGCCCTTGACGGAAGAGCAGGAAGCGGCAGTCTGGCATTTAGCGAAGAAGTCGTCGGGCCTCCGTTCCCTTGAAGGATTGGCCGGAACCGGGAAAACCTCGACCTTGGCGGTGGTCAGGGAAGCCCTGGAGAAAGCTGGCTACCGAGTTATTGGAGCCACCATTTCAGCCAAGGTGGCGAGGGAGTTGCAGCAGGGGGCGGGGATCAAGAGCCTTACAACAGCGGGGGTCGAATTCGGAATGAACCCCTCGCTCACCCACAAGCTTGAGCACCACCTGCGGCAGATGGGCCGGGCAATCATGCAGAAACCCACCTACAAGCTCCAGCCACTT
>JAJYHY010000508.1:3525-4605 GCA_021784555.1 bacterium
GTCTTGGACGAAGCGGCCATGGTTCCGACCAAAGAGTTGGCCAAGCTCGCTTGTGCCGTGGAGGAAGCTGGCGGGATGCTCGTCACGGTCTTTGACCGGAAGCAACTCCAGGCCATAGGGCCCGGCGGGGGAGCGGCATTTCTCGCCGACCGCTACGGCAAGGCGAGCCTGACGAACATCGTCAGGCAACAAAACCCGATGGACGTTGAGTTCGTGAAAGCTTTCGCTTCGGGCAATGCTAAAGAGGCCGTCGAAAACCTGGAGAAGAGGGGCTTGCTGCACGTTGCGAAGGATCGCGGCTCCGCAATGGCTCGGTTAGTCGCGGACTGGACCGACGCGGAGTTCGGAAAACGAGACCGCGCCCTCATTTTCGTGGGCACGCGCGCTGAGGTTGCGGATGCAAACGAAAGATGTCAGAGGGCAAGGCTTCGGGCGGGCGAACTTCGCGGAGATGCTTACACACGCAGTGGACAAACCTTTTATGAGCGGGACCGGGTGGTGTTCACGAAGAACTCGGCAACTTTGGGGGTTCAAAACGGCTCGTTCGGAACGATTGTTGAGCTTAAGCGATTGCGCGCGATAGCGATGGTGAAGATGGACACCGGTGAAACCTTGCCGATCCCTCTCAGGAGCTACAAGGCTTTGGAGCTTGGGCACGCCGTGACGACCCACAAAGGGCAAGGGACTACTGTGGACAACGCCTACCTGCTGGCCGGCGGCAGGATGCAGGACCGTGAACTGACCTACGTGCAAGCTTCCCGTGCTCGGCTGTCAACTCGCGTTTATACCGACCAACACGAGGCTGGGGAGAATCTGTCCCAACTGGCAAAGCAAATGGAGAAGAGCCGCGAGAAGACCCTCGCTCACGCTGTCGTTGAGGGCTCCAAGCGGGGACGTGGACGAGCCAAGCAAACGGACGTTGAGGAGCAGGACCGGCTCGCGCAGGCTGCAAGAGCCCAACAACAGCGGGAAATCGAGGCGCTCCGGCTCAAGATCAGACTGGGGATTTAAATGTTCCATTCTCTAGAACCAAACCATCGGCTCGCCCAACTGATTTACCCAGTCGCCGCTATTGGCCCC
>JAJYHY010000509.1 GCA_021784555.1 bacterium
AGTGGTGAACTTTCTCAATCGAAAGAATGAAGCCGACAGAAGGGTCTTCGAACTATTGTCGGAAAAGTTCAAACTGTTCGAGGGTGTTTTTGGAGCAAGCGACGAAGTGCTCGGGGCCATCGAGAGCGGAGTGGACTTCGAAAAGCGCATTGCCACGATTTACCATCACTGCCGCAAGCACGAGGAAATCCAGGCGGCTTTCGATCAGCTTCAACTTGAACTGAACTTCGAGATCAATGAGACGATGACACAGACGCGCCGCAAGCTGCTGGAGAACTTCGACGACGAAGTCCGGGAAAAACTGAAGGTCAGCGATGAAGCCTCGAAAGCTTACCTGAACCGCTACGAGCGGCTTCTCATGCAGCTTACCCGCCATGAACTCGGCACCCACGCCGAATTCATTGACGAATCCTCATTCAAGCTCAATTCTTGCCCGGTCTCATTTTCTGCGGATCAGATTCCCATTGGTCTCTACGAGCTTCCTCGTCGCACTGGCGAAGCCCACCTCTACCGCCTCCATCATCCCCTCGCAGAGGCTGTGTTGGCGCAGGCTAAGTCTCGCGAACTTCCTACCCACGAAGTTCACTTCTCTTACGGGGCCCACGACGGGAAAATCACGGCGCTCGAACCGCTGATTGCAAAATCCGGCTGGCTGTTGCTTTCCAGCTTCACTATCGAGTCGCTCGACCAAGCTGAGGACTATCTGATTTTCGCCGCCGTTACTGACGACGGCGGACCCCTTGATGAGGATACCGCCGCACGATTGTTTACTCTGCCCGGTCAACTTGGGAATGAAATCTCTCCGGGCGCATTCGGTGAGCCCCTTAACGCGCGCACGCAGGAGCGTCAGGTAGTCATTCAAAAGTCTGTCTCCGAGCGCAACGCCCGATTTTTCGAGGTAGAGGCTGAAAAGCTGGACGGATGGGCCGACGACATAAAACTGGGCTTAGAACGAGAAATCAAGGACCTCGACCGCCAGATCAAGGAAGCCCGCCGAGCGGCAACAAGCGCGCTCTCCTTGGAGGGAAAGCTTTCCAAGCAGAAAGAGATAAAGGCGCTAGAATCACAGCGCAAGGAGAAGCGAATGTCGCTTTTTGAAGCGCAGGACAAAATAGACGAGCAAAGAGATGAGTTAATTGCCAACATAGAAGGGAAACTGAACCAGAAAACAGTGCTCCAACAAGTATTCTGCATTCGGTGGAAATTGAATTGAGGCATCCTCGGCCAGGCCGAGCGCTTCCGGCTACAAATTGACCATGGCTCCAAGACAAAGACTCGAATTGACATGGATTGGAAAGGAGAACCGGCCGAGGCTAGAGCCGCGAATTCTCCTGGAGGATCCGGGGAAATCTTACCTCGCCGCGCGCCGCGTTACCGACAACGACATTTTTGATAACCGGCTCATTTTTGGGGACAATCTTCTCGCCCTCAAAGCGCTCGAACAAGAGTTTACCGGCAAGGTCAAGTGCATCTACATCGACCCTCCCTACAATACCGGCAGCGCGTTCGCGCATTACGATGATGGAGTTGAGCATTCAATATGGCTATCGTTGATTCGAGAGCGGCTAGAGGTTTTGAACCGGCTACTTGCCGATGACGGGTCCCTATGGATCAACCTCGACGACAATGAAGCCCATTACTGCAAGGTGCTCTGCGATGAAATCCTTGGGCGTAGGAATTTTGTTACAACTGTTGTATGGCAGAAGAAGTACGCACCGAAATCCGACTCAAAGCTTCTGTCGGTTTCTCACGATTTCATCCTAGTTTTCGCCAAACATATCGAAGCCCTTTGCTTAAATCGCTTGCAGAAAACCGAGAAGCAAACATCCAGATACACCAATCGCGATAACGATCCACGCGGTCCATGGAAGGCAGGTGACGTTCTGCGGAATGAAGTCCGCGATTATGCTGTTTTCCCGGTTAAGCTGCCGTCGGGACGCGAAGTCATGCCCGCGCCCGGAACGAGTTGGCGGTATACGAAAGAGAAATTCGCCGAACTCATCTCTGATAATCGTGTCTGGTTCGGTGTCGAAGGAGATTCTCGCCCTGCAATCAAGCGATTTATTTCAGAAGTGACGGAAACAATCCCGGCGACTACTTGGTGGGAATATAGCGATGTTGGACACAACGACGAAGCTAAGAAAGAGAGCAAGCAACTTTTTGGCGACGCTTTGTTTGGCACACCGAAGCCGGAAAGACTGATGCGCCAAATTGTCGAAATTGCCTCAAACCCCGGTGACTGGGTGCTCGATTCCTTCGCTGGCTCAGGTACAACGGGCGCGGTGGCGCACAAGATGGGGCGGCGCTGGATCATGGTGGAGCTTGGCGAACATTGCCACACGCACATTATCCCACGACTAAGAAAAGTCATTGACGGGGCCGATCCCGGCGGTATCACCGAAGACGTCGAGTGGAAAGGAGGCGGTGGGTTCCGCTACTACCGCCTCGCGCCCTCGCTGCTAGAAAAGGACAAGTGGGGAAACTGGGTTATCAGCAAGGAATACAACGCCGCCATGCTCGCTGAGGCGGTCTGCAAACTTGAGGGTTTCCAATACGCCCCGAGCGACACGATCTATTGGCAGCATGGCCATTCTACGGAATGCGATTTCATTTACGTCACCACGCAGCATTTGAGCACGAATCAGCTCGCACAGTTGAGCGACGAGGTAGGGCCGGAGCGTACGTTACTCGTGCTTTGCTGCGCGTTCCGCGCTCCTCACAACATCTCAGAGCGTTTCCCCAACCTGACGGTGAGAAAGATCCCAAAGGCCGTCCTCGCTCGCTGCGAGTGGGGCCACGATGACTACAGCCTGAAGGTGGAGAACCTGCCCGAGGCGGCTCCAACCCGGCCCAAAGCGGACAAGCGCGGGCAGCAAGCACTCTTTGGCGTGGAGGCGAGCAAATGAACCGGCACGTCAATGCTATCGCCGGCCGCTTAAGCTTGCGCCCGCCCCAGCGCCGGTCGCTCGAAATTCTCGACCGCATAACGGAAATTGTTCCGCCGCACAAGTCCGTGAATTTGCAAGATGCAATTGCGACTATTCAGAGCGAGTTTCCAACTGTTACGGATTTCGAGCGCGAGTTTCCTTCGCTCTGTTTCGCCTTGGCCACGGGCGTGGGCAAGACACGCCTTATGGGCGCCTTCATCAGTTATCTCCACCTCGCCCATGGCATCAACAACTTTTTCGTGATGGCTCCCAACCTCACGATCTACAACAAGCTGATTACCGACTTCACTCCGAACACCCCGAAGTATGTCTTCAAGGGGATCGCCGAGTTTGCGACAGACGCGCCCGAAATCATCACCGGCGACAACTACGAGGCAAAGGCGGGCACGCTGTTTGACCTTGTGCTTCGCTGCAAAGTGAACATCTTCAACATCTCTAAGATCAACTCCGAAGTCCGCGGCGGAAAATCGCCGCGTATCAAACGGCTCTCCGAGTACATCGGGGAGAGCTATTTTGAATATCTGGCCGGATTGTCCGACCTCGTCCTCATTATGGACGAGTCGCATCGCTACCGAGCGTCGGCGGGCGTGCGAGCGATCAACGAATTAAAGCCTGTGCTCGGATTGGAACTCACCGCTACGCCGCTGGTGGAGACAACCAAGGGGCCGGTCAAATTCAAGAACGTCATTTTCGATTACCCGCTCGGGAGAGCTATGGCGGATGGCTTCGTGAAGGAGCCTGCGGTCATCACGCGCAAGAACTTCAATCCCGCCGGCATGACGCCAGAAGCCATCGAGCGGATGAAACTGGAGGATGGCATCCGATTGCACGAAAGCGTGAAGGTGGAATTGGAGACATACGCGCGCGAAAGTGAACAACCAATCGTCAAGCCGTTCCTCCTCGTCATCGCACGCGACACGACGCACGCGGGGCACTTGACGCAATTGATCCAGTCGGACGCATTTTTCGAAGGCCGTTACAAGACGAAAGTCATCCAGGTAGATTCGAGCAAGACCGGTGCGGAAGAGGACGAAATGGTCGAGCGCCTATTGAAGGTGGAGCATACCGACGAGCCCACCGAAATCGTCATTCACGTCAACATGCTGAAGGAAGGCTGGGACGTGACGAACCTATACACTATCGTCCCGTTGCGGGCGGCGAATGCTCGTACCTTGATCGAGCAGTCCATCGGGCGGGGCTTGCGCCTGCCGTATGGCAAACGTACAGGCGTGAAATCCGTGGACCGGCTGAACATCGTCGCCCACGACCGGTTTCAAGAGATTGTGGACGAGGCGAAGAAGCCAGATTCAGCTATCCAGTTGCAGCAGGTGATTTTGGAACCAGATCAACTTGGTAAGACGACCGTGACTGTGGTTTCGCAACCGCAGTTGGCTAACAAGTTGGGCCTGCAGCCTGAGCAGATCACGACGAGCACGTTGATTCCCGAAGCAGCCGACGCCCCAGTGTTCACCACACCGCAGGACCAGAAGGATGCGCAGATCGCGTTCGACGTGATTCGCAAGCTGGAAAATCAACCGCAAAACCTTCCCAGCGTCACATACCTGGCGCGCCCTCAAATCCAGGCGCAAGTGGCGGAGGAAGTCACCAACCTTTACCGACCTTCCCAATTGGAGCTG
>JAJYHY010000114.1 GCA_021784555.1 bacterium
TGGAAAACGAAGCAAAATCATGCCGTACTATAATTACTACCGGTTCCGATTAGCAAGTCATGGCAAGCGCCACGCGCCTGCTGGCGTCTTGGTGCGCGAGACAGATTCCTGGAAATGGCCCTTGTTCCAATGGCTGTCTATGGGCATTCTAGTCTGGACGCTGGCGTTTTTGACCTGGCACATCGGCCACCTGCTGGAATGGCACTGAGGCGCGTGTCCGCGCGCAACGAGACGGTTCGCTCCGCGTGAGGCCGCGCGGCCGGCAATGCCTGCGCACTCTTGAGAAGCCGTATATGAAACAACAACGCTGGTTGCGCATCATTCCCGTTGCTCTGATCATGTACACCATCTCCTACGTGGATCGGACCAACGTCTCGCTGGCCCTTGACCCCAAGATTTCGACCATGATGAAAGACCTCTTCATGGATGATCGGCTCAAGGGAGAGGCCGCGGGCATCTTCTTCTTCGGCTATCTGCTGCTCCAAATCCCGGGTGGTTACCTGGCCTCGCGCTGGAGCGCGCGAAAGGTCATCAGCATCTTCCTGGTCCTTTGGGGAGTGTGCGCGGTTGGCTGCGGCCTCTCGCGCACCTTCAGGCAATTCGAAGTCATGCGGTTCCTGCTCGGTGTGGCCGAGAGCGGAGTGTTCCCGGCCACCCTGGTCCTGCTGGCCAACTGGTTTCCCCGGCATGAACGCGCGCGCGCCAACGCCTACTGGAACCTGTGTCAACCACTGGCAGTCGTCGCTTCGGCCCCGTTTACCGGCTGGCTCCTTGGGGCCTACGGGTGGCACAAGATGCTCATGTTTGAAGGCGTGCTTCCGTTCCTGTGGCTTCCACTGTGGTGGTTCATTATCCGTGACCGGCCGAGGGACGCCAAATGGATCTCCACCGAGGAGCGAGATTACCTGGAGAGCACCCTGCGAAAGGAAGCGGCGGCGCTGGAACCGGCGAAGAAGCTCTCCTGGCTGGCCCAGCTCCGGGGGCCGACGGTGTATGTCATGCTGGGGATCTATTTCCTGCACAACTGTGAGGCCTACGGCTGCATGACCTTTTTCACGGTTGGGTTGAAGGGGCAGGGATTCACCGCGCTGGAGTATGGAATCCTGTTCGCCGTTCCTTATGCCGTTACCGCCGTCATTATGGTGCTCAATTCCTGGCATTCAGACAAGACTGGCGAGCGCCGGGGGCACGTCGCGGCCGTGTACATCCTCAGCGGGGTGAGCCTGGTGTTGAGCGTGGTCCTGAGCCGCTATTTCTGGCTCTCCTACGCGCTGCTGTGCCTGGCGATTCCCGGTCCCTTTGCCGCCATGGCCCCCTTCTGGTCCATTCCCAGCGAGATCTTCCCGCGCAACGCCGTGGGGCCCGTCATCGGCCTGGTCAACGCCGTCGGCAACCTGGGCGGCTTCGCCGGCCCTTACATCGCCGGCTGGCTCGCCACGAAGTACCACAGCACGGCGGTTTCCTTCAACGTGCTGGGCTTCGCCATGCTCCTGGCCGCCTTCTTGGCGTTCCTGTTGCCCAAAGTGACGCCGGCTCCGGCATTGCCGAGCCCGGAACCCGAAGGCCGTCTGAATCTTCGGATCGAGAGGTGAGCCAACGCCCGCCCCCCAATGCCGCCATTCACATGCTGTGCCGCTTCCTCAGCGGCGTGCCCTGTTCAACCTCTTCTGCAGCCAGTAAACTGCGCCATTCCACTCCGGCGCCGTGGTGCATCCAACCCGGCCTTCAGGGAGACGTTTCGGGCAAATCACCCTATGGCTGCGGAGGCGCGGCGTTCTTATCGTGCCATGCAAAAATGGCCGCACAAAAAGGAGTAGAAACAAGTATCTATGAGACGAAGTATTCTAGCAGTAATAGCCGCCCTCGGTTTGCTTGGACCCATGACATGCCGCGCGCACGACCAGTTCCAGCTCATCTGGATCGGCACGCTTTACTACACCAACAGCGCCGGACACCTCGCCGCCAGACCATTCACATCCACCGATGTTATCAATATCGTCGCGCAGAGGGAGGGGGTGAGCCCAAACACCCTGGTGCTGGTGTACCGGGTGGATGCCTACGACACCGCCGTGGTCGATAAAGCGACCGGCGGCGGCCAGGTCGATGTGGATTATCTGCAAATGCCTGATGTTTCATTCACCAGCTCCCTGATGACCCAGGTCAGCAATGGCCATCTCAACGTCCGCCACGCCTTTATTATCGATGAATACCACAGTTCAGCCATCGGCTCCATCTTCGGAATCGAGCACCAGACCTTCCGCCCCAACGGCGCCCTCCTCAGCGAAAGCTTCCACGGCCACTTCCAATTCGCCTATCCCCCGAATCAGCCCACCGGCGGTTTCCCTTATGGCATTTACACCGGCGGCTTCATTACCGGCAGGCGGATTATCGACAAGACCGGAGCGGGGAGCTGACTCAAAACCCGAACGCCCCTGGTGAGCGAAAATGCCTGTGAAATCCTCCGCCACCATGGGCGCCAAAGTGGCGCCCGGCGAAATGCTGCTCAGGAAAGCCTCTAAACGAAAAGGAAGCAAATGGCGCCCGTCCGGAAACAAAGCCGAACGGCTCAAAGCCGAAACGGTCAAAACCATAAGGGCCGTAGGGCGTCAGTGGATAACCCCCAAATCCAAAGGGCGTGTAGGGGGCGATGGAGGAAAGCAGCGTCGCATTGGCGCTGGCCAGGGTTCTCGGATACGCGTAGTTGTACCACCAGAAATCGTAGCTTTCGGGATCCAAACCACCCGGAAATCGTCCCCCGCCAGCCCGGGCGGCAACAGCGCCGCCATTTGCCGGAACCACCGATGAGGCGGCTAGTGTCGCCTCCCGGCTCTTTTCCAGTTCAGCGGCCCGCTTGATAAACGCGGTCGCTATCTCGTCGCTGACCCCGTGGTCCTTCAGCGCAACCAAATCCGCCGAGGTGGGTGGGTGGAGCATCGTGGAATTCTCGACATAGGCCTTGAGCACCGCCGGGGACACGCCCCCCTGCGCCATCCTGAGCAGCTCCCGCACTCCCGTTTGAACAACGGCGGATGGCGCCTCTGCGCTCCCGCGTTTGGCGATGGTCGCTTGGCCCGGGCTGGACACCGAACCGCGACCTGGTTGAGCAACAAGGGCCGGCGCATCGGTCTGGCTCGACGAGACCGCCGGAGCGGGCGTGGAAGGGCTGGAGTGCGAACCTGTAGCGCCCTCCGCGCCACCCGTGAGCCCCACCAGGACCCCCACCAATGCACACCCGATCATTCCTCTTTCTGCCAAATGCCGTTTCATAACGTTGGTTCCTTTCCCGTTACCCTCCCCCAAATCCTCTTCAAAAGCCGGGGAGGCTAAACGAATGTCTCCTCTCTGCTCCGTCGTGTCAAGGCCGCGGCACTCACGCGGACAGCCGCCCAAAACAGCGCTCGCGCCACGGCTCAAGATACTGGCCATTGAGCACGTTGAAAACCGCGCGGCCCAATTGCTTGGAATCAAATGTTGAGATGTGGCCCGATCAGGTGACAATCCCGTGGGCGATTTCGCCGGCGACATCGGTGAGGCGGAAGTCTCGGCCCTGGTAGCGATAGGTGAGGCGTTTGTGGTCGATGCCGCAGAGGTAGAGCATCGTAGCGTGCAGGTCATGGACGTGCATCTTCTGGTTGTCGTCGATATAGCGGTAGCCCAGCTCATCGGTGCTTCCCCATGTCAGCCCGCCCCGGACACCGCCGCCGGCCATCCAGATTGAAAAGGCATTGATGTGATGGTCCCGTCCGGAACCCTGGCCCATCGGCGTGCGCCCGAATTCGCCGCCCCAGATAATCAGGGTCTCGTCGAGCATGCCGCGCTGCTTGAGGTCTTTAACGAGGGCGGCGGAGGCCTGGTCCACGTCCTGGGCGGCGAGGGGCATGTCGTGCGCGATATCGCTGTGGTGGTCCCAGGCGCGGTGATAGAGCTGGATAAAGCGCACGCCGCGTTCCGCCAAGCGCCGGGCCAGAAGACAATTTGAGGCGAAGGTACCGTCGCCTGGATGTTTCACGCCGTACATGTCCAGGATGTGCTGCGGCTCGGATTTGAGGTCGGTCAGTTCCGGCACCGAGCTTTGCATCCGGAAGGCCATCTCGTATTGGGCAATGCGCGTCTCGATTTCGGGGTCCATCCGCTCCTGTTGGAGCATGCCGTTGAGGCGGTTGATTTCCTCGATGACCTGGCGCTGGGTGCTCTGGCAGACGCCCTCCGGGTTGCCGACGTACTGAACCGGGTCGCCCTTGGATTGAAAGAGGATGCCCTGAAAGCGGCTGGGCAGGAAACCGCTGGACCATTGGCGGGCGGAGACCGGCTGCTGGCCGGTTTTGCCGGCGGAGGTGAACACGACGAAGCCGGGCAGATCTTCGGTGTCGGCGCCCAAGCCGTAGAGCATCCAGGAACCCATGCTGGGACGGCCCTTGATGCGGGTGCCGGTGTTCATGAAGGTGTGGGCGGGGTCGTGGTTGATCTGCTCGGTGTGCAGGGAGCGGACGATGCAGATGTCATCGGCGATGGAGGCGATGTTGGGGAAGATGTCCGCTATCTGCTGGCCGGAATTGCCGTAACGGCGGAATGTGGCGAACGGCCCGCGCGCCTTGAGCACCGCCCCTTGCAACTGGGCCAGTTGCTGGCCGCGCGTATAGGAGGCGGGAAAAGGCTGGCCGTCGATCTTCTTCAATTCCGGCTTGTAATCGAAACTCTCCAGGTGGGAGGGCCCGCCCGCCATGTAGAGGTGGATGACCCGCTTGGCGCGCGGCGGAAAATTGGGCGGGTTGATAATCCCGCGCCACCGCTCGGACTCCGGCGGGTCGTGAATAGCGTCGGCAACCGCCGCCGAGGGGTTGAGCAGGCAGGCCAAGGCGATGCCCCCCAGGCCGTAAGCGGCCTTGGTTAGAAAGCTGCGGCGGTTAAGGCTGAGCTGGAAGGCGCGTTCGTCAAAGAAAGGTGACATAGTGATAACAATAGTTGGGGTCACATCTCAACATTTGACACTGCGAGGTTGTGCCACGCACAGCCGTCGCAGGAGGGCCGATTGTCAAATGTTGAGATGTGACCCCGTCAATAACGAGTGATGGTTTCATGCAAGTTCAGGATGACGCGGCAGACCTGCGTCCAGGCGGCCACTTGACTTGGGTTTTCCTTCTTGGGCATCGGGGCCAGGCCTTCGTGCAGCAGTTGGACAGCGTCGCCAGGAGATTGGTCGTAGGTGGTGCGAACGACGGCCAGGAATTGCAGCAGCGACTGCTTCTCCCTTTGGGTTGGGCCGCGGGCCACGGCGCCCATGAAGGCGTGGTCGAGCCGTTGCTCGTCTGATTCGGCCGGAGGGGCCAGCAGCCGCGCCGCCCAGACGCGCGAGGCCTCGACAAAGGTCGGGTCGTTGAGCAAGGTCAGCGCCTGCTGCGGGGTGTTGGAGACGATGCGGTTGGCGGTGCATTCCTCGCGCGAAGGGGCGTCGAAGTTAGCCAACATGGGCTGGAGAAAGGTGCGCTGCCAATGGATATAGACGCCGCGACGGTATTGGCGCTGGTCCTGGTCAGCATGATAAACCCGGCTGGGGAACTGGAGGTTGGAATAGTAGCCGGCGGGCTGGTAAGGAAAGATGCTCGGCCCGCCCATGTCCTCGTTGAGCAGGCCGGAGATGAACAGGGCATTATCGCGAACGAATTCGGCGGCGAGGCGGCGCGGGGATTGGCGCGCCAGCAAGCGGTTGTTGGGGTCGATGTCCTTAAGCTCCGGACGCGGCATCGAGCTTTGGCGATAGGTTGCGGACATGACCATGAGCTTCACGATGTGTTTGATATCCCAGTCATGCGGCGCCGGATGCTGAAAAGGCGAATGGCCCACATACTCCGGGTGCATGAATTCGCACGCCAGCCAGTCCAGCAATTTCGGATGGCTCGGCCACTCTCCCTGGCCGCCGAGATCATCGAGGTCCGCCGAAATGCCGGTGCCGAAAAACTGCTTCCAGATCCGGTTCACCACGGCGCGCGCGGTCAACGGATTGTTGGTGGAAACCAGCCAGCGCGCCAGGTCCAGCCGCGTCAGCCGCCGTCCCGTTGGATTGGGGATCTGCGGCAGAAAATGGGGCACGCCCGGCTGCAGGATTTCGCCGCTGTCATCCTGCCAATTGCCGCGGGGCAGCAGGCGGGTGATGCGCGGTTTCTTCCGCGCGATGGTCACCAGCGTGTAGGCCCAGCCATGGTGGCATTCGCCGATCTGATGCTGGAGCTTGCGCGCCTGGGCCACCAAGTCTCGATTCCAAACCGTGCTGAAAAGATAGGTGCGGCCGGCCAGCGCATCGTCGCAATTGAGGGGGTCGCTCTTATTTTCGAGGGCGGCGAGCAAAGGCGTGCCTATCCCGGAACCGAGCGCATCCGGCGCGGCAAAGGGCGAAACGGAGACCCGCGCGGAAGCGACCGGCAAATCGCCGAAATCCAGCTCCAGGGTGTCTCCCGGCTTTGCCTGCACCGGCTCATCCAGCAGCCAGACGGCCCTCTCATGTCCATAGCCGGTCGAAAGGAGCCATACCTCCGCCACGCCCAGGATTGGTGAACCATTCGAGTAGCGTTCCTTCTTGTGATCCGCGTCGGCGAAAGAGAACGACAGGCCGTTATTGCCGCCGCCGGCTGATTTCAACTTCGCCGACAGCCTGATAGACCCGCCCTCTCTCTCCGGGGCATCTCCGGCCTTGGCTGCAGGCTTCTCGCGCAGAGCAATCTCCAGCCGGATGGCGGCAATCCGCTCGTTCTCCAGCGGCAATTCGAACCGCACGCGCTTCCTCGGTTTTCGCCCCAACCAGACCGTTTCGTCCGCCCGGACGGTGAGGTTGGTCTGGGCCGCCGCATCGGGTTTCTTGGTCTGGATCGTGACCGCGGGAGCCGGTGTTGCCCAACCGCTTGGATGTTTCTTCAGAAATGCCAGGCTCGAATTGCGCCACTCCTCGAACGCGTCGCACTGGGGCTTATCGGTCTTGAGCTTTGCCGCCGCCTGCTCGTAAAGGGCCAGCGCTTTGATGTCCAGTTTCTTAATCCGCCGCTCCAGGTAAGGGCTTTTGACCAGCATCTCCGGCGGGAAGGGATCGTCGTTGCCAATGCCTTTGAGCGCCGGATTGGGCGTATAACCGTAATCGGCATACACCCCCCACTGCTTGATGTCGGCGAAGAAGGCCTCCATCCGGTAGAAGTCCTTCGAGGTGAAGGGATCGAACTTGTGGTCGTGGCATTCGGCGCAACCCATGGTTGAGCCCAGCCACGCCATCGAAACTGTCCGCACCCGGTCGGCGGCGTATTTGGCCAGGTATTCCTTGGGCTGGGCGCCACCCTCGCGGGTGACCATGTTCAGGCGGTTGAAACCGGTGGCAATGCGCGATTCGGTGGTCGGGTGCGGAATTAGGTCGCCAGCCAATTGCTCGATGGTGAATTGGTCGAAGGGCTTGTCGCTGTTGAAGGAGTTAATGACGTAGTCGCGGTACGGAAAGATGTTGATGTTCTGGTCGCCGTGATAGCCCACTGTATCCGCAAACCGCACGACATCCAGCCACGGCACCGCCATCCTTTCGCCAAAATGCGGCGAAGCCAGCAACCGGTCCACCTGGCGCTCGTAGGCGCCCGGACTCGTGTCCGCCTCAAACGCGCGCACCTCTTCGGGCGTGGGCGGCAGACCGACGAGGTCCAGGCTTAACCGGCGCAGCAGGGTTGCCTTGTCCGCCTCGGGCGAGGGGTGAATGCCTTTCTGCTCGAGCTTGTGCAGGATAAAGGCGTCGATGGGGTTCCGCACCCAGCCGGCGTCTTTGACCTGGGGCGGGGTTGCGCGTTTCGGCTCGACGTAGGCCCAATACGGCTCGTATTTCGCCCCGGCCGCTATCCACGCCCGCAAGGTCTCCTTATCCGCCTGGCTCAAGGTCTTGTTCGTTTCCGGCGGCGGCATGATGACCTTGGGGTCGGTCGAAAAGATGTGCTGGATGAGTTTGCTCTTGGCGGGGTCGCCGGGGACAATGGCCCCGTGCCGGAGGGCATTTTCCCGCACGTCCAGCCGCAACCCGGCCTTCCGGTCCTCTTTCCCAGGGCCGTGACAGACGAAGCAATTCTCCGAGAGGATTGGCCTCACATCGCGGTTAAAGTCGATGCCCAACCCGTACGCCGAGGCCGCCCATCCGAGGATGCCCGCCAGGAGCAAATTCGGAACCCCCATGCCGACGCGGCTGGCGCTAACGATGCTCGTTAGACGTGAAGCCCCTGGCTGAAACCGCTCCCGCGGCCCTTTCCGCGCCACCAACTGCTTCTGGACAGATATCATAAGAGCACCGGCGAAAAACCACTAATGAACCTGAGCTCACGCCGCACGTCTCCCCGGTCCGCCCGCGGCGGTGCTGGAGCAGATTCGATGAAATAATGTTTAACATAACACTATCGAAAATCTTCGCAACGAGGAACTGCTCAGCCACGCGCTCGGGTGCGCATCTTTACTGTACCACCACGGGTCCCGATCCGGCCAAATCCGAAATCCGAAATCCGAAATCCGAAACAAATTCAAAAATTCCAATGACCCAAGGCTCAAAACGGCCACAGCCTCGGCGTTTTGGTCATTTCCTCATTGCTCCCTTCGGATTTGTTTCGAGTTTCGAATTTCCTGTTTCGGATTTATTCCCGCCCCACACGGTGGTACTTTCAAGATGCGCCCCCCGCTCGGGGCGCCGGATTGGTTCCCTGGGAACGGCATAGTTGATCCAGGGCCGCAACCGGGGGAACAGCACACGGCGGTTGACAAAGTCGTTGACTCTGAGCGCAGGTTGTTGCCAGTTCAAGAATTGAGAATTGAGAATCAAGAATTGAAAACTGTAAGTTGATGCCAAAACGAAAGCCATAAACCTACAATATACATGTCGAGACTCATCTCAGCAGCATTCCGGCGAGGTCTCTGCGGTTTGAGGGCCCGCCGCCACGGTCTGCTCGGACGCCTGCCGCTGGTTTGCGTTCTGCTGGCGGCCGTCTCACAGGACCATCCGCTCTCCGCTGCACCCAACGCCGGCGCGCCCGTCCCGAACCGCTGGCTGTTGATTCTCGATACCGCCGCCGCCATGCAGGAGCGGGCCCCCGCCTCGCTCCAGACTCTCCAGGCCCTGCTCGGCTCAGGCCTTCAGGGCCAGTTGCGGCCCGGCGACACCATCGGGGTGTGGACCTTCGGCGAACACCTGCACGCGGGTCAGCTCCCGCTTCAAGTCTGGTCCGGCGAACGACGAAGGCAGGTTGCAACAAACATCCTCAGGTTCTATGCCGCCCAGAAATATCAGCATCAGGCCGACCTGGACGAGGTTGTCCCGGTCATGAAACGGATTGTCAGGGAATCTGACGTTATTACGGTGATTATCATCTCTGATGGGGGCGAGGACCTGCACGGCACGCCCTTTGACCCGCAAATCAACGGGGTCTATATGGCCTGGCGCGAGCAGCAACAGCAGGCCAGGATGCCTTTTGTGACCGTCTTGCGCGCCAGGCGCGGGCGCATCATTAGTTACGCGGTCAGTCCGGCGCCGTGGAATATCGAGCTGCCGCCCTTGCCTGCCGAGGTGGCCGTCAAAGTCGGAAGGACCGCCGAGCCCACCGAGGCCGCTGCGAAGGAGAGCGCGAATCGGGAAGCGGCGGACAAAACGGCCCAGGTGGAGACCCTCGGCAGACAGGCCGGGAGCGCAAGCGTCCCTGTCCGCCCGTCCGCCCCCGCTCAACCGCGGACGGACTCGCCCGCAGCTCCCCTGCCGCCGCCTGAACAGTTGCCCGTCAAGGCCGCCCTGAGCCACGGGGAGCCTTCGCCGCCCCCGATGGAGGTGGCCGCAAAGAGCGCAAAGAGCGCAAAGAAGCTTGAGAGCTTGACCGCTGGCGAGGGCACCGAACACGTGAGGCCACACGTCAGCAACCGCACAGGGATGCATCCGGCCGGTACGGCCACAACTCCGCCGGCTGCCGGGCACGTGGCGGAGCCTCTTATTCCGCCCGCCTCTCCACACCCTCTGCCCTCTCCGCCAGCCCAATCGAATCCGTCAGCAAGCGATATCGCCAGGACGTCCGGTGGGCAATATGGAGGCTTGACCCCTCCGGTGCATCCGACCAAAGCCACCGCGGCGACTCAAGCTGCGGGCGTCGCGCTGTCTCGTCACTCGATGCCGCCCAAAGCAGTGTCCGCCCCCTTGGCGCAGGTTTCGTCCCCGGCATCAAGATCTGTGCTCTGGCGTCTTGGCTTTGGCGGGCTGCTGCTGGTGGGAGGCGTGGGGGCTCTGGCCGTTCTGCTTCGGGAACGCCGCCTGCGGAGGGGGTCCAACCCGAGCCTAATCACTCGCTCGCTGGATCAGGAGAAGCGATGATTGCGAACAGAACCAAAATGGGAATCGCCGCCAGACGCGCGGACCTGCCGACCACAGCCGGCGCCCTGAGTACGCTGGACGGATTTTTCGTGCGTATGCATGAGCTTTCGGTCCAGACCCGCGCCGCCAACCTGCCGGTTTGTAACGTAATCGTAACAAATCCGTGTCGCATTCGTAACATTGGTGTCGCAGGATGCAGGTGTTGGCGGGCGTCGGTTCGAACGACGTAAGGGCGCCGACCCGTGGGCATCGATCACGCTGACTGCAAAGCAGCGGATCGTTCAGAGCAGTTTACCGTAATGAACAACAATACTGTCTATACTTTGGGGATGGTTTTCATTCTGGCCCTGGCCGGCCCGGCAATAACCGCACGCGGCCAAACGGCTGAGGCGCTGATTCGGAAACTGGTGCAGAAAGGCATCCTGACCGAGCAGGAGGCCAAGGATCTGGCGGCCGAGTCGGCTGAGACCAATGAGGTCCATAAGCTCCATCCGCTAAAATGGACGATCAACAATGCCTTCAAGAGCATCACCCTTTTTGGGGACGTGCGCCTGCGCTATGAGTACCGCGGCGCGGAGAACGCGCCGGGGTCGGGCTCCTCGGAGGACACCTACATGCGCGAGCGGTTCCGCTACGCCGTTCGCATCGGCATCCGGGGCGACCTGTTCGACAAGTTCTATTATGGGTTGCGTCTCGAGACCTCCACCAACCCACGCTCGACCTGGGTCACCTTCGGCGACGACAGCAACCCGACCCCCTCGGCGAAGAACAGCGACGGCATCAACCTGGGCCAGGCCTACATTGGCTGGCGGCCCACGGATTGGTATGAAATGACCGTGGGCAGGATGCCGATGCCGCTCTACGTCACCTCGATGATTTGGGACGGCGACATCAACCCGGAGGGGGCCGTTGAAGAATTCCGATATCCCGTAGGGCCGGTGGGGCTGTTTGCAAACTTCGGCCAATTCCTTTACCAGGACACGGACCCGGACCTGGCAACGCCCTCGAGTGACACCTTCCTATTGGGGTGGCAGGTGGGGGCGGACGCAAAGCTGCCCAAGAACACGTCAGTGAAAGTTGCCCCGGTCCTCTACAATTACACGGGAACCGGTTCGAAGCATGGCCTCAACCAGCCCTATACCGGCGAGGGTCTGGCGGGGTTGAACCCAAACAACGCTCCGGCCGTCAACCAGAATGGCATCAACGATCTCCTGGTCTTGGAGGTCCCCGCGCAGTTCAACGTCAAGGTTGGCGGCTATAATGCGCGCGCTTTCGGCGATTTTGCCTATAATTTCTATGGTCAAGACCGGGCCGATGCGGCCTTTGCCGCCACCCAGGGCAGTTCCGTTGCCCTGCCCCACCCCTTCACCGGCGAAAACATGGCCTGCCAGTTCGGGCTTGGCTTCGGCGATTTCGGTCATGGACGCCAGGGCCACACTTTCAAGCATACATGGGATGTCCGCGCTTATTGGCAACATATTGAACAATATGCGGTCGATGTTAACTTAATAGATTCCGATCTGTTCGAGGGTCGCGCCAACCTGGAAGGGGTCGCCGCGGGGATCCAGTATGGCGTGACCGATAGCCTCATCGGCACATTCACTTACGCGTACGCGAACCGCATCAATGAGGCCTTGGGCACCGGCGGCAATAACCCCGATCTGCCGATTCTTAACCCGATCCGAAATTACCATCTGCTTCAGTTAGATCTCACCTTAAGATTCTGAGACCCAAACCAATCCGACCCTATTTACCAAAACAACAAAGGATCTCTCATGAAGAATATCATTGTGAAGCTTCTGGCCGTGAGTGCCGTCTTGGCGCTCGCCGGCTGTTCGCCCTCCAAACAGCAGAACTCCAAGGCCCCAGTGCTTGTCAATGGGGCCGGCTCAACCTTTGATTATCCCGCCTTCACCAAGTGGTTTGCGGTCTATCAGGCGAAGGTGGACCCCACGGCTCAATTCAACTATGACTCTATTGGTTCGGGCGGAGGCCAGCGTGACTTGCTCAACCAGACGGTGGATTTCGGCGCCTCCGACGCCCCAATGACCGATCAAGCCATGGCCGGTGCCCCGGGCAAGATCCTCCACATTCCCATTGTGGCCGGCGGAGTGGCCATTGCCTATAACCTCCCGGGCAATCCCAAACTCAAGCTCGACGGCCCGACCATTGCGGATATTTTCCTGCGCAAGATCAAGAAATGGAACGACCCGGCCATTGCCGCGCAAAATCCCGGAGTTCAGTTGCCAAACCAGGACGTCATCCCGGTGCATCGAACCGAGGGCAGCGGCACGACTTACATCTTTACGGACTATCTCTCCAGCGTCAGTCCGCGGTGGGCGTCCCAGATCGGCAAGGCCGTCTCCGTCAAATGGCCCGCCGACGAACAGGGGGGCAAGGGCAGCGAAGGCGTTTCCGGTTATGTCCGCCAGTTGCCCGGCTCCATCTGCTATGTCGAACTGGCTTATGCCATTCAAAACCACATGCCTTATGCTGAAGTAAAAAACGCCTCCGGCAACTATATCGCCCCCTCCCCGGACTCGGTCAGTTCCGCTCTGGCCACCGCGCACATCCCGGCCGATTTCAGGTTTTCAATGGTGAATCCTCCCGGCACAAACGCCTATCCCATTGCCGGCGTGAGCTGGGTAATCGTTTATCAGCACCAGCAAAACGCCCAGCGCGGCAAGAAACTGGTCGCCTTTCTCAAGTGGGCCATTACAGAGGGACAAGACATCTCCCCCCAACTCGATTACGCACCCTTGCCCAAGAACGTCCAGGACCGCGAGTTAAAGCTGCTGGATACCATCACCTTCTAGTTACTGTAATTCGTGTCTGAAACAGCTCCCATCCGGCCCGGCTCATGGAGACCCAAGCGCGGTGGCGCCGCCGTGGGCGACCACGTCTTCAAATGGCTGACACTGGTCATGGCGCTGGCCGTTTTCGCCCTCATCGGCGCCATCGGCTGGCAGCTCGCCGTGGGCTCGCGCGAGGCGATGAGCCGGTTCGGCTGGCATTTTCTCGTCAGCACGGATTGGGACCCGCGCCGGCAGGAATTCGGCGCCCTGCCGTTCATTTATGGGACGCTGGTGTCCTCGGCGATTGCGTTGCTCATCGCGGTGCCGATTAGCATTGCCGCCGCGCTGTTCCTGACGGAGCTGGCGCCGCCCTGGCTCAGGCAGCCGGTCATCACGTTGATTGAGCTGCTGGCGGCGGTGCCCAGCGTGATTCTGGGTTTCTGGGGCTTGAGTGTCATGGCGCCCTGGCTCGGCCAGCACGTCTATCCGCACCTGCAGGCGGCGTTAGGTTTTCTGCCGATCTTTCGTGGAGCCATCTCGCCCTACTGCACCCTCTCGGCAGGGCTGATTCTGGCCATCATGGTCATTCCCATCGTCACTTCGGTCTCGCGCGAAATCCTCCGTTCCGTTCCCGGTCTCCAGCGCGAGGCCGCCTACGCCTTGGGCGCCACCCGCTGGGAAGTCACGCGCATCGCCGTGCTCAGCTACGCCAAGAGGGGCTTGTTCGGCGCCGTTATCCTGGGTCTGGGACGCGCGCTGGGAGAAACCATGGCCGTCACGATGGTCATTGGCAATTCTGCGCAGATCGTGGCCTCGCTTTTCGGCTCCGGACAGACGCTTTCAAGCGAGATAGCCAATGAATTCGGTGAGGCCCTGCCAGGCACCGTTTTCCTGAGCACGCTTTTCGAGTTGGGGCTGGTCCTGCTCGGCGTCACGCTCGTTGTCAACGCCCTGGCGCAGCTCGTTTTGAAAACCTTCGCCGGCCCCACCGCCAAGCAGCGGCCCTGAGCTTAGAGCCTGTTTTAAAATTGGCTCTTACACCACGTCTGCGCTGTATCCCTGCAACAATCTCAGCATCTCGGTGACGGCGGCACCCAGGCCGACGCTGACCGCCCGGCTGATAATGCTGTGGCCAATGTTCAGCTCCACCAAGTGGGGGACACGGTGGATGAACGGCAGGTTCCGGTAATTCAATCCGTGCCCGGCATTGACCTTCAGGCCGAGCGAGTGGGCCTGGTGCGCGCCGGTAATCAGGCGCTCCAGTTGCGCCTCCCTGGCTTGCAGGCTGCCGAAACCCTCCGCATAAGCGCCGGTGTGCAGCTCGATGAACTGGGCGCCCGTGCGCGCCGCGGCTTGAATCTGAGCCGGATCGGGCGCGATGAACAAGCTGACCTCAATGCCCGCGTCGTTCATCCGTTTGCGCGTCTCCTCCAGAGCCGCCACCTTGCCCGCCACGTCGAGGCCACCTTCGGTCGTCACCTCCTGGCGCCGCTCCGGCACGATGCAGACAATGTTCGGCTTGAGGTTCAAGGCGATGCCGACGATCTCCGGCGTGCTGGCCATCTCCAGGTTCAGGCGCGTCTTGACGACCTCGCGCAGTTTCCATGCGTCGCGGTCCTGGATATGCCGGCGGTCCTCGCGCAGGTGAGCGGTAATGCCGTGGGCCCCGGCCGCCTCGCAGGCCAGCGCGGCGGCTACGGGGTCCGGTTCGCCATTCTCGCGCCCGCGATAGCGGGCTTCCCGCAAAGTCGCGACGTGGTCAATATTCACTCCTAACTTCAGCATAACCGCAACCCTTGCGATATCAGGCAAACAAGCCCGCCAGCCGGATCTTCACCCCGGGCACGCTCCCACATTTGATTGTCTCCTCAGGCCCGGCAGCCCGCATTTCCTGGTAGCGCCCATTCACGGGCCGGCGATAGATTTCCACCAGCCGCTCGGCGCCAAGCACGATCCAATACTCCTTCACCCTCGCTTCGGCATAAAGCGAGGCATTTTCGCGGTCGAGTGCCGCGCTCGAAACCGCCACCTCGATGACCAGTTCCGCCGTAGTTGGATGCGCCTGAAAGAATTCCGCTTCCGTGCCACGCACAACTGCAACGTCCGGCTCCGGTTCCGAATCAGCCAAAGTCAGGGGGTCCTCGCGTCTTACCACGAATCCCGCGGGGAGCAATCGGGCAATGGAATCATAAAGACGTTTCCCAAGGGCGGCGTGCAATGCTGACTTGGACGTTTTTTCGATGATGATGCCCCGGATGAGTTCGGTGCGGCGGCCGCGCTCGTTGAATTCTCCGAGCTGGTGATACTCTTCAACCGAGAGAGGCGAAACGCGCCGGCGCACTTCCGGAAATTCCAGTATCGCTGACATAACCCTTAGAGCTTACCTGAAAGCAGTGGCAACGTCGAGGACTCCGTGCGCATCGCTTGGAAGCGGTTATGGGGTGTCTGGCGCGCGGGTCGAGCGGCTCTCATTTTGGCTTGCTTTCACCGCTTCCACGCACCGGCCGCAGATCGTGGGGTGCTCCGCGTTCGCGCCGACATCCGTCTCCCAATGCCAGCAACGTGCGCACTTGGCGCCATCGGCCTTTGCGACCTCGAACAGGGGTTTCCCCTCCTTCCCCGAGGCGACCTCCAGTTGTGAAACATTGAGCAATTCGCGGAGGGATTCGGCGTGGGCGCGGGCGCATTCGACCAAGGGTCCCGTTCCTCTCAAGATGGCCCTGGCTTCGAGCGCCTTGCCGACCTGCTTTGCCTGGCGTGCCTTCTCCAGTTCAGCCAACGCCATGCCTCGAAGTTCGAACATCTGGCTCCAGGTCGCGCGTTCGTCCGGCGCCATGGCAAACTCCACCGGCTGCCAGGCGACCAAGTGGACGGAATTGCCACCGTTGCCCGGCACGAGCTCCCAGGCCTCATCGGCGGTGAAGGCCAGTAGCGGCGCCAGCATCTTGCAAAGGCTATTCACCAGGCGGTGCAAAGCGGTCTGGGTGGAGCGGCGCCGGGGTGAGTTGGCTGGGTCGGTGTAAAGCCGATCCTTGACCACGTCGTGATAGATGGCCGAGAGTTCGACGGCAACGAACTGGCTGACCTTCTGATAGACAACGTGGAATTCAAAAGCATCGTAGGCCTTGATAACTGCCTGCTCCAGTTTCGAGTACTCATCGAGTATCCACCGGTCCAACGGCGTCAAGCTGTCTTCGGCAACCATATCCCGGGCGGGGTCGAAATCGTACAGGTTTGAGAGCTGGTAGCGCAAAGCGTTCCGCAGGATACGGTAGGTCTCGCCCACCTTTTCGATGCGCTTTTCGCTGACGAGGAGGTCGTTGCGATAATCCTGCGAGGCGACCCAAAGGCGGATGACGTCGGCGCCATGTTTCTTGATGTAGGCCTCCGAGGTCTGGGGCTTCTCGTACCCTCCCTGGCCCTGCCGGCTCTTGGAAATCTTTTGACGATCCTCATCGACCATGAACCCATGCGTCAGCACTGTGTCAAACGGCGCCGCCCCATTGGCCGCCAGGGAAAGCAGCAGCGAGGACTGGAACCAACCCCGATGCTGATCACTTCCTTCGAGGTACATCTGGCAATGAAACGGCTCTTGGTCTTCGCCGCGCAGCTCTTCACGGGTGGCGATGACCGCCCGGGACGAAGAACCGGAATCGATCCAGACGTCGAGCGTGTCATTGGATTTCCTAACCGCCTCCGCTCCGGCCCAATCCGCCGGCTTGAGCAGGTTCCATAGTTCGGCATCGGTCTTTTCGAACCAAGCGTTGGAGCCGACACTGCGCACCAGGCCGGCGGCATTGCGCACGATGCGCGCGTCAAGGATCGGCCGGCCATCGCGGTCAAAGAACGCCGGTATCGGCACGCCCCACGTCCGCTGGCGAGAGATGCACCAGTCCGGCCTGCCGCTGACCGCCGCTTGAATCCGGTTCTTGCCCCAGTCCGGCACCCACGCGACACGTTCGATCTCGGCCAGGGCGCGGTTCCGGAAGGAATTGGCTGCCGGCTCAGCAGCGGGGGCCTGGGCATTCGGGCCGGGGACGTGGTCAATTTCAATGAACCATTGGTCCATCGCCCGAAAGATGATGGGCGTCTTGCTGCGCCAGCAATGCGGATAGCTGTGGAGATAATCCTCCTGGCGCAGGAGCGCCCCTTTAGCCCGCAACAGCTCCATCACCGCTTCGTTGGCCTCGCTACGGCCATTCTTTTCAAGGATCGGTTTGCCCACCAACTCCACCGGCATCTGCTGCTCCGCCGGCAGGTCGTTCGTAAGAGCGAACCGGCCATCGTCATCCACCGGCGAATAAATCGGCAGGCCATTCTTCAAGCCGAGTTGGTAATCCTCCAGACCATGACCGGGGGCGACGTGGACAAAGCCGGTGCCGGTGGCGTTATCGACGAACGAATCGCCCGCAAAGAATCTGCCCGCGCGGCGGCAAAATGGATGTTGGTATTCCAGCTCCTGCAGGTGGCCGCCGTCCAGGCTTCTCACCATTTCATAACCCTCCCAGCCGCACTTTTCGGCAACCTGCCCCAGCAACCGGGCCGACACGATGAATTGTTCCTTCCCCACGCGCACCAGCGAATAGCTGAAAGTGGAATTGTAGGCCACCGCCAGGTTGGCCGGCAGTGTCCAGGGCGTCGTCGTCCAGATCACCACCGACACCCCCGGACGCCCCACCAGCGGGAACTTAACGTAAACACTCTGGCTGACGTGGTCCTTGTACTCGACCTCCGCTTCCGCCAGTGCCGTGCGGCACGGGATGCTCCAATACACTGGCTTCTTTCCCCGATACACAAGGCCCGCTTCGACCAAATCCGCAAACAACTCCAACTCCGCCGCCTCGTATTCCTTGTTAAGTGTGAGGTACGGATTCTCCCAATCGCCAAGCACGCCCAACCGCTTGAACTGGGTGCGCTGGACATCGATATACTTCAACGCATACGCCCGGCAGGCGCTGCGCAACGCCGCGGGTCCAATCCCTTCCTGGCCCGTCTTGCGCAATTCCTGGGCCACTTTGAACTCGATGGGCAATCCATGGCAATCCCACCCCGGCACGTAGGGCGCGTTGAACCCACGCAGCCGTTTGTAACTGACGACAAAATCTTTTAAAATCTTGTTCAGCGCCGTGCCGATATGCACGTCGCCATTGGCAAAGGGCGGCCCATCGTGCAAAACAAACTTTTGCGCTCCTGCCCGCGCCGCCTGGGCGCGGCGGTAGAGGCCGGATGATTCCCACTTCCGGAGCCGTTCAGGCTCACGGCGAACAAGCTCCGCCTTCATGGGGAAATCCGTCCGCGGCAGATTCAATGTGTTCTTATAATCAGTATGCATCCAAAAAAGAGGAAGCCTAACCGTCCCGGATTTGGGTGTCAACGCGCTGACATCCCCCCATTGACCCGCTGGCCCGCGCAAAACCGCCAGGGGGACCACGGAATACACGGAATACGCGGAAGGGAAGAATCGGCGAATAGGCGCGGGGTGTGGGGCCGGGTGAATGGATTGTGGGATTGATGGATTGGTGGGGGCGATTTATCACGTGGTGAGCCGTGGAGACGAGCGTGAGGACATCTTCCCGGACGAGGCAACAGCGGGCGCCGAGGCCAAGCGAATCCTGGCGGAGGAACTGGGAGCGTTCCTCTTTTACGATTGACATAAAAGGGGATTGTGGCCTTTGTAGGGAGTATGAAGACGACCTTCTTTGTTCTTCGGTTTATTGCAATGATCGTCTGCTCTCCTCGACCAACCTGGTTGAGTGGTCCGCCGTGGCGACCAACTCGGCTGTGAGCGCCGGCGCGCTCCAGTTCATCCGGGCGCTGGCCGGCAGGCCCCAAACATATTACCGGGTGGACGCCCGTTGAACGGAACGCCGGGTCGCGCCGCTCGCCGGTCGCGAATCGCAAATCGGCGGCCCATGTCTGCCTCCGAACCCACGTTGAACCGGGCATTGCGTTCCGCGATAAATGGGCCAAAATTGGCGGATAAATGAATGCCCCTCGCGCCTTCAAACGAGACACGCCACAGGGCCGCGCGCAGCCAGGGATGTCCGCAAGGTTAATCGCCTCGGCCAACTGCCGCAACACCTCGGCGCCCGCCGCCCCGGAGCCAGCCGCCCAGGCGCTGGAGATCGCGGCATCGAGCGCGTCGGGCGTAACCGGGCCTGCGAACAGGCCGGAAACTGCGGGAGCGGCGCCTCGCCGCGAGGCTGCCGGCGGCGAGCGGCTGAGTTTGCGGAAGGCGTCCGCCCGCGCGGGGGCCGACATCCCGCCGGGCGCAAGGCCGCGACCGGCCAGGACTCCCAGGCCAAATCCAATGGCCAGAAGCCCCGCCCAGATTCCGAGCCGATGGCCGCCGCACTTCATAACCTGGGCCTCCTCACCAGCCAAAGCCCCGGTAGAACCGCCGGCTGTAGCTTGTCGCGCCGGGATCGACAACCTCCACCGTCCCGTTCGTGCCCGGCATATCGACCAAGAAACTCCAATCCACCAAGTTCTCCGAGGCCTGAATCGTCCAGGTCTCGTCCGGCGGTCCGGCCGCGTCGAATGAGATCCTGCCGTTGGGTTCGGCTGCAACCGGGCCGAGGCGCAAGCCAGCCAGGGGCAATTGCCCGGATTGCAGAATGGTTCCCGTCCCGCCCACGACAATAAACGTGCCATGGCCGTAGGCGATGCCGCCCAGATACCCCATCGTGCCGACGTCGTGTGTCACCCAGTCAAGGCCATTCGTCGAATTCAAGACAGGACCTTGCTTACCCAGCGCCACGAACGCCCCGTGGCCGAAACCGACTGCCGTTAAATCGGCGCCGGCGGCCGTCCGGGCGGGCGTCCAGCTTACGCCGTCGGGCGAGGTCATGATCAGGCCGTCGCCAACGGCGACGAATTGACCGTCGCCATAAGCGAGGCCGCGGACCGTCGCGCTCGCCCCGGAGTACTGGACCGTCCAATTGGTGGCGTCGGGTGAAGTGAGCACCGCGTCGCCGCCCGCCACGTATATCCCGTTGCCGTGGGCAACCGTGTCTAGCCGTCCCGGGTAGCCGGTGTCCGCGACCGTCCAATCCACCCCGTTGGTCGAGCTCGCCGCAACGGCGTCCCCGCTCGACCCGCCGCCGACGAAGACCAACCGTCCGCCGGCGTAGATAAGGCCGACGTAAACAGAGCCGGGCGTCGCCCTTGATACCCTGCGCGTCCAGTTGATGCCGTCCGTTGAAGACGCGATGTTCCCGTCGTAATCGGCCGCCACGTAAGCGCCAGCCCCGTACGCCACCGCTCCGACACCGAAGCCGGCTGGCAGGCCCGTGTTCCCGGCCGGCGCCCATTGAGCACCGTCCGCCGAGACGAAGGCGCGCCCGGCATAGCCTGCGGCCATGAACCGCCCATTGCCGTAGGCCACGCCGTCGAGACTAACCGTGGTTACGTTGGATCCTAAGTCCACGAAGCTAGCCTAACTTCGTTTTTTGCATTTGTAAGTCGCTGGTGTTCAACGGCCGGGCATTTTAGGCACTACAAAGTCGCCGGCGTATTCATGGCGGCGGTGATTTTTCGCTTCGGCAGTTGTTTCCAATCGATGCCAAACTTCTCATAGATTTCCTGGTGGCAGCGCTCCGGCGCGCCGGCCTGGCGCAGATGGACCACCGTCCCGTTGCGGGTTGGCAGATTGAGGGTGGCGTAGCAGTGAGTCTGCAAGACGCGTCGCAGGGTGGGCCAGTCGCGATGATCTCCTTTCTGTTCGAGGGTATAGGTGAGGTAGCGCAACAGTTGATAAGCCAGGACGGTGATGAAGATGTGCGCGTCCACCCGGCCTTCCAGATGATGAAAATTGGGGCGCAATCCCAAGTCGCCTTTCAACCAGGAAAAGCCATCCTCCGCCCGGCTGAGCAGGATGTAGAGTTCCCACAGTCGCTCCTGGTCCAGTTGCGAACGATCCGTGCGCAAGACGTAACAGCCCAGCAAGGAATCCTCCTCGTCGCGAACCCCGTCCTTGCGCTCCCAGGTGAGCCCGGCCCGCAGGTCACCTGCGTCCTTCAAATCGACCCGGTAAAATCGCTGCACCCGCGCCGCTCGCTCCAACAGCCTGCCCAAGGCGCGCTGGGCTTTGACCACGTCGCTCAGACGCCCTTTCTGCAGCCGGGCGTGCAACTTTTCCAAGCCCTCCAGAAACCTCTTTTCCGCCCCGCTGCGGATGGCCAATTCTTTCTCCCGCCGTCCTTCGCTCTTGCAGAGGACCAACCGTTCTCCGCTCTTGATGTCCAGCGAACGGATTCTCACCTGGCTCTGGTGCTCCCGCCCGGACACGGGTTGGAAGAGCGCGTCTTGGGCAAACTCCGCTTGCCACTTCTTGCGTCCACGCCGCGAGTCGTTGACCAGATAATGAAAATGGGCCTTGGCCAGGAGTTTCACATTGGCTGCCGTCGCGACGCCCGCATCAACAATCACCAAGACCGGCGGCGTTCCCAGTGGCAGCGAGTCCGCTGACGGCGGCGGGTAGCCGGCGGCTTTCTGCAAGCTCTCCACCATGGCCACCAAACTGGTGCTGTCAGATTGATTGCCCGCAAAGGTCTGATGGGCCAATTCAAACCCATGCTCGTCATACACCATCCCCACCACCACCTGCGGGCAATCACTGCGGCCTTGCTTGTTCTTGCCCCGCTTGGCCTTGGGATTGAGCCGCGCCTGCCCCTCAAAATGGGTGTTGGTCAGATCGTAGAGCAGGATCGTGCGGGGGTAATTAAAAAGCCGGACCTGCTGACCTCGCAAGTGCGCCTCCAACTTCACTTGCCGGCGCAGCAACGCGTCGCTCACATAATAGAAACGATTGGGATCCCCTTTGAGGATTCCTTCCCCCAGCAACTCGGGCAGCGCCGTGCCCGGCAGCCAATCCCGGAGAGCGTGCTCGCTCAATGGCTCCACTAACCGGTTGATCACCGAAGCGGCCGCCAACGCCTGCTCCCGGGGACTCAAACCCAGGGCGCCCAAGGCGGCCGGCAAACCCAACGCCTCCCAAGCGTGTTTGGCCAACAGAACCGGTCCCAGCACCGCGCTCTGACCGTGAGTCACTTGATCCACCAATACCCCCTCCAGACTCTCGGCTTGGGGATCATTGAGCACTGGCCGCAACGGCAGCCAGCGTCCCTCCCGCATCACGCGCCGTGTAATCGAATCGATCCACTGTTGGGCTTTGGGGCAAAGCTCCGGTGCCAGCAGCGGCTTTTGGCCGTAAAGCTCAGCGCCGACCGCAGCCGCCACACTCTTCCAATCCGATTGGGCCAGGGCCGCGTCACCCAGCGAGACCACCACGCGCTGGCGCGGCTGGCCTTGCGGGTTGCGGTAGGACTCCAACAGTTGGAGCACCCGGCCCGAGGGCGAGTTCTTGCGGCGGAAAAACATCGTGTTCGGTTTCTGAGAGGGAGCATAGGGCGGAGCGGAGGGGGAGTCAAAGGGGAAGCGCGGGATCTCCATATTATAGTCCCTACACAATTGCTGGTCAAAACTGTCGTTGATAATCAAAGACTTACGACTTTTGAGGGTGCAAAAACCCGGGCGTTATCGTTAACCCCTAAACGAAGTCAGGCTAGGGTCCAAGCT